>NZ_JBIVJP010000002.1:0-73172 GCF_044750285.1 Streptomyces sp. NPDC088812 | reverse complement strand
GCACCGCACAGCGCAGCGCCCCGCTCAGAATCCCCGCGTCCTCTTGGCCGCCCGCCGTTTCTCGGCGGAACCGATCCGCAGGAACAGCCGCGACACCTCGGACCCCAGGTTCACCCCGATGGCGATGGCCATGGCCAGCGCCGCGGCCTTGGTCAGCGAGGTCAGCCCCGTGTCCACCTCGCTCTGGGCGATCGACAGCAGCCCGAAGTAGGTGGCCGACCCCGGCAGCAGCGGCCCGATCGCCGCGGTCGTGTAGGGCAGCGCCGAGGCGAACCGGTACCTCGACAGCAACTGCCCGAACAGCCCCACCACCCCCGCCGCGACGGCGGTGGAGGCGACCGGCGAGATGTCGCCGGCGTAGTGCATGGCGCCGTACACCGACCAGGCGACACCGCCGTTCAGCGTCACGGCCAGCACGGTGGTCCGTTCCTGCTGGAGCAGGACCGCGAAGGTCAGCGACAGCAGCATCGACGCGCCGATCTGCACCACGGGCCGCTCGGTGATGCCGAGGGCGGCGTCGGGGTTGAGATGGGCGCCGAGCTGCACGCCCACGTACAGCATCAGCAGCACGCCGACGACGATGCCCACGAAGAAGTACAGCACTTCCAGCAGGCGGGCGGCCGCGGTGATGTAGAAGCCGGTCAGACCGTCCTGGACGCCCGCCACCAGCGCCCGCCCGGGCAGCAGCGCGAACAGCCCACCGGTGATCACCGCGGACGCCTTCACATCGACGTGCGTCAGCGTCAGCGCGACCCCGATCGCGGCCGGCGGCATCGCGGCCACCAGGAACTGGTAGAACTCCGGCAGTCCGCGCCCCGCGCAGAGCCAGGCGAGCCGGTCGCCGAGCATCGCGCCGAGCGCGGCGGCCACGAACACGACGACGTCACCGCCGACGAGCACCGAGGCCGCGCCCGCGAGCAGCCCGCTCGCCGAGGTCAGCACCCAGGTGGGGTACGGGTGCCGGTTGCGCCGTATCTCGGCGAGCCGCCGGTAGGAGTCCTCCAGGGACAGGTGCGTCTCGGGGTCGCTGAGGTCGTCCACCAGCTGGAAGACGGCCGCGAGCCGCGTGTAGTCGGTGCCCCGGCGGCGCACGGTCCGCGACGCCGTCACCGGGTCCTCCACCAGGGACGGCTGGTAGGAGATCGACAGCAGGGTGAAGGTGACGTTCGGCTCGCAGCGGTCGAGCCCGTAGGAGCGGCAGACCGCGAACATCGCGGCCTCCACGTCCTCGGCGCCCTCACCGCCGGCCAGCAGCAGCTCCCCGATGCGCAGCGTCAGGTCGAGCACGCGCGGGACGGCCGGACCGCCCTCCTCCTCCGCCTTCGGCACCCGCTCCGGCGCGGGCCGCTCGGCCACCGGCATGCGCAGCATCGTGCGCATCCGGTCCTGCCAGGGCACGTCCTTGGTCAGGCTGACCACCGGGACGCCCTCGGCGGGCGTGAACGCCGCCGACGCGTGCCGGGTGCTGTAGGTGCTCGGCGTGCTGAACGCCGACCCCTCGGGCTCCCCCGACACCGGCTGCGGGGCGTCCAGTCCCTTGGGAACGGCGAACTCCGACGTCGTCTCCGACTCGCCGCCGGCCCTGGGCAGGGCCAGGCCCGGCGGAACCGCGAACTCGGAGCTGATCTCGGAGTCGGGCACGCTCCGGGCCTCGTCCGACTGCGGTTTGCGGTCCTCCGCCTCCGTCACTGAGCAACGCTCCCTGAACGACACATTCCGTACGCCTCAGTATGCGCAGACGCCCGTCCGCACACCGAGGCACCTCTGCCCACGGTCACGCGACCCGCACAAGGCGCTTTCCGCCCGCGGACATGCGAAAGGGGGCCGCACGCGCGCGTGCGGCCCCCTTTCGCTGCGGGGAAGGTCAGTGACCGCCCTGCTCCTTGAAGCGCTTGTACGACCGTTCGATCTCGGTCTCGGCGTCGGTGCGGCCGACCCAGTTGGCGCCCTCGACGGACTTGCCGGGCTCCAGGTCCTTGTAGACCTCGAAGAAGTGCTGGATCTCCAGGCGGTCGAACTCCGACACGTGGTGGATGTCGCGCAGGTGCTCCACGCGCGGGTCGGTCGCCGGGACGCACAGCAGCTTGTCGTCGCCGCCGGCCTCGTCCGTCATCCGGAACATGCCGATCGCGCGGCAGCGGATGAGGCAGCCCGGGAAGGTCGGCTCGTCCAGGATGACCAGCGCGTCCAGCGGGTCGCCGTCCTCGCCGAGGGTGTTCTCGACGAAGCCGTAGTCGGTCGGGTAGGCGGTCGAGGTGAAGAGTCGACGGTCCAGGCGGATCCGACCGGTCTCGTGGTCCACCTCGTACTTGTTCCGCGAACCCTTCGGGATCTCGATCGTGACGTCGAACTCCACCGGTGGCTCCTCCATGATCAGCACATAGTTCTGGTGGTTAAGTGTCCCTCACGCAGGGGTGTGATCGCGAAAGGGGCTGGTGGTCGTGCCAGAACTGAGGCCTTGGCGCGCCGCGAGACCGCATGTGGTGCGGGCCGCGAACGCCGTACGACCGCGTCTGGCACGGGCCGCAGGGATCGTACGGCCTCGCGCCGAACGCGCCGCGGCCGCCGCGAAGCCGCGGATCACACGGCTCACGCAGGCGGCGAAACCGCAGCTCGCGCGGATCACGATGCCGAAGGCCGGCCGGACCTGGCAGTACACCGCGAGCGTGGCGACCGCCGGACTGGCCCTGGCCGTCGGCGTGGCGACCGCCGCCGGCCCCTGGGACTCCACCGGTCAGCGTACGGCCGAGCGCGACCGGGCCGCCGCACTGGAACGGGCGCGTGGCACAGATCACGGCGCCACGGCCGGGACGTCGGACACCGGCTCGTCCGATGCGTCCGGTACGTCCGGCACGGCGGCGTCCGGCGCGCCGGAGCCCGCCCCCAGCGCGGCCTCCGTCCTGGCCGGCCTGGGCGGCACCACGACCACCGTGAAGTCCGCCCCGGCGGCCGACGCCCTCGCCCGCGTCCTGGACCCCCTGCTCGCCGACCCGGCCCTCGGCGCCCGCCGCACGGCCGCGGTCGTCGACGTGGCCACCGGCACGCTCCTGTACGGCGCCGGAGCCGACGAGGCACTCACCCCGGCCTCCACCACCAAGATCGCCACCGCGGTCGCCGCGCTCGCCGCGATGGGCGCCGACCACCGCCTGACCACCCGCGTCGCCCTCGAACCCGACACCGGGGAGGTCGTCCTCGTCGGCGGCGGCGACCCCACCCTCACCGCCCGCACCGACGCCGAGGGCTACGCCAGCCTGCGCACCCTCGCCGCCTCGGCCGCCGCGGCCCTGAAGAAACGCGGGATCACCCGGGCCACGCTCTCCTACGACACCACCCTGTACGCCGGCTCCGAGATTCACCCCATCGGGGTCAACCCCAACCTCGCCCCCGTCACCGCCCTCACCGCCGACGAGGGCCGCACGGACGACTCGGTCAAGGGCCCGGCGACCCGCGTGGCGGACCCGGCGGCCGACGCGGCGAGCAGGTTCGCCGACCTCCTCCGGTCACACGGCATCGACACCACGCCCCCCGGACCGTCGAAGGCGACCGCCCGCGCGGAGACCCTCGCGACGGTCTCCTCGCCACCCCTGTCCACCCTGGTCGAGCGGATGCTGACCAACAGCGACAACGACATCGCCGAGGCGCTCGCCCGCCAGACGGCCGTCGCCACCGGCGAGCGCGCCGACTTCGCCGGCGCCGGCCGGGCCATCCGCGCGCAGCTGGCGAAGCTCGGACTGCCGCTGTCCGGCGTCGAGTTCAAGGACGGCAGCGGCCTCGACCGCGAAGACCGCCTGACCGCGAGCCTGCTGACCGCCCTCCTCGCGAAGGCCGGCGACCCGGCCCACCCCGACCTGCGCCCGACCCTGACCGGTCTGCCCGTCGCCGGCTTCACCGGCACCCTCAGCAGTCGCTACACCGACGGCGCGGCCGGCGTCGTCCGCGCCAAGACCGGCACGCTGACCGGCGTCAACACCCTCGCCGGCACCGTCGTCGACCAGGACGGCAGCCTCCTGTCCTTCGCCCTCCTCACCTCGGACACGACCGACCCGACGGCGGCCCAGGCCGCGCTGGACCGCGCGGCGACGGCACTGGCGGGGTGCGGATGCCGGTGAGGCGGGAGTGGGGGCGGGAGCCGGAGCCGGGACGCCGCGGGAGCGGGCCGGCGCCGCCGGACCGCCCGGTCTCCGGGCAACCCTGATCTGTCCCCCACCCCCCTTCCGCGATCTGCCCCCAGCGCGGGCGCTCACGTACGGTTGACACATGACGAGCTTCGGTGGTGCCTCTTCCGGGATGGTCGACTGGAATCTCGCGGTGGCGACCGCGACGCGGCTCGTGCGGCCGGGCCCCGAGGTGAGCCGCGACGAGGCGCGCGCCGTCGTCGCGGAACTGCGCCGGCACGCCAAGGCCTCGGAGGGACACGTCCGGGGCTTCACTCGTATGGGGACCGAGGACATCCACGACACCCCCGTCCTCGTCGTCGACCGCCCCGGCTGGGTCCGGGCGAACGTCGCCGGCTTCCGCGAGATCCTCAAGCCGCTCCTCGACAAGATGCAGGAGCGTCGGGGCAACAGCCCCGGCGGCGCGGTGTTCGGCGCCCTGGGCGGCAAGGTCACCGGCGTCGAACTCGGCATGCTGCTGTCGTTCCTGGCCTCCCGCGTCCTCGGCCAGTACGAGACCTTCGCCCCCTCCACCCGCGACCTCCCCGCCGGCGCCGACGGTGGCGGCCGCCTCCTCCTCGTCGCGCCGAACATCGTCCACGTGGAGCGCGAACTCGACGTCGAACCGCACGACTTCCGCCTCTGGGTGTGCCTCCACGAGGAGACGCACCGCACCCAGTTCTCCGCGGTGCCCTGGCTGCGCGACCACCTCGAGGGCGAGATCCAGGCGTTCCTCGCCGAGACCGACGTCGACCCCATGACCTTCCTGGAACGCATCCGGGAAGCCGCCCAGTCCCTCGTCGGCGGCCGCCCCGAGGGCGACGAGGACGACGGCGGCCGCTCCCTGGTCGAACTCGTGCAGAGCCCCGCCCAGCGCGAGATCCTCGCCCGCCTCACCGCCGTGATGTCCCTCCTGGAGGGCCACGCCGACTTCGTCATGGACGGGGTCGGTCCGGCCGTCGTCCCGACCGTCTCCGAGATCCGGGAGAAGTTCCAGCAGCGCCGCGCCAAGGGGGCGTCCCGCCTGGACATGGCGCTGCGCAAGCTGCTGGGGCTGGACGCCAAGCTCAAGCAGTACAAGGACGGCGAACGCTTCGTCCGGGCCGTCGTCGACCAGGTCGGCATGGACGGCTTCAACCGCGTGTGGACCTCCCCCAACACCCTCCCGACCAAGGCCGAGATCGCCGCACCGGCGGACTGGGTCGCACGGGTGCACCGCAGGGCCGAGCCGTGAACCGGACCGGCCCGCCGTGATCTCCCGCGATCCCCAGTGATCCTCCGTGGTCCCTCGTGAACCGCGATCCGGCTCCACGGCAGTCGAATGCCCCCGCAATCACCCGTCCGAGGGACCGTGGGTCCACGGCAGGCGTGCAATGCTCGGGGAACGGCCCGGTTCTGTCACCATCTACACACTCTGAGTGACCGAGCTCGGGTTCACCCCCCGACAACTTCATGAAGGGAACCGGACATGGGTCCCCATCCTGCGGTCGCGGCGATACGCCTGGCGGTCCGCCGCGTCCTCCACGACCTCCTCACCGAACACACCAGCACCCCAGACGCCCCCGGCACCCCCAGGGGTGTCCCGCCGCGCACCCCCCTGAGCGTCCCCCCGCACGAGCGCCCACCGTCGCCGCTCGTGCTCGTGGCGTGCTCCGGCGGCGCCGACTCCGTGGCGCTCGCCTCCGCCCTCGCCTTCGAGGCCCCCAGACTCGGTGTCCGCGCCGGCGGCATCACCGTCGACCACGGTCTCCAGGCCGGCTCCGACCTGCGGGCCGAGGAAGTCGTCCTGCGCCTGCGCGAACTGGGCCTCGATCCGGTCGAGTCCACCGCCGTGACCGTCGGCCGCGCGGGCGGTCCGGAGGCCGCCGCCCGGGACGCCCGCTACGCCGCCCTCGACGCCGCCGCCGAACGCCATGGCGCCACCGCCGTCCTGCTCGGCCACACCCGCGACGACCAGGCCGAGACCGTCCTCCTCGGCCTCGCCCGCGGCTCCGGCATCCGCTCCCTGTCCGGAATGGCCGCGGTCTCGGGGGCCGGCGGCCGTTACCGCCGCCCCTTCCTCGCCCTCGACCGGCAGACCGCCCGCAAGGCCTGCATGGTCCAGTCCCTGCCCGTCTGGGACGACCCGCACAACACCGACCCCGCCTACACCCGCTCCCGGCTGCGCCACGAAGGTCTGCCCGCCCTGGAGAAGGCCCTCGGCAAGGGCGTCGTCGAAGCCCTCGCCCGCACGGCCCGGCTCTCCCGCGACGACGCCGACGCCCTCGACGCCTGGGCCCGCCAGGCCGAGGCCGCCGTACGGGACTCCACCGGGCTCCTGGAGTGCGCCAAGCTCTACGCCCTCCCGCCCGCCGTGCGCCGCCGCGTCCTGCGGCGCGCGGCCATCGAGGCGGGCGCTCCGGCCGGTTCGCTGTTCGCCCGGCACATCGAGGAGGTCGACCGCCTGATCACCGGCTGGCGCGGTCAGGGAGCCATCAATCTCCCCGGCCGGGTCGTCGCCCAGCGCCAGGGTGGCAGACTGGTGATTCGGCAAGGCTGAATCCCGACCCCCTCCGAGCACCTCGGGGAGGGGTCGGCCGGCCGGTGGGACGACCGAAAGTGATGCGGGTGGACGCGAAAGACATGGGTGCCGACCTCCAGCAGGTACTCATCACCAAGGAAGAGATCGACGCGAAGCTGGCCGAGCTGGCCGCGAAGATCGACGCGGAGTACGCGGGCAAGGACCTGCTGATCGTCGGTGTGCTCAAGGGCGCGGTGATGGTCATGGCGGACCTCGCCCGGGCGCTGTCCACCCCCGTCACGATGGACTGGATGGCCGTGTCGTCGTACGGCGCGGGCACCCAGTCCTCCGGTGTGGTGCGGATCCTCAAGGACCTCGACACCGACATCAAGGGCAAGCACGTCCTGATCGTCGAGGACATCATCGACTCCGGGCTGACGCTGTCCTGGCTGCTGTCCAACCTCGGCTCGCGCGAGCCCGCCTCCCTCAAGGTGTGCACCCTGCTGCGCAAGCCCGAGGCCGCCAAGGTCGCCATCGACGTCGAGTGGGTCGGTTTCGACATCCCCAACGAGTTCGTCGTGGGCTACGGCCTCGACTACGCCGAGAAGTACCGCAACCTCCCGTTCGTGGGGACGCTCGCGCCCCACGTCTACGGCGGCTGAGCCACACGAGTCCCTTGCAGGACGAGCGGGAACCCCAGCGGGTTCCGCGCCGTTGAAGCATGCAGACGGGTTCGCCAGCCGTCCCGTGCCGCTTCGGGCGACAATGCTGGGGTACCGTCAGAAGAACTGTCTTATCAAACTCACTATGGCAGGAGGGACGGGGCGGCACCGCTCCGTATGGATGGACGTGAAGCGATACTTCCGTGGGCCGGTCATGTGGATCGTGCTGGCCGTCCTTGCCGTGGTCGTGTTGATGCAGGTCGTCGGCTCGTCCGGCGGCTACAAGACGGTGGACACCGGCCAGGTCGTGGCAGCGATCAACGACAACAAGGTCGAGTCGGCCAAGCTCACCACCGGTGACGAGCAGATCATCAAGGTCACGCTCAAGGACGGCGTAAAGGTCGAGGACAGCTCGAAGATCCAGGCGAGCTACATCGGCGACCAGGGCGTGACCATCGCCAACACGCTGCAGACCAAATACCAGGACAAGCAGATCCCGGACGGCTACACCGTGGCGCCGTCCAAGCAGAACCCCATCGTGGGCATCCTGCTCTCCCTGCTCCCCTTCGTCCTCATCGTGGTCGTCTTCCTGTTCCTGATGAACCAGATGCAGGGCGGCGGCTCCCGGGTCATGAACTTCGGCAAGTCCAAGGCGAAGCTCATCACCAAGGACACCCCGAAGACGACGTTCTCGGACGTCGCCGGTTCGGACGAGGCCGTCGAGGAGCTCCAGGAGATCAAGGAGTTCCTCCAGGAACCGGCGAAGTTCCAGGCTGTCGGCGCCAAGATCCCCAAGGGCGTGCTGCTCTACGGGCCTCCCGGCACCGGCAAGACCCTGCTCGCGCGAGCCGTCGCCGGCGAGGCGGGCGTCCCCTTCTACTCGATCTCCGGTTCCGACTTCGTCGAGATGTTCGTCGGTGTCGGTGCCTCCCGGGTCCGTGACCTCTTCGAGCAGGCCAAGGCGAACGCCCCGGCGATCGTCTTCGTCGACGAGATCGACGCGGTCGGCCGCCACCGCGGCGCCGGCCTCGGCGGCGGTCACGACGAGCGCGAGCAGACGCTGAACCAGCTGCTCGTCGAGATGGACGGCTTCGACGTCAAGGGCGGCGTGATCCTCATCGCCGCGACGAACCGCCCCGACATCCTCGACCCGGCCCTTCTGCGCCCCGGCCGCTTCGACCGCCAGATCGCGGTCGACCGCCCGGACATGCAGGGCCGTCTGGAGATCCTCAAGGTCCACCAGAAGGGCAAGCCGGTCGCGCCCGACGTCGACCTCTCGGCGGTCGCCCGCCGCACGCCGGGCTTCACCGGCGCGGACCTGTCGAACGTGCTGAACGAGGCGGCGCTGCTCACGGCGCGCTCCGACCGGAAGCTGATCGACAACCAGATGCTGGACGAGGCCATCGACCGCGTCGTGGCGGGCCCGCAGAAGCGGACCCGGATCATGTCGGACAAGGAGAAGAAGATCACCGCGTACCACGAGGGCGGTCACGCCCTGGTCGCGGCGGCCTCCCCCAACTCCGACCCCGTCCACAAGATCACGATCCTGTCCCGTGGCCGTGCCCTCGGCTACACGATGGTGCTCCCGGACGAGGACAAGTACTCGACCACCCGCAACGAGATGCTCGACCAGCTGGCCTACATGCTGGGCGGACGCGCGGCCGAGGAACTGGTCTTCCACGACCCGACCACGGGTGCCGCGAACGACATCGAGAAGGCCACCGCCACGGCCCGCGCGATGGTCACCCAGTACGGCATGACCGAGCGGCTCGGCGCCATCAAGTTCGGCGGCGACAACACCGAGCCCTTCCTCGGCCGTGAGATGGCCCACCAGCGCGACTACTCGGAAGAGGTCGCCGCCCTGGTGGACGAGGAAGTCAAGAAGCTCATCGAGAACGCCCACAACGAAGCGTGGGAGATCCTCGTCGAGAACCGCGACGTCCTCGACAACCTGGTGCTCCAGCTGCTGGAGAAGGAGACGCTGGGCAAGGAGGAGATCGCCGAGGTCTTCGCCCCCATCGTCAAGCGCCCGCCGCGGCCCGCCTGGACCGGCTCCTCGCGGCGCACGCCGTCCACCCGCCCGCCGGTGCTCTCCCCCAAGGAGCTCGCACTGACCAACGGTGCCAACGGCGCGACGCCCGCGATCACCACCGCCAAGTCCACCGTGGCGGAATCCGCCGCGGTGGCCGAGCCGGCCCCCGAGGAGCGTCCGGAGAACTGACCCTCCGGCCTCCGGCGGCCCACCAGGCCCGGAATGGATGCCGCGCCCCCCTGGTTCTAGCCTTGGGGGGCGCGGCATTTCCGTTATGCCCGCACGCACGCGCGTGACCGAGACGCGACCCGCACAGGAACGAGGCACCAAGGATGACCGACCCCGTGACGCTGGACGGCGAGGGCCGCATAGGCGAGTTCGACGAGAAGCGCGCCGAGAACGCCGTACGCGAACTGCTGATCGCGGTCGGCGAGGACCCGGACCGTGAGGGACTCAGGGAGACGCCGGCGCGGGTGGCGCGCGCCTACAAGGAGATCTTCGCCGGGCTGTGGCAGATGCCCGAGGACGTCCTGACGACGACGTTCGACCTGGGGCACGACGAGATGGTGCTGGTGAAGGACATCGAGGTGTACTCGACCTGTGAGCACCATCTGGTGCCGTTCCGCGGAGTCGCGCACGTCGGGTACATCCCGGCCACCACCGGCAAGATCACGGGTCTGTCCAAGCTGGCCCGCCTGGTGGACGTCTACGCCCGCCGCCCGCAGGTGCAGGAACGACTCACCACGCAGATAGCGGACTCCCTGATGGACATCCTCGAACCGCGCGGTGTCATCGTCGTCGTGGAGTGCGAGCACATGTGCATGTCCATGCGGGGCATTCGCAAGCCCGGCGCGAAGACCCTCACCTCGGCGGTGCGCGGGCAGCTCCGGGACGCGGCCACGCGCAACGAGGCGATGAGCCTGATCATGGCGCGCTGACGCCCGTGGGCCGGCCGGCGGCTCAGGCCGTCGAAGCCGCCCCGGTGTTGTCGTCGTCGTCCTCCGGGAGCTTGCAGACGCGCTCCAGGAAGAGGGCCGCCGCTATGACCGCGATGCCGGCCAGGACCGAGAAGCCGGCGTAGATGGCCTGGTCGCGGCGGGCGGGGATGTCGAGGGACTCCAGGAGGAAGACGCCCGTGCCCCCGTACATGCCGGCGACCAGGGCGGCGACCAGGGCGCTGGACTGGCCGAAGACGACGGCGCGGGCCGCCATCAGGGGGTCGACGCCCTTGGCCTCGGGGCGGCGCTCGCGCTGGGCCTTGAGCCGGGCGCGCAGGGAGAGCGCCGTGGCGAGCAGGATCGCGGCGATCACGGCGAGGACGATGGGGGCGGCGAGCGGGACGCTGGGGAGGGTCCCGACCGAGTTCCAGAGGCGGGCGCCCGCCCAGGACAGGACGCCGGCGACGACGAAGACGCCGGCCAGCGTCCTGATGCGCAGCTCTCTCACGGTGTCCCTTCGGTTCCCCCGGATGCCACGGGCTGTGGTCGTGCGACGGTGGTCGTCGTCGACCTTAACGACTACTCGGGCAGCCGGAGTTCCAGGTCCTTGCGGGCGGCCACGCCGTCGCGCGTGACGGCGTCGAGGAGGTCGGCGACCGGGCCGCGGCCGGCCAGCAGGGCGTCCGGCTCCACGTCGTGCCAGGGGGCGAGGACGAAGGCGCGTTCGTGCGCGCGGGGGTGGGGGAGCGTGAGGTGGGGGTCGTCGGAGACGACGTCGGCGTACGCGACGATGTCGACGTCGAGGGTGCGGGCGCCCCAGCGCTCGTCGCGGAGGCGGTGGAAGGCTTCCTCCACCGCGTGGGCCCGCTCCAGGAGCGAGGACGGGGGCAGGGTCGTCTTCAGGAGGACGATCGCGTTGAGGTAGGAGGGCTGGCTGCCGGGCTCGACGCCCCACGGCTCCGTCTCGTACACGGGGGAGACGGCCTTGACCCGCACGCCGGGGGTGTCCTCCAGGGCGTCGATGGCGCCCTGGAGCGTCTCCAGGCGGTTGCCGAGGTTGGAGCCGATGGAGACGACGGCCCGCTTCGGGTTGTGCAGGGTGGTGTCGGCGGCGTCGACCTTCTCGACGACGGAGGCGGGTACCGGCTGTACGGTCGGGTCGCTGTGACCCTCGGTGAAGGACGCGGTCATACTCGGCTCCGGGTGATGGTGACGGTCACGTCGTCGAAGGGGACCGTGATCGGTGCGTCCGGTTTGTGGACGCAGACCTCGACCTCCTGGACTCCTTCGTGCTTCAGACAGGCCTGGGCGATGCGCTCGGCGAGCGTCTCGACGAGGTCGACCGGCTCGCCCTCGACGACGGCCACGACCTCCTCCGCCACGATGCCGTAGTGCACGGTCTTCGCCAGGTCGTCGTCCGCCGCGGCCGGACGGGTGTCCAGGCCGAGGGAGAGGTCCACGATGAAGGTCTGCCCCTCCTCGCGTTCCTTGGGGAACACGCCGTGGTACCCGCGGGCCTTCAGGCCGCGCAGCGCGACACGATCCACGCGAATCACTCCTGCAGTCGTCGGTGACGGCCGGTCCTGCCCTGTGCGTGCGGCGCACCGGCCTCGAACGAATGTACCCGCGAACACCGGCAGGACCGGGCCACGGGGGGCTCCGGCACGGCCGGCCGCCACGAGGTTTCACCATGTGTTGCCCCGGGGATCCCGGTGGCTCATGGGTCGCTGGCCGCGCCTACCCACGGGTTCGTGATTCCAACCACTTCTTCCGCCTACCCCCTCGGCAAGGACCCTCCACCTCCCTCAGGAGGGGCCTTCCTCGTCCTCCTCCTCGCCGTTCTCGGCCAGGACCGGGGAGGCGTGGTGGGCCCAGATCTTCCAGCCGTCCGCGGTGCGGCGGAACACGTTCGTGGCGACCACCAGCTGGCCCACGAGCGGGCCCAGCTCCTCGCCGGCCTCCGGGGCGGGACCGCCGCTGAGGATGTTCTCCGTACAGGTCACCAGGGCGGTGTCGCCGGTGACGGACACATGGACGTCGGTGAGGAAGAACTGGATGTAGTCGGTGTTCGCCATGATCAGCGCGTACGACCGCAGCACCTCGCCGCGGCCGGTGAGCACGGGCCAGCCCGGGTGCACGCAGGAGACCACGCCCGTGTCGGCCGGGTCGTGGTACTCCTCGTCGACCCCCAGGTCGGCCGGGGTGAGCCAGAGCGAGGACACCGTCTCGAAGTCACCCTGTTCGAGTGCTTCGTAGAAGGCGGTGTTGGCGGCCTCGACCTGCTCGACATCGGTGTGGGGGGCGCTCACCGGGCTCCTTCTGCGCGGTCGCGGGTGCCCGCGGTGGTGCGCGCCGGGGTGGGGGCGTCCGTGCCGGGCGTGGCCGCACCGGGGGTGTTCGTGCCGGGAGTGGCCGCACCGGATGCGGTTGTGCCGGGGGTGTCCGTGCCGGGAGTGGCCGCACCGGATGCGGTTGTGCCGGGGGTGTCCGTGCCGGATGCGGCCGTGCCGGGGGTGTTCGTACCGGATCGGTCCGCGCCGTGTGTGTCCGCGGGCGTGCGCGCCCCTTCGACGGCGCGCGCGACCCGTACCGCGTCCGCCGTCGCGCGTACCTCGTGCACGCGGACCGCCCACGCGCCGCCGTGGGCCGCGAGGGCGGAGACGGCCGCCGTCGCGGCGTCCCGCTCGCGGGCGGGCGGCGGGGCGCCCTCGGGCCCCGCCAGCACCCGGCCGAGGAACCGCTTGCGGGAGGCGGCGACGAGCAGGGGATGCCCGAGGGCGTGCAGCCGGTCGAGGTGGGCGAGCAGGGAGAGATCGTGCTCGGCCCCCTTGGAGAAGCCGAGACCCGGGTCGACGACGATGCGGTCGGGGGCGATGCCTCCGGCCAGCACGGCCTCCACGCGCGCGTGGAGCTCGTCGACCACCTCGCCGACGACGTCGTCGTAGACGCCCCGGACGTTGCCGCCCTCGAGGAAGCCGCGCCAGTGCATGACGACGAAGGGGGCGCCCGCCTCGGCGACGGCCGGGACCATCTCCGGGTCGGCGAGGCCGCCGCTGACGTCGTTGACGAGGGCGGCGCCGGCGGCGAGGGAGCGGGCCGCGACGGAGGCGCGCATGGTGTCGACGGAGACGACGACGCCCTCCGACGCGAGGCCGCGGACGACGGGGATCACGCGACGGAGTTCCTCGGCCTCGTCGACGCGGGTCGCGCCGGGGCGGGTGGACTCGCCGCCGACGTCGACGAGGTCGGCGCCCTCGGCGACGAGCTGGAGGCCGTGTTTGACGGCGGCCGTCGTGTCGAACCAGCGGCCGCCGTCGGAGAAGGAGTCGGGGGTCACGTTGACGACTCCCATGACCGCGCAGCGGTCCCATTCCGGAAGGCCGGCGACGCGCCCGCGTCCGCTCTGCTTGCTCATACGTTCAGCGTAGGCCCCGGAGGCGGTGGCCATGCGGTGCGGCCCGGGCGGAAGCCCCGCAGGCCGGGGGCGGGGGAGCGGCGCGGCCGGCGGGGCCGGCGGGGTCGCCCGTCCGGGGAGGGAGGTTCACCCGTCTCCCCGAAGCTGCCGAAAAGGCCGAGGAGGGTCCGGGGCGGGCCCGCATGGTGGACGGGAACGTACATGGGTCTGACGAGCACCACGGTGCTGCTGCTGGCGGTCTCGTCCGCCGTCCTGCTGTTCGCCGGCACGGTGTGGCAGTGGCCGCGGCTGGCCGGTCCCGGTATGCGGGCCGTCAGCGGGCGCGTGGGCCTGTTGCTCGCCACCCAGTCGGCGGTCTTCGTGGCGGTGGGGCTCGCCGCCAACCAGGCCTTCGGCTTCTACGCGAGCTGGGCGGACCTGTTCGGCCGGGAGACCGGCCAGGGCGTGGTCGTCGACCACGCGGTGGGCGACGGCGCGGCGGCGCTGCGGGTGGTGGCGACCCGGCGGGTGGAGGGCGCGGGCGGGCGGCCGCTGTCCGGCGGGCAGGTGCACGAGGTCGCCGTCTCCGGCCGCACCACGCGCATCACCACGCCCGCGTTCGTGTACCTGCCGCCGGAGTACTTCGACCCCCGCCGGCCGGCGCGTACGTTCCCGGCGGCCGTGGTCCTGACGGGATATCCCGGTACGGCTGAGGCGCTCGTCGACAAGCTGGACTACCCGCGCACCGCGCGGCGGCTCGCGGCGGAGGGGCGGATGCGGCCGATGATCCTCGTGATGCTGCGGCCGACGGTGGTGCCACCGAGGGACACGGAGTGCGTCGACACACCGGGCGGACCGCGGACCGAGTCGTTCTTCGCGAAGGACCTGCCGGAGGCCGTGGCGGCGCACTACCGGGTGGGCAGGGAACCGGGCGGATGGGGCGTCATCGGGAACTCCACGGGCGGTTACTGCGCGCTGAAGCTCGCGATGCACCACCCCGGCGTGTTCGCGGCGGGCGCCGGCCTCTCGGCGTACTACAAGGCGCCGATCGACCCGACCACCGGCGAGCTCTTCCACGGGAACGCGACGCTGCGGAACGAGGCCGACCTGTGGTGGTTCCTGAAGAACCGGCCCGCGCCGGACACCTCGTTGCTCGTCACCAGCAGCAAGGCCGGGGAATCCAACTACAAGGCGACGTTGAAGTTCATCGAACAGGTCAAGGCGACGAACAGGACCCGGATCTCGTCGATCATCCTCGAAAGCGGCGGGCACAACTTCAACACCTGGCGGCGTGAGATCCCACCGGCGCTGGAGTGGATCGGTGGGCGGTTGAGCGGTGGACCGGTGGGCGGCCGAGCGGGCGGCCGCGTGGTGGGGCGAGCGGGTGGTTGAGCGGTGGTTGAGCGGGTGGTCGAGTGGGTGGTTGAGTGGTCGGGGACGCCGGCGAGGGGCGCGTCGATCAGAAATGATCTTGATTCTTGTCGAATTCCGCGACAGGAGTGTTTGCTGATGCTCTGTGAAGCCTTCGGTATGACTGTGTTTTTACGGGGCGGGGCGCCAACATTCGTCTACGCGCGGTAAGTTTCTGGCCATGCCACGTGGACGTCACCGCCATTCCCCGCCTTTGCACAGGCTGCTGCCTCCTTCGGCGATCGCAGGCGTCTCCCTCGTCTGCGCCCTCGGCCCCTGGGCGTTCTCGGAGCCGCTGGTGCTCCGGGGGCTGGCCGCGGTCGCGGCGGTGACGGCGGTCGCCGGCGCGTTCGTCATGCGCCGCTGGGACATCCAGGCCGGCAAACAGGTCGCCGAGCTCAATCGCGCGCGTGCGAGCGACGAGTGGCGCTTCGAGGAACGCGTCGCCGAACTGGAGAGCGACCTCGACGAATCGCGGGAACTGCGCGGCAAGCTGGAACAGCGGCTGCGCGCCAAGCGTGCCGAGCTGGCCGGCCTGCGCAACGAGCACGCGGCACTGCTGCGCCGTTACGCCACGGCGGAGACCGAGCGGGCGAGCGCCCTGGAGGGCCGCCGCCTCCTCGAGATCGAGACCACCGTTCCGTCGCTCGCCCTGCCGCCCGCGCGGTCCGCGCAGGACGCGCCCGCCGCGGACGGGACCGGAGGCGTCGAGGACACCGAGACCGCCGACGGCATCGAAGACATCGACAAGGTCGACAACGCCGAGGACTCCGAGAGCGAGGCGCCCGGCGGTGGCGCCGCCGAGACCGCCGGGACCGACAGCGAGACCGGCGAGACCGGCGAGACCGACGAGACCGACGACGCGGCCGGGGACGAGCCGGAGGCTCCCGCGGTCTTCTCGCCGGAGGGCTCCACGCTGTTCCGGCGGGCGCGTGCGGCGCTGGCCCGCTTCGGCTCCGACGCCGACGCGGCCGAGCCGGAGAAGCGGACCGCGCCCGTCGAACCGGCGGCGCCGGCCGAGCCGGTGAGCGTCGAGGAGTCCGCCGGGGCGGAACCGCCCGCACGGGCCTCCGTCGCGGAGACCGGCGGCGACGCGGAGGCCGCGCGGGAGGACGAGGCGAAGGGGAAGCCCGAGGCGGCCGACGAGCACACGCGCGCGGCCGCCCCCCACCCTGCCGTCGGACAGAGCGGGAGCCCCGCCGAACCGACCACTGCCGAAAAGGCCGCCGCCCGGCCGCAGGACACGGAGGCCCCGGCCGCTTCCGCCGACGCCGACCCCGCCACTGCCGCCGCCACCGCCGCCGCGGACGTGCCGGACGCTTCGGACGGAACCGACGCCGAGGCCGCACTCCCGCGGTCGGAGGCCGGGCAGCCGGTCGAGCACGCCGCCTCCGAGGCCGAGGTGCCCGGCGCCGCCCCGGACGCCGGCGCCCGCGAGACGGGTGCTCCCGAGGCCGGGACCCCCGAGGTCAGCCATGCCGAAGCCGACTCCCTCGAAGCCGGCTCCCCCGAGGCCGGGGCTCCCGAGGTCAGCCGTGCCGAAGCCGACTCCCTCGAAGCCGGCTCCCCCGAGGCCGGGGCTCCCGAGGTCAGCCGTGCCGAAGCCGACTCCTCCGAAGCCGACTCCCCGGAGTCCGTCGTGACCGAGGCCGCCCTCGCCTCCGACACCGGTGCCCTCGTCCCGCGCCCCGCGGGCCCCGTGCAGCCCCCCTCCGGGCACTTCACCGTGCCGACCGCCGTGGCCGTCGTACCGGCCGCGCAGCCGGTGCGGCCGCCGGCGGCCGAGGGCGGGTTCGACTTCTTCGGTACGAAGAAGTCCTCGACGCCCGAGGAGCCGGACGCCGTCCACAACGAAGACCTCGCCGATGTCGTCGGCCAGGAGGCGATCGTCCTGCACAAGGCCGAGGCGGAGGCGGAGTTCAAGCCCGCGGACGAGGAGTCGCGCGGGATCGGCCAGGTGATCGACCTGACCCCGCACGACGAGACCGAGCAGATCGACCTCCAGGGGCTGCGCAGCGCCGTCTCCTGATCCACCGCGCCCCCACAGCCCCACCAGGGCTCACGGCCAACGACCCACGACCCACGACCCACGACCCACAGGGCCCGTCCCGCCGCTCTCCGCGCGCCGGGGCGGGCCCTGGCCGTTCCCTACGCCATCCACCGGTCGGGCCGCGCGTCCCGGCGCCCGGTGCGGGACCGCTCCGCCTGGTCCCGCAGCAGCTCCCCGGCCTCGCTCACGTCCCGCAGACGCGCCGTGACGGTCTTCCCGGCTCCCGTGTCCACGCGCACGTCCGCGACGCCCCAGAGCCGCTGCCAGGGCCCCTGCGAGAGCCGTACGCTCTGCACCTTGGCGTGCGGTACGAGCGCCAGGCTCCGGCGCAGGAGCCCGTGCCGCACGGCGAACACCGCTTCCGTGACGGCGAGGCCGTAGCCCCGCCACCAGAGGGGGACGCAGCGCCCGGCGCGGCGCGGGGGCCGGGACAGCGCGGCCGCCGCCGGGACGGCCGTGCCGGGCAGCACGCGCGCGACGACGGCCTCCGCCGCCTCGCGCGGGGCGACCGGCACGAGCACGGAGTTCGCCGAGCCGGCCACGTCCAGCTCGACCCGCACCCACCCCCGTCGCCGCCACAGCAGCGGCTCGACGAACCGCACGGTCTGCACGCGCCCGGGCGGCACCGTCTCGTGCGTACGGTCCAGCAGGCCGTGGTCGATCCGCAGTCCGTCCGGCGACTCGCCGACCGTCCAGTCGTACTCGCCGGCGAACCGGCCCGCGCTCCTCGCGCCCGCCGCGCCGAGCAGGGGCACGCCGGTCGCGAGGACCGTCCACACGCTGTGGGTGGCCAGCCACAGCACCGGCGGCACGACGAGCGCGGCCGCGAGCGCGCCCCAGGTCGCGCCGGTCAGCACCAGCGAGACCGCCAGCTCGCGCGCCGGCACGCGCAGCAGCTCGCACGCCGGCGCCTCACCGACCTCGTGCGCCGTCTCGGGCGCGAACCCCGCGGCGCGCGCGAGCAGCTCGGCCCGCAGCGCGCGTGCCTCGGCCTCGCCCAGGAAGGCGAGCTCGTCCTTCTTGTCCGTGCCGACGACGTCGAGGCGCAGCTTCGCCACGCCCGCGATCCGCCCGAGCAGCGGCTGGGTGACGTCGATGGCCTGGACGCGCTCCAGACGGATGTGGGCGGTGCGCCGGAACAGCAGGCCGGTCCGTATGCGCAGTTCGGAGTCGGTGACCGCGAAGTGCGTGAACCACCAGGACAGGAACCCGTAGAGGGCGGCCGCGGGGACGACCACGGCGAGCGCGATCAGCAGGGTCGTCGAGGTCAGCCGGGTCAGCTGCGCCTGCGCCTGGTTCGGGTCGTGCGCGGCCCAGCCGACCAGCACCGCGACGGGCGCCCACGCCCGCCGGAACGGCGTGACGGGATGCAGCCGGCGCTCGGCGACGATCCGCGCGGCGGGCCCGCCGGGTCCGGCCCCGTCGGCGCCCGGGGCCGTCACAGTCCCGCCGATCGGGCCTCGCCGAGTTCGGTGAGACGGTCCCGCAGCCGTTCCGCCTCGGCCGGGTCCAGGCCCGGGATCCTCGCGTCGGTCGCGGCGGCCGCGGTGTGCAACTGGACCCCGGCCAGTCCGAAGTGCCGCTCGACGGGACCCGAGGTCACCTCCACGAGCTGCATCCGCCCGTACGGCACCACCGTCTCCTCGTGCCACAGCACACCTCGGCTGATCAGCAGGTCGTCGGCGCGTTCCGCGTACCGCCAGGACCGCCAGTTGCGGCCCAGCAGGACCCAGCCCCAGCCGATGCCCGCCAGCGGCAGCAGGGCGAACGCGGCCCACGCCGGGCCGACGAGCAGCCCGAGCGGCACCCCGACGCCGGCGGCGGCCGCCCCGAGCCACACCACCAGCAACAGCCGCCGCATCCGCAGCAGCCCCGGAGGCAGCCCGGTCCACCCGGGACCGGCCCCCTCCGCCCGCTCGCCCACCGTGCTCCCCGTTTCCATGCGGCCAGCGTACGTAGGGGAGACTGGGGCCATGACTCCTACGACGGAGACCACGGTCGGCATCGGCGGTGCCGCGGAGAGCACCGACATGGTGCTCAACATCGGGCCGCAGCACCCCTCCACGCACGGCGTGCTGCGGCTGCGGCTCGTGCTGGACGGCGAGCGCATCACACACGCGGAGCCGGTGATCGGCTACATGCACCGCGGCGCGGAGAAGCTGTTCGAGGCGCGGGACTACCGGCAGATCATCATGCTGGCCAACCGCCACGACTGGCTGTCGGCCTTCTCGAACGAGCTGGGCGTGGTCCTCGCCGTGGAGCGCATGCTCGGCATGGAGGTCCCCCCGCGCGCGGTGTGGACGCGCACGCTCCTGGCGGAGCTGAACCGGGTGCTCAACCACCTGATGTTCCTGGGCTCGTACCCGCTGGAACTCGGCGGTATCACGCCCGTCTTCTACGCCTTCCGCGAGCGCGAGGTCCTCCAGAACGTCATGGAGGAGGTGTCCGGCGGGCGCATGCACTACATGTTCAACCGCGTCGGCGGCCTCAAGGAGGACCTGCCGGCCGGATGGGCCGCACGCGCGCGTGCGGCCGTCGCCGCCGTGCGCTCGCGCATGGACGTCTTCGACGACCTGGTGCTCGGCAACGAGATCTTCCGCGGCCGCACCCGCGACGTCGGCACCCTCACCCCCCGGGCCGTGCACGCGTACGGCGTGAGCGGGCCGATCGCGCGCGCCTCGGGGGTCGCCCTGGACCTGCGCCGCGACGAGCCCTACCTGGCGTACGGGGAGCTCCAGGACACCCTGAAGGTGGTGACCCGGACCGAGGGCGACTGCCTCGCCCGCTTCGAGTGCCTCCTGGAGCAGACGCACAACGCGCTCGACCTCGCCGACGCCTGCCTGGACCGGCTCGCCGACCTCCCGCCGGGCCCGGTCAACCAGCGGCTCCCGAAGGTCCTCAAGGCGCCCGAGGGACACACCTACGCGTGGACCGAGAACCCCCTCGGCATCAACGGCTACTACCTCGTCAGCAAGGGCGAGAAGACCCCGTACCGGCTGAAGCTGCGCTCGGCCTCGTACAACAACGTCCAGGTGCTCACCGAGCTGCTGCCGGGCACGCTGGTCGCGGACATGGTGGCGATCCTCGGGTCGATGTTCTTCGTGGTCGGCGACATCGACAAGTAGGCGCTGATCGACAAGTAGGCGCTGATCGACAAGTAGGCGCTGATCGACAGGCAGGCGGTGAACGAGAGGCGGGCGGCGGGGGAGGGCCGGCGCCGAGCCGACCGGACCGTCAGCCCTCGGGGAGGAGCGGGTCCGGCATCCCCACCGGCTGGAGCAGCCATCCGAAGTCGCCCAGTCCGCCGGGCGCGGTGAGTTCGGCGGCCTCCCCGGCGCCCGCCAGGGCGTGCACGTACGCGGAGGGGTCCGTGGCCGCGAGCAAGAGCGGGGGGCGTGCGCCGGCGACGCCGAGCGCGCGCAGTGCGGCGCGCTGGCTCAGCAGACGTGCCCCCGAGGACGCGCACGCCGTGCCCTCCGCCCCCGCGCACGCCGTGCCCTCTGCCCCCGCGTGTGCCGTGGCCTCCGTCCCCGCATACGCCGTGCCCTCCGCCTCGGCGTGTGCCGTGGCCTCCGTCCCCGCATACGCCGTGCCCTCCGCCTCGGCGTGTGCCGTGGCCTCCGTCCCCGCATACGCCGTGCCCTCCGCCTCGGCGCACGCCGTGGGCTGCGCCTCAGCGTGCGCCGTGGCCGCCGCCGCCCCCGCGTCCGCGCACGCGTCCAGCGCCACGTGCGCCGTGATGTCGCACGAACCGTCCGGCACGGGCGTCGTCTCGCGCCCTTCCCGGAAGCCGGTGAGCGTCCCGTACGCGGGGCGCGTGTCCACGGTGTGCGCGTAGTCGACCGCCACCGCGAGCCCCCGTACGAGGCACGAGACGGCGGACGCCCACGCGGTGTCCCGCGGCCGTCCGATCTCGGCCCGCAGCCCCTCCTCACCCGGCAGCGGCCACCACCGCGCGAGCCACTCCGCGTCGGCGCCGGACACCGGCTCCCCGAGCCGTTCGGACCCGTCGTCCCGGACGAGCACCAGCCGCGCCACGCCCACGGGGTCCGTCTCGGCGACCTCGACGGGTACGTTGTCCAGCCACTCGTTGGCGAAGAGCAGGCCGGTGGCCTGGGGCGGAGGTTCCGCGAGCCAGGCGATCCGGTCCGCGAGGCCCGCCGGGCGGGCGGCGACCTCGACGGCGTACGCGCGCGTGCGGGCGGCCACGTCGGCGGGGAGTGCGGCGAGTACCCCGGTGACCAGTTCGCCGCGTCCGGCGGCCATGTCGACGAAGTCCAGCGTCGCGGGCCGGCCGAGCGCCCCGTCGACCCGGCACAGCAGCCGGGCCACCGCCCCGGCGAAGAGCGGCGACGCGTGCACGGACGTACGGAAGTGCCCGGCGGGCCCCTCGGGCCGCAGGTAGAAGCCGTCCGGTCCGTACAGGGCGGCCTGCGTCGCCGCCCGCCAGCCGCGCCACCCGCCGGGGTCCGTCACCTTCTCCACCACCTGGTCAGACTATGCGCACAGCTGATCACCGCCTCCACCTTGCGGAGTACGCGCGCCGGTCGGGGATCGGCCCTCCGGTTGACCCGGGCACTCGTCACGCTTCCCTACTCTGGGTTACGTGCAGCGCCTCTATGACTTCCTCCGCAGGCACCCGACCGGGGTCGACGGCTTCTGGGCCCTCTTCCTGTTCGGGATCTCCCTCGTCTCGGAGACGACACGGCAGGAGGCCACCGGCACGGACTCCCCGGCGGTCGTCGTACCGGTCGTGCTCCTGTTGTGCCTGGTGATCGCGTTGCGCCGCCGGCTGCCCGAGAAGATGCTGCTGCTGGGCGGCGCGCTCGGACTGGCGCAGCTGGTGCTGGACGTCCCGACGACGGCCGCCGACTTCGCTCTGCTGGTGATCGTGTACACGGTCGCCGCGACCGGCGCCCGCTGGGCGTCCAGGCTCGCGCTGGGCATGGGCCTGTGTGCCGCCACGCTGGCGCAGCTGCGCTGGCCGAGCGCGCAGACGGGCGTCGCGGGCAACATCGCGCTCGTCGTGTTCCAGACGGTGCCGTTCGCCCTCGCCTGGGTCCTCGGCGACTCCATACGCACCCGCCGCGCCTACTTCGCCCAGCTGGAGGAGCGCGCGGCGCGCCTGGAGAAGGAGCGCGAGGCCCAGGCGAAGGTGGCGGTCGCCGCCGAACGGGCCCGGATCGCGCGCGAGCTGCACGACGTCGTCGCGCACAACGTGTCGGTGATGGTGGTGCAGGCCGACGGTGCCGCCTACGTCCTCGACGCCGCCCCCGACCAGGCGAAGAAGGCCCTGGAGACGATCTCCTCCACCGGCCGGCAGGCCCTCGCCGAGATGCGCCGCCTGCTGGGCGTGCTGCGCACCGGCGAGCACCAGGAGGGCGGCGAGTACGTGCCGCAGCCGGACGTCGAGCAGATCGAGGACCTCGTGGAGCAGTGCCGCGGCTCCGGACTGCCCGTGGACTTCAAGATCGAGGGCACTCCGCGGCCGCTGCCCAGCGGCGTCGAGCTCACCGCGTACCGCATCGTGCAGGAGGCGCTGACCAACACGCGCAAGCACGGCGGTCCTGACGCGGGCGCCAGCGTGCGCCTGGTCTACTTCGACGACGGCCTGGGCCTGCTCGTCGAGGACGACGGCAAGGGCGCCCCGCACGAGCTGTACGACGAGGGCGGCGCCGACGGCCAGGGCCACGGCCTGATCGGGATGCGGGAGCGGGTCGGCATGGTCGGCGGCACTCTGGACGCGGGCCCGCGCCCGGGCGGAGGATTCCGCATCAGCGCCCTGCTCCCGCTGAAACCGGCACCTTGACTCCGCGCACCCCCCGTTGACACCTGTCACGGCCCGGCGGACGACACTGGCCCACGACAGCGCGAACGCCCCCGACGAACGCCCCCCGACGAACGCCACCACCCCGCGGACGACACTGGCACCACGTACCACCCCGCGCACCACCCCGCGCACTGCCCCTCGCCACCGCGCGAAAGACCCTTCGCACCCTGCGAAACGACACGGAAGAGGACTCGATCCCGATGACGATCCGCGTGATGCTCGTCGACGACCAGGTGCTGCTGCGCACCGGCTTCCGGATGGTGCTCGCCGCCCAGCCGGACATGGAGGTCGTGGCCGAGGCGGGCGACGGCGTCGAAGCCCTCCAGGTGGCACGGTCCACGGCGGTCGACGTCATCCTCATGGACGTGCGCATGCCGAAGCTGGACGGCGTGGAGGCCACCCGGCGCATCTGCGCGGAGGCCGACCCGCCGAAGGTGCTGATCCTCACCACCTTCGACCTCGACGAGTACGCCTTCTCCGCGCTGAAGGCGGGCGCCTCCGGGTTCATGCTCAAGGACGTGCCGCCCGCCGAACTGCTCGCCGCCATCCGCTCCGTGCACAGCGGTGACGCGGTGGTCGCCCCGTCCACCACCCGCCGGCTCCTCGACCGGTTCGCGCCGATGCTGCCCAGCACGGTCAAGGAGCCCCGGCACAAGGAGCTGGAGCGGCTCACCGAACGGGAGCGCGAGGTCATGGTGCTGGTCGCCCAGGGACTGTCCAACGGCGAGATCGCGGCCCGGCTGGTGCTGTCCGAGGCGACCGTGAAGACCCACGTGGGCCGCATCCTGACCAAGCTGGGACTGCGGGACCGGGTGCAGGTGGTGGTCCTCGCCTATGAGACGGGCCTCGTACGGGCCGGCGGCCGCTGAACCGCAGGAGTCCCCGCCGAACTGCCGGTATCCCTGCCGAACCCCTGCCGGAACCCCGGTCCGACCGCCGGAGTCCCGGCCGAACCGCGGCGAACCTCACCCGCGCGCGGCGGACACCCATTAGGGTCTGCGCATGCTCCTGTGGATCAACGGCCCCTTCGGGGGCGGCAAGACACAGACGGCACACGAGATACAGCGCCGGCTGCCCGGCAGCGTCGTCTGCGACCCCGAGCACGCGGGGTTCGGCCTGCGCCGCGTGCTGCCGCCCGAGCTGCGCGGTGCCCGGGGCGGGACGCCGCTGGTCGAGGACTTCCAGGACCTGGTGTCCTGGCGGCAGGGCGTCGTCGAGGTCCTCGACCTGGTGCTCACCCGGCACGACGGCGTGGTCGTCGCCCCCATGACGGTCACCGATCCGCGCTGCTTCGACGAGACCGTCGGCCGGCTGCGCGCACTGGGCCACGACGTCCGTCACTTCACGCTCCTCGCGGAGCGGGAGACCGTCCTGCGGCGACTGCGCGAGCGGGGCTTCGGCCGCCTCCTGTCGTACGTCGCCCGCGGCGCCGGTCCCCGGCGCGAGAGCTGGGCCGTCCAGCGGCTGGACCACTGCCTGGAGCGGCTGCGCGAGCCGGAGTTCGCCGAGCACCTGTGGACCGACCACTCGACGGTGCCGAAGACGGCGGACCGGATCGCCGTCCTGGCCGGCCTCACCCTGCGCCCGAACACGGAGGGCGCGCTGCGGACACGCCTGCGGCAGACACGGGTGGGACTGCGGCACGTGCGCATCGGCTGACGGATGGGGCGGGGCGTCGTCGGTCGCTGCCGCTGCCGCTGTCGCTGCATGCGTGCATGCCGCCGCTGCCGCTGCTGGCGTCGGCGCTAGCGCAGTATCCCTTCGAGGAAGTCGCTGCCCAGCCGGGCCACCGCCGTCACGTCGAGCTGGTGCAGCACGTACCGCCCACGCCGGCGCGTGGTGATCAGGCCCGCCTTCTTCAGCACGCCGACGTGCCGGGATATCTCGGGCGCCGTCATCCCGTGCACCTGGGCCAGTTCGGTCGTCGTGTAGGCGCTGCGGGCCAGCAGACGGCAGATCCGCATCCGCACCGGGTGGGACAGCGCGGTCATCCGCAGCGTGAGCTGCTCGACCGAGGGCGGCGAGGCCAGCTCCGGCGAGCTCAGCGGATAGTGCACCACCGGCTGCCAGCCGTACCGGTGCAGGACCAGCAGGTGCGGCCGGCCGAGGCTGGTGGGAACGAGGAGGAAACCGCCGTCCTCGGTGGCGGTGCGGCCCTCGACCAGCTTGTCCACCGTGATCCGCGTGGCCCGCTCGTCCAGCGCCACGGCGGAGGAGACCGAGGCGAGCGCGTCCGCGAGGCCCTTGCGGTGCAGCAGCTCCGTCTTGTGGCGGGCGTCCGCGGCGAGCGGGTGGCGGACCCGCGCCCAGACGTCGGCGAAGAACGCCTCGTCGCAGTCCTCCAGGAACTGCCTCACCCAGGCACGCACGCGGGGCGGGTCGTCGAGCAGCCGCCGGGTGAAGCGCACCTGGCGCGGGCCGCGCATGGCGGCGAGGTCGAGGGCTCGGCGGCGCAGGTCCGGGTCGGAGAGGACGCCGGGGCCCGGCAGGTCGTACCCCGGCGCGCAGGTGAACTCCAGTGCCGAGTCCGCGAACTGCTCGTCCGTCAGCTTGTCCAGGAGGTCCAGGTCCTCGGCGAGGGTGGCGCCGGGGAGCGTGGTCCTGCCGGGGACGCCCGCGCAGGGCAGGAACAGGTCGGAGAACGTGGTGCGCCACAGGAAGTCGGCGTCGCACATCCGGTCGGCCAGGTGCGAGTCGAGGCGTGCGGTGACGCTCGTGACCCAGCCCTGGAGGCCGGGGTGGTGGCCCGGCTCCGACAGCGCGTGCAGCGCCATGCCGAGCTCGGCCAGGGGGGAGGGCACGATCGCGACCCTCTCCGGCCGCAGCCCCGCGATGTCGATGCTCACGCTCATGCCTTCATGGTGCACCCCGCCACTGACAACGCCGTCGTCGATTGACGACCGTCGTCAATCGACGCGACGCGGCGCACGGGCCCGGCGCAGTCTGGGACACCGGGGCGGCCGGAGCCTTCCGGATCCCCGTTCCCACGTCACGACCCCGTTCCCACGTCACGAAGGGAAGCCGGCCATGAGCATCACGCAGCAGTACGCCCTCGACACCTACCGGGCCCGGCAGCTCGGCGAGCCGGCCCCGCCCGCACCCGGCGCCCACGACCGGCAGGTCGTCCGCGGCCTGCGCGACCGGCGCCGCTTCCGCGCGGTCCTCGCCGGCCGCCCGGCCCGCGGGCGGATCCGGACGGCCCTGGGCCGCCTCGCGCACCCGGGGCCGCGCTCTATGCGCTGACCTCGTCCGTCGTCGTCCCGTCCGTCAGCGCGGTCACCCGCGCCACGAACGAGGCGACCGCGGCCCGCACGTCCCCCGCCGTCCAGGCCAGGCCGTCGGCGCGCACGGTGACCTCGGTGACGCCGAGGCCCGGCCCGCCCCGCATCCAGTTCACGCCGAACAGCAGCGTCCCCGTCTCCTCGGCCTGCCGCAGCGCCGCCTCGGTGAGCACCTCCGGGTCGTACGGCAGCCAGACCTGGAACTCGTGGGTGTGCGGCACCTCGGGGTGCACGCGTACCCACGGCACGCCGGCCGCCGCGAACCCCTCGCGCAGCGCGGTGGCCACCACGCGCGCGTGAGCGACGTATTCCGGAAGCCGGGGCAGTTCCCGTTCGAGGCCGACGAGCGCCGACAGGGCCGTCGGGAACTGCTGGAAGATTGTGCCGCCGTAGCGGTGCCGCCAGATCCTGGCCTCCTCCACCAGGGTCAGCGGACCGGCGAGGGCCGCGCCGCCGAAGCCGTCGAGGGACTTGTAGAACGACACGTAGACGCTGTCCGCCAGGCCCGCGATCTCCTCCAGGGGGCGGTCGAAGTGGACGGTGGACTCCCACAGGCGCGCGCCGTCGAAGTGCACCACCGCGTCGCGTTCGCGGGCCGCCGCGACGACGTCGGTGAGCTCCTCCCACGAGGGCAGCAGGAAACCGGCGTCCCTGAGGGGCAGCTCCAGCATCAGCGTCCCGAAGGGTTCCTCGTGGTCGCGCACCTCCTCGGCCGTCGGCTGCCGGTGCTCGCCGGTCAGCCGCACCGGGCGCAGCCCGCTGACCAGGCTGAGCGCGTTCCGCTCGTGCACCTCGGGGTGGGCCAGCGCGTGCAGCGCGACCGTGGGGTCGCCGGTGCGGCCCGCCCAGCAGCGCAGCGCGACCTGCTGGGCCATCGTGCCCGTCGGGAAGAACGCGGCGGCCTCCGTGCCCAGCAGCGTCGCGACCCGCCGTTCCAGGGCCTCCACGACCCGGTTGCCGTACATGTCGCCGGGCTCGTCCACGTCGTGCACCTGCGGGGCCGCCTCCTGGAGCAGGGCGAGCTGTTCGCGCAGGGTCCTGCGGAAGCCCGCGCGCGACAGGACGCGTTCCGCCGTCCGGTAGGCCTCCGCCCGGCGCTCCCTGAGCCGTTCCCCCGCCGACCGGCCGGTCGCCTCGCGCTCCGCGCCGTCGTGCGCCGCCCGACCCGTGCTGTCCTGCGCCGCCGGGCCCGCTGCCGCCCGGTCCGCTGCCGACTGGTCCGCTGCCGACTGGTCCGTCGCCCCCTGGTCCGTTGCCGACTGGTCCGTCGCCGCCTGGTCCGTTGCCGACCGGTCCGTTGCCGACCGGTCCGTCGCCGCCCGGTCCGTTGCCGCCCGGTCCGTCGCCGCCCGGCCCCTGCTGTCCCGCGCCGTCTCCGTCATGCTCCGGATCATGCCGTGCGGCGCCCGCGCGGGTCACCGTCGTTTTCGCGGGGAGGCGGCGGACCGCCTTCCGCCTTGCGGCCTCCCGCCCCGCGGGCTTTCGGCCGGGACGCCCGTCCCTTCCCGGCCGGCCGTCCGCGGCCCGCCGGTCACCCACAGCCTGTGGACGAACGGACACCCCCGGAACCGATCGCGTTAACATGACGAGAAATCGTCCGGTACCCGGAGCGGACTGGAACGGGAAGGCCGCCGTCGCGTGAGTACAAGCCAACAGCCAGACCCCAGGGACCGCCCCGCGCGGCTCACCGTCGGCGTCGTCGGCGCCGGCCGTGTGGGCCCCGCGCTCGCCGCCTCCCTCCAGCTCGCCGGGCACCGCCCGGTCGCCGTCTCCGGAGTCTCCGACGCCTCCCGGCGGCGGGCGGCCCTCCTGCTGCCCGACGTGCCGCTCGTGCCGCCCGCCGAGGTCCTCCAGCGGGCCGACCTGGTCCTGCTGACCGTCCCCGACGACACCCTGCCCGGTCTCGTCGAGGGCCTCGCCGAGACCGGCGCCGTACGGCCGGGGCAGCTGCTCGCGCACACCTCCGGGCGGTACGGCGCGCGCGTGCTCGACCCCGCCCTGCGCGCGGGCGCGCTGCCGCTCGCCCTGCACCCGGCGATGACCTTCACCGGCACGCCCGTCGACGTCCAGCGGCTGGCCGGCTGCTCGTTCGGCGTGACCGCGCCCGACGAGCTGCGGCTGGCCGCCGAGGCCCTCGTCATCGAGATGGGCGGCGAACCGGAGTGGATCGCCGAGGAGAACCGGCCGCTCTACCACGCGGCCCTCGCCCTGGGCGCCAACCACCTGGTCACCCTGGTCGCCCAGTCGATGGAGCTGCTGCGCACGGCCGGCGTCGAGGCTCCCGACCGGATGCTCGGCCCCCTGCTGGGCGCCGCCCTGGACAACGCGCTGCGCTCCGGCGACGCGGCGCTCACCGGCCCCGTGGCCCGCGGCGACGCGGGCACGGTCGCCGCGCACATCGGCGAACTGCGCAAGCACGCCCCCCAGACCGTGGGCGGTTACCTGGCGATGGCCCGGGCGACCGCCGACCGCGCGCTCGCCCACGGACTGCTCAAGCCGGAGCTCGCCGAGGACCTCCTCGGGGTACTCGCCAACGGGACCGACGGCGCCGAGGGAGATGCCGGATGACCACGACCCTGCTGCGCACCGCCGACGAACTGCACGCACGCACGCGTGCGGGCCGCCGGGCCGTCGTGATGACGATGGGTGCCCTGCACGACGGACACGCCACCCTGATCCGCACCGCCCGCGAGCTCGCCGGGGCGGACGGCGAGGTCGTCGTCACGGTCTTCGTCAACCCGCTCCAGTTCGGCGCGGGAGAGGACCTCGACCGCTATCCGCGCACCCTGGACTCCGACGTCAAGCTCGCCGAGCAGGCCGGTGCGGACGTCGTGCTCGCCCCGTCGGTGGACGAGGTCTACCCGGGCGGCGAGCCCCAGGTCCGCGTCGCCGCGGGCCCCATGGGGGAGCGCCTGGAGGGCTCCTCGCGCCCCGGCCACTTCGACGGCGTGCTGACGGTCGTCGCCAAGCTGCTGCACCTCACGCGGCCGGACGTGGCCCTGTTCGGGCAGAAGGACGCCCAGCAGCTCGCCCTGATCCGCCGCATGGTGCGCGACCTGAACTTCGGCGTCGAGATCGTCGGCGTACCGACCGCGCGCGAGGAGGACGGGCTGGCCCTGTCCAGTCGCAACCGCTACCTCTCCCAGGCCGAGCGGCGCACCGCGCTCGCCCTCTCGCAGGCGCTGTTCGCCGGCCGGGACCGGCACGCCGCGCAGGAAGCGCTGCGGGCACGCGCGCGTGAGGTGCCCGCCACGCACGCGCGTGCCGAGGCGCTCAGCGCCCTGGGGGAGTCCCGCGCGGCCGCCGACGCGCACGCCGTCGCCCAGGCCGTCCCCGGTGCCGCCGCGGCCGTCCGCGCCGCCGCCCGCCTCGTCCTCGACGAGGCCGTCCGGCTGAGTCCGCCGCTGGAGCTGGACTACCTCGCCCTCGTCGACCCTGCCGACTTCACCGAGGTCGAGGACGACTACACCGGCGAGGCCGTCCTCGCCGTCGCCGCCCGGGTCGGGACGACCCGGCTGATCGACAACCTTCCCCTCACCTTCGGAGCCGCCTCGTGACCAGCACAGGCATACGACTGCACGCGCCCGCCCCCGGGTGGTCCATCTCCGCGGACGTCGTGGTCGTCGGCTCCGGGGTCGCCGGCCTCACCGCCGCCCTGCGCTGCGAGGCCGAGGGGCTGACCACGGTCGTCGTCACCAAGGCCCGCCTGGACGACGGCTCCACCCGCTGGGCGCAGGGCGGCATCGCCGCGGCGCTCGGCGAGGGCGACACGCCCGAACAGCACCTGGACGACACGCTGGTGGCGGGCGCGGGTCTGTGCGACGAGGACGCGGTGCGGATCCTGGTCACCGAGGGCCCCGACGCCGTACGGCGGCTGATCTCCACCGGCGCCACCTTCGACACCGACGACGAGGGCGGCATCCAGCTCACCCGGGAGGGCGGTCACCACCGCCGCCGCATCGCGCACGCCGGCGGCGACGCGACCGGCGCGGAGATCTCCCGCGCCCTCGTCGAGGCGGTCCGCGCGCGCGGGCTGCGCACCATCGAGAACGCCCTCGTCCTCGACCTCCTGGCCGACGCCGACGGCCGCACCGCGGGCGTCACCCTGCACGTCATGGGCGAGGGCCAGCACGACGGCGTGGGCGCCGTGCACGCCCCGGCGGTCGTCCTGGCCACCGGCGGCATGGGCCAGGTCTTCTCCGCCACCACCAACCCGTCCGTCTCCACGGGCGACGGCGTGGCCCTCGCCCTGCGGGCCGGCGCGGAGGTCTCCGACCTGGAGTTCGTCCAGTTCCACCCGACCGTGCTGTTCCTCGGCCCGGACGCGGAGGGCCAGCAGCCCCTCGTCTCCGAGGCCGTACGCGGTGAAGGGGCCCACCTGGTCGACGGGGACGGCGTCCGCTTCATGGTGGGACAGCACGAACTGGCCGAACTCGCGCCGCGCGACATCGTCGCCAAGGGCATCATGCGCCGCATGCACGAGCAGGGCGTCGAACGCATGTTCCTCGACGCCCGACACTTCGGCGCCGACATGTGGGAGCACCGCTTCCCGACCATCCTGGCCGCCTGCCGCGCGCACGGCATCGACCCGGTCACCGAGCCGGTCCCGGTCGCCCCGGCCGCCCACTACGCCTCCGGGGGCGTGCGCACCGACTCCCACGGCCGCACCACCGTCCCGGGCCTGTACGCGTGCGGCGAGGTCGCCTGCACGGGCGTGCACGGCGCGAACCGGCTCGCCTCCAACTCGCTCCTGGAGGGCCTCGTCTACGCCGAGCGCATCGCCGCCGACATCGCGGCGAGCCGCGCGGACGGTGGCCTCCCCGCGCGCGTGCCCGCGCCGGCCGAGCAGCGGCCCGAGGGACCCGAGCGGTCCGCGCAGCGGCCCCAGGGGGCCGAGCGGTCGCCCGCGCACCCGCTGCTGGGCGCCGAGGCCCGCTTCGCGATCCAGCGGATCATGACCGACGGCGCGGGCGTCCTGCGCTCCGCCGGTTCCCTGGAGAAGGCCGCCGACCAGCTCCAGCGGCTGCACGCCGAGGCCCGCGACGCGCTGGCCGAGAACGGCAAGACCGCCGAGCCCGGCGTCGACACCTGGGAGGCCACCAACCTCCTGTGCGTGGCCCGTGTCCTGGTCGCCGCCGCGCGGCTGCGCGAGGAGACCCGCGGCTGCCACTGGCGCGAGGACCACGCCGACCGCGACGACACCGACTGGCGCCGTCATATCGTCGTACGGCTGAATCCGGACCGGACCCTCGCCGTACGCACCACCGATACCGCAGACTTCCCCCCTACCCGGCAGCACCAGCAGGAGCAGTGACACAAGTGAGCACCCCCGAGGACCTTCCCCTCGTCCAGAGCGGCGGCTGCGGCGACGGCTGCGCCTGCGGCGCGGACGCCGGCCACGACGACGAGGAGTACCTGGAGTGCGGGCTGGACCCCGCGCTCGCCCAGCTCCTGGCCGACGCCGGGCTCGACCCGCTGGAGGTCGAGGACATCGCCAACGTCGCCATCCAGGAGGACCTGGACCACGGCGTGGACGTGACGACCGTCGCGACCATCCCCGAGGACGCGGTCGCCACCGCCGACTTCACCGCGCGGGAGGCGGGCGTGGTGGCGGGCCTGCGTGTCGCCGAGGCCGTGCTCTCGGTCGTCTGCACGAACGAGTTCGAGGTCGAGCGGCACGTGGAGGACGGCGACCGCGTGGAGGCCGGGCAGAAGCTGCTGTCGGTCACGACGCGCACGCGCGACCTGCTCACCGCCGAGCGCAGCGCGCTCAACCTGATGTGCCGTCTGTCCGGCATCGCGACCGCCACGCGCGCGTGGGCGGACGTCCTGGAGGGCACCAAGGCACGGGTGCGGGACACCCGCAAGACCACCCCGGGCCTGCGCGCCCTGGAGAAGTTCGCCGTCCGCTGCGGCGGCGGGGTCAACCACCGCATGTCGCTGTCCGACGCGGCCCTGGTCAAGGACAACCACGTGGTCGCCGCGGGCGGTGTCGCCCAGGCCTTCGAGGCCGTGCGCGAGGCCTTCCCGGACGTGCCGATCGAGGTCGAGGTCGACACCCTGCACCAGCTGCGCGAGGTCGTGGACGCCGGCGCCGACCTGGTCCTGCTCGACAACTTCACCCCCGGCGAGTGCGCGGAGGCCGTCGGTATCGTCGGCGGCCGCGCACTGCTGGAGGCGTCCGGCCGGCTCACCCTGGACAACGCCAAGGCGTACGCCGACACCGGTGTCGACTTCCTGGCCGTGGGCGCCCTGACCCACTCCTCGCCGATCCTCGACATCGGCCTGGACCTGCGAGCGGCGGAGTAGGAGCGGGATCCGGCCATGCTGCTGACGATCGACGTGGGCAACACGCACACCGTGCTCGGCCTGTTCGACGGTGAGGACATCGTCGAGCACTGGCGCATCTCGACGGACTCCCGCCGTACCGCCGACGAGCTCGCGGTGCTCCTCCAGGGGCTGATGGGCATGCACCCCCTCCTCGGGGTGGAGCTGGGCGACGGCATCGACGGCATCGCGATCTGCGCGACCGTCCCCTCGGTGCTCCACGAGCTGCGCGAGGTGACCCGCCGCTACTACGGCGACGTGCCCGCGGTGCTCGTCGAGCCCGGCGTGAAGACCGGTGTGCCGATCCTCTTCGACAACCCCAAGGAGGTCGGGGCCGACCGCATCATCAACGCGGTCGCCGCGAACGAGCTCTACGGCGGTCCCGCGATCGTCGTCGACTTCGGCACGGCGACGACGTTCGACGCGATCAGCGCGCGCGGGGAGTACGTCGGCGGCGTCATCGCCCCCGGCATCGAGATCTCCGTGGAGGCCCTCGGCATCAAGGCCGCGCAACTGCGCAAGATCGAGGTGGCCCGCCCCCGCAGTGTGATCGGCAAGAACACGGTCGAGGCGATGCAGGCGGGCGTGGTCTACGGCTTCGCGGGCCAGGTGGACGGCGTCGTCAGCCGGATGGCACGCGAGCTGGCGGACGACCCGGACGACGTCACGGTGATCGCCACGGGCGGCCTGGCGCCGATGGTGCTGGGCGAGTCCTCGGTGATCGACGAGCACGAGCCGTGGCTGACGCTGATCGGACTGCGTCTGGTGTACGAGCGGAACGTGTCACGCATGTGAGCGGCGCCCGCCTCCCCCGGGCCGCGCGCCGGTCCGGGCGGACGCGGGGGCGCGGACCGTGGCGTGCGGACCGTGGCGTGCGGACCGTGGCGTGCGGACCGAGGCGTGCCCGGGCAGGTACGCCCCGCGCCGCGCGGAGGCGGCATCCGTCTCCCTGAGGCCCGGCCCGGCCTGGAACGGCCCGGCGGGACCAGACGAGACTGGACCGGGGCCGGGGCCGGGACCGGGGCCGGACAAGACCAGGACCGTGGCCGGGGACCGGGGCCGGACAAGACCGGACCAGGCCCGGGACCCCGGGACCCCGGGACCCTGGGACCCCGGGACCGGACAAGACCGGACCGTGCCGGACCGCCCGCACGGGTGAGCCGACGCGGGCCGCGGGCGGATTCGGGCACGCCACGCCTGTCCGTTATGCCGAAATTGTCTGATTAGCGCGTATCGTCGCCGCATGCCCACGCCATACGGATCACGCGGCGGCATGGCGTTCGGCGCGGAGGAGCTGCGTGTGCTCCGCCGCGCTCTCGCCCTCGCCCTCCACCCCGGTCCCGCCTCGGCCGAGGACGTCCAGGACTGCCACCGCCTCGCCGAGTCCCTCGACGAGGCGGTGCGTGAGACCGCCCGGCTGCGGGCCTTCCTGGTGGCCGACCTCGCCCGGTACCGCGCCGCCCTGCCCGGCACCGCGGCCGGATACCTCACCCTGCTGGAGGAGGTCCTGGCCGCCGGCCACCGGCCCGACGCGGACGACCTCGCCGCCCTGCGCGCCCTGCGCGGCAATCCGGCGGCGGCCGCCCTCCTGGCCCACTGCCAGGTCCTCGCGGAACAGGACGTACGCGCCCGTCTGGCGCGCCAGACGGCCCGTCGGCCCACTCCGGCGGCTCCCGTGGTGCCGGTGTCCCGCACGCGCCTCCTGGCCCTGCCGGGGGGCCGGGAGGGGGGTGCGGACCGGGTGCCCGGCGGCCGGGTCGCCGTGGCCGCGGACGGTACGGACGGGGAGTCCGGGAAGAATCCCGCCCAGAGGCCCGCCGCACCCCACCCCGCTCCCGGCCCCGTGCCCGTGAAGCCCGCCGCGCCCGAGCCCCCGCGCCGGCCCGTCCCCACGCCGGGCGAGGTCTTCCCGCGCCGCAGACCGGTCCCGCCGCCCGCCGGGTCCGGGAAGCGGAGGCTCGCGGTCTGCTGAGGGAACGGCACCGGGGCGCCCCGCCGCACCCGACCCCGCCCCGGAGCCCCCCTCCCCCCTGGCTACCCTGGATCCATGGACTACGTCTCCGCGCTCGTGCCCCCCGTCGTCATGGCGGCGTTCTTCATCGGTGTGGTCAGGGTGATCGTGAAGACCCAGGGCGGGGCCAACAAGGCCAAGGAGGACGCGGCCGTCGACGCCGCCCTCGCGCGCGCGGAGGGCACCCCCCGGCCCTCCGCCCAGCCCGACGCCTGACCAGGACGCCCCCGCACGGCGTACGGCAGCCTCCCGGCAGCCGTACGCCCTTTTTGTTCGCCTTCGGCAGTGGACATGCACGTCCGGCACGCGATGGGCGAGATCTCCCACTATTGTTCTGAGGTGTGCCTCGCCCATTGGGAGAACTCGAAGACGCGGTCATGACGCGGGTGTGGAAGTGGAACCGCCCGGTGACCGTTCGAGAAGTCCTGGAAGACCTCCAGCAGGAACGGTCCATCGCGTACACCACGGTGATGACCGTTTTGGACAATCTCCATCAGAAGGGCTGGGTGCGCCGCGAGGCCGAAGGCCGGGCCTATCGATATGAGGCGGTCTCCACCCGCGCCGCCTACGCCGCCGCCCTGATGAACGACGCCTGGGCGCAGAGCGACAACCCCGCCGCCGCTCTCGTCGCCTTCTTCGGCATGATGAGCGAGGAACAGCGGCACGCCCTGCGGGACGCGGTGCGCATCGTCCAAGGTCCGGAAACGTCCGAAGCCCCCCGGCCGGCGAGTGCCGGGGAGAACCAGAACCCCGGCTCGGCGACCGGACCCGACGGGCGATAGCGTCCGCACATGTCAGCACGGAGCCCCGAAGTCAGCGCTAAAGCCATCACCGTCCGCCGGGCCCGGACCAGCGATGTCCCCGTCGTCCGCCGTCTCCTTGACGCGTACGTCCGCGACCGCATCCTGCTCGACAAAGCGACGGTGACGCTTTACGAGGACATCCAGGAGTTCTGGGTCGCCGAACGGGACGACAACGCCGAGGTCGTCGGCTGCGGCGCCCTGCACGTGATGTGGGAAGACCTCGCGGAAGTCCGCACTCTCGCGGTGAAGCCCGGCCTGAAGGGCGCCGGCGTGGGTCACCAGTTGTTGGAGAAGTTGCTGCACACCGCCCGCTGGCTGGGCGTTCGCCGCGTTTTCTGCCTGACCTTCGAAGTCGACTTCTTCAGCAAGCACGGCTTCGTGGAGATCGGCGAGACGCCGGTCGACACCGATGTCTACGCGGAGCTGTTGCGTTCCTATGACGAGGGCGTCGCCGAGTTCCTCGGACTCGAACGAGTGAAACCGAACACCTTGGGCAACAGCCGGATGCTTCTGCATCTGTGATCGTCCAGTCCATTCCGGGCCGGACGCCGTTGCCCGGGTGCCCTATGTCCGAAACGCGTATCTTTCCGGACGGTGGGCGGGCCGCAGGCCTCTGCCGGGGGTTTGTGTTTTTCCAGCAAAAGCGGTTTGCTTTCCGACGTACTGCAGTACTGCATATAACAGGGGCGGCGAAACGGCGCACGCCGCAGAGCCCCGGCCCTCACGTTATCGATGAAAGGAAATCCGGTGGCACAGAAGGTTCAGGTCCTTCTTGTCGACGACCTCGACGGCGGCGAGGCGGACGAGACCGTTACGTTCGCGCTGGACGGCAAGACCTACGAGATCGATCTCACGACGGCCAATGCGGACAAGCTGCGCGGCCTTCTCGACCCCTATGTGAAGGGTGGCCGTCGTACCGGTGGCCGCGCTTCGGGCGGACGCGGAAAGACGCGTGCCGCTTCCGGTGGCAGCCAGGACACCGCGCAGATCCGCGCATGGGCGAAGGAGAACGGTTACGAGGTCAACGACCGTGGCCGTGTTCCCGCGTCCATTCGCGAGGCTTACGAGAAGGCCAACGGCTGAGCGCAGGCGCGCCGCAGCCGGACACGGTGACACTGCGTCGCCAGCGTGTCCACCCACCGCACCAGATCGGGGGCGCCCCCACCGCCCCCCAGGGCCGACACCGTCGCCAATGAGGCCTCGAGCTCACGCCCGGCCACGGGGGGCCGTACCCACAGGGCGGCCCCCTGCGCAGTCCCGGCGGACTCCGCGCCCCGGGGCAGGGGCGCCTCGATGAGGCCGCCCGCGCCGATCGCCCGAAGCTCCAGCGGCAGCACCCCCCAGTCGAGCCACTGAAGGATCCCCGGCAGCTCCTCCGTGCTGCCCGCGGCCACCAGGAGCCGCATCCACTCCCCCCCGACGGCCACGGGAGAGCTCGGCGCCAGGCGCCGCAGAGCCGCGTGACCCGCCTCGGCCGGTACCTCCAGGACGTCGAAGCGCACGCCGACCGCAAGCCGCACGGGCGTCCCGGGCACCGTCGCCCACCCCAGATCGTTCTCGTACCAGCCGCGGAGACGGGCGGTCGCATCAGCGGTATGGGCGGTATCGGAGGTGCCGGCCATATCGGAGGCGGAGGTGCCGGCCATATCGGCCGTATCGAACCGGAGGGCGTCCGAGAGGACTGAGCCAACCATGCCCAGCGCAACCGTCCGGAACGCCCGCGAGTTACGCTGGGTATTCATCCGGATGCCCAGCGTGCCGAAACCGGGGGCGCGCGGGGACGCCGGGGGGCGTGAGGTTGTTCGCCCATAGCGGAGGGAACCGGTGCACGCGGCATGGACTGTCAGTCGCAGCGGGTAAGACATCCCTAGTGGGAGGGGTCGACACGCAGGCCGGGACGTCTCACGTTCGCCATCGGCGTACTGGCGAAGGGGGTAACTGTCTGGCCTGCGGGAACATCGTCTCGCACCATCGGGTTGGAGCAGATGTCGGCGTTCGGGGTCAGGAGGCCATCGACGGTGTCGGCAGTTGGAATGAGCGGTCCCCGCTTGCGGGACTAAGCTGCGGAAGGACAGGGAGGGGAAGTTCCCCCCACTGCCTGACCGCTCTGAGGAGCGATTAACGATGTTCGAGAGGTTCACCGACCGCGCGCGGCGGGTTGTCGTCCTGGCTCAGGAAGAAGCCCGGATGCTCAACCACAACTACATCGGCACCGAGCACATCCTCCTGGGCCTGATCCACGAGGGTGAGGGTGTCGCCGCCAAGGCCCTTGAGAGCCTCGGGATTTCGCTCGAGGCGGTCCGCCAGCAGGTGGAGGAGATCATCGGCCAGGGCCAGCAGGCTCCCTCGGGCCACATCCCCTTCACCCCCCGTGCCAAGAAGGTCCTGGAGCTGTCGCTCCGCGAGGCGCTTCAGCTGGGTCACAACTACATCGGCACGGAGCACATCCTGCTCGGCCTGATCCGCGAGGGCGAGGGCGTCGCCGCCCAGGTCCTGGTCAAGCTGGGCGCAGATCTCAACCGGGTGCGGCAGCAGGTCATCCAGCTGCTCTCCGGCTACCAGGGCAAGGAGACCGCCACCGCCGGCGGGCCTGCCGAGGGCACGCCCTCGACGTCCCTGGTCCTCGACCAGTTCGGCCGGAACCTCACCCAGGCCGCTCGTGAGTCCAAGCTCGACCCGGTCATCGGGCGCGAGAAGGAGATCGAGCGGGTCATGCAGGTGCTGTCCCGACGCACCAAGAACAACCCGGTTCTGATCGGTGAGCCCGGCGTCGGCAAGACCGCCGTCGTCGAAGGCCTCGCCCAGGCCATCGTCAAGGGCGAGGTGCCCGAGACCCTCAAGGACAAGCACCTCTACACCCTGGACCTCGGCGCGCTGGTCGCCGGCTCCCGCTACCGCGGTGACTTCGAGGAGCGCCTGAAGAAGGTGCTCAAGGAGATCCGCACCCGCGGCGACATCATCCTGTTCATCGACGAGCTCCACACGCTGGTCGGTGCGGGTGCCGCCGAGGGCGCCATCGACGCGGCCTCCATCCTGAAGCCGATGCTGGCCCGCGGTGAGCTCCAGACCATCGGTGCGACCACGCTGGACGAGTACCGCAAGCACCTGGAGAAGGACGCGGCCCTGGAGCGCCGCTTCCAGCCCATCCAGGTCGCCGAGCCGTCCCTGCCGCACACCATCGAGATCCTCAAGGGCCTGCGCGACCGCTACGAGGCCCACCACCGCGTCTCCATCACCGACGAGGCACTGGTCCAGGCCGCCACCCTGGCCGACCGGTACATCTCGGACCGCTTCCTGCCGGACAAGGCGATCGACCTGATCGACGAGGCCGGTTCCCGGATGCGCATCCGCCGGATGACCGCTCCGCCGGACCTGCGCGAGTTCGACGAGAAGATCGCCGGCGTCCGCCGCGACAAGGAGTCCGCGATCGACTCGCAGGACTTCGAGAAGGCCGCCTCCCTCCGCGACAAGGAGAAGCAGCTCCTGGCCGCCAAGGCCAAGCGGGAGAAGGAGTGGAAGGCCGGCGACATGGACGTCGTCGCCGAGGTCGACGGCGAGCTGATCGCCGAGGTCCTCGCCACGGCGACGGGCATCCCGGTCTTCAAGCTGACCGAGGAGGAGTCCAGCCGCCTGCTCCGCATGGAGGACGAGCTCCACAAGCGGGTCATCGGCCAGGTCGACGCCGTCAAGGCGCTGTCGAAGGCGATCCGCCGTACCCGCGCCGGTCTGAAGGACCCGAAGCGCCCCGGTGGTTCGTTCATCTTCGCCGGCCCGTCCGGTGTCGGTAAGACCGAGCTGTCCAAGGCGCTCGCCGAGTTCCTCTTCGGCGACGAGGACGCGCTGATCTCCCTCGACATGTCGGAGTTCAGCGAGAAGCACACGGTGTCGCGTCTCTTCGGTTCCCCGCCCGGATACGTGGGCTACGAAGAGGGCGGCCAGCTGACCGAGAAGGTCCGCCGCAAGCCGTTCTCCGTCGTCCTCTTCGACGAGGTCGAGAAGGCCCACCCGGACATCTTCAACTCGCTGCTGCAGATCCTGGAGGACGGTCGGCTGACCGACTCCCAGGGCCGGGTCGTGGACTTCAAGAACACGGTCATCATCATGACGACCAACCTCGGCACCCGGGACATCTCCAAGGGCTTCAACCTCGGCTTCGCGGCCGCGGGCGACACGAAGACCAACTACGAGCGCATGAAGAACAAGGTCTCGGACGAGCTGAAGCAGCACTTCCGGCCCGAGTTCCTCAACCGTGTCGACGACGTCGTCGTGTTCCCGCAGCTGACGCAGGCGGACATCCTGCGGATCGTCGACCTGATGATCAGCAAGGTCGACGAGCGCCTGAAGGACCGGGACATGGGCATCGAGCTCTCCCAGTCCGCCAAGGAGCTGCTGTCCAAGAAGGGTTACGACCCCGTGCTGGGTGCGCGTCCGCTGCGCCGCACCATCCAGCGCGAGATCGAGGACACGCTCTCGGAGAAGATCCTCTTCGGCGAGCTGCGCCCCGGTCACATCGTGGTCGTGGACACCGAGGGCGAGGGCGAGACCAAGACCTTCACCTTCCGGGGTGAGGAGAAGTCGGCCCTGCCGGACGTCCCGCCGATCGAGCAGGCGGCCGGCGGTGCCGGGCCGAACCTGAGCAAGGACGCGTGACCGTCCCGGAGTTCGCCCGACGGACCTGACGGAACCCGACGGACCTGTTGTAAGGGGCCGGTGCTCTCACGAGCACCGGCCCCTTACGCGTGCCCCGGGTGCCAAACGTTCGTCGTCGGCTACGACAGCTGCCCGTCGTAGTCGGGCAGCTTGAACGTCTTCTCGGCGTGGCCGCCGGACAGGTCGGTGGCGCTGTTGCCGATGTTCGCGATGATCGTGTAGCCCTCGGCCTCGATGTCGACGCGCTGGGCGGTCTTGTAGTCGGCGACGTCCTGGAAGAGGTCCAGGAGGCCGCGGACATGGAGACCGGAGACCTGGTAGCCGACGTGCCTGAGGTTGTAGTCGGTCACCGAGGCGATGATCCCGGGGCGGGCCGTGACGAAGAACAGCGCGACGCCGTGCTCCTGCGCGTACTCGGCGACGTCGAGGACGGGGGCGTTGGCCGGCTGGGGGTAGCTGAAGCCGAAGTCGGTCTCCAGGGTGGTGTTGTCCACGTCGAAGACGATCGCCTGCTTCTCGCCCGGTACCGGGGCGGCGATGCGCTGCTTCAGGTAGGGCAGGGCCTGGTCCATCACGGCCTGGCAGTCCGCCTGCCAGGTGTCGTAGTCCACGGCCACCGCGGCGGCGGCCGCTGCCGACCCGGCCGTGGTGTCGGCCGCGGCCGTTGCCGGGACGGCCATCGCGGTGACGGCGGCCGTGGCCGCGGCGGTCAGGGCGATGTGGCGCGTCCAGCTGCCTCTGCTCATGGTGGGGGGTCCTCTCGCGTCCATGGCGCTACGGGTGTCGTGAGCATGCTCATCGAAGGTGATGGCTTGAGGGGAACCAGCGGGTTACTGGACGGTAGTGCATCCTGAGAGCCCGGTCACAGCCTTGAGCGCGTGATCGTGGTGCGGGTCACAACTCGCGGAAAAGGAAGGGGAGTAGTGACCGAGTAGCCCCCGTCACATTCCGAAGTCCCTTGGGGCGGGTGGCTGGTGACGTGCCGCACAGGCGATTTGTCCGTTACTAGCCGGATTAGTGGACCAGGCGAATCCGGCAAAACGTGCTAAAGGTGCAGAACGCCGCATCTACAGCGGGTGATATGGGCGGAATTGGGGGAAGTGGGGGCAAGGTGCTAACTGTCAAGAAGTGCACGCGTTCACGGCGATCTACTAGATTCCGTCGTAGATCACACGTTTGAGGCTTTCTGGGTCCGTGGGTTACCAAGGAATGGCCCATCCGGCGGACGTCCGTCGGGTGGTTTTCTCTGCCCCCGGCTGCCATGAGGTTTCGATGTTCCAGCGCGTCACGTTCCGTTCTTCCCGTACGTCCCAGTTCCGCACCCGCGTGGCGGTCGGGGCCGCCGCCCTCGGCGCCTCGGTCGTCCTGGGGAGTGGAGTGGCGTCCGCTGTCCAGCCCGCCGCTCAGCCCGCCGTCCAGTCCGCGGCGGTGAAGGCGGCCGCCTCCACCGGCTGGGTCAAGCCGGTCGCGAAGTACACCAAGTCCGCCAGCTTCCACCAGAACGGCGCCATGTGGCAGTCCACCCACAGCGGGCAGGACTTCGCCGTCCCGAGCGGCACCAAGGTCGTGGCCGCGCACGGCGGCACCGTGGTCAAGGCCGGCGGCAACGGCGCCGGCGACGGCCCCGCCTACGGCAACGCCATCGTCATCAAGCACGGCAACGGCACGTACTCCCAGTACGCCCACCTGTCGCGCATCGAGGTGAAGGTCGGCCAGATCGTCAAGACCGGCCAGCGCATCGCCCTGTCCGGCAACACCGGCAACTCCAGCGGCCCGCACCTGCACTTCGAGATCCGTACGACCCCCAACTACGGCTCGGCGGTCGACCCGGTCGCGTTCCTGCGGGCCAAGGGTCTCAGCGTCTGACCCGAGAGGGCGCTGCCCTAGGGCCGCGTGCCCTGGTGGGCCTGGGTGACCAGATCGATGGCGACCTCGAGGACGGCTTCGCGCTTGTCCTCGGGGTCGCCTTCGATGTCCTGGAGGAAGAACATGCCGGCGTGCAGCGTGAAGATCGCGCTCACGCAGCGGACCTGGTCGGCCAGGGGGGCGTCCGGGTCGATGATGATGTCGCGCAGACTGCCCATACGGTCCTTGAAGGACTCCCCGATCTGCAGCTCCCGCACGGTCGCCTGGTTCTCCTGCATGAACCGGAAGAGGGGGACGGCCTTGTTGAGGGCCTGGCTGTAGCGGCGGACGAGTTCCCGCTTGGTCTCGAGGGTGTGCGGCTGTGCCTTGCCCCACTCGATCAGGTCCTCGATCGGTTTCGTCAGATCCGTGAAGATGCTGACGACGATCTCTTCCTTGGTCTTGAAGTGGTAGTAGAGGGCCGCCTTCGTGACCGACAGGCGCTCGGCGATCTCGCGCAGCGAGGTCTTCTCGTACCCCTGCTCGGCGAAGAGTTCAAGGGCCACGTCCTGAATGCGCTGGCGGGTGTTGCCTCGGCGCTGCTGCCTGGTGCCGTCCATGGTGACGTCCATCCTCGTACTCCTCGCGCTCCCGCGACACTCGCCCGCGACTCGGTAAGAAAAATTTACCCGCCGCCCCGGGCTGGAACTTACTTGACGCCCGGCTAGTTAGGGGTCTACTTTCCCAGTGTAGTGAACTAGCCGGGCGGCAAGTAAGTAAGCGTCCTGGGGGAGTGGGAACGATGGCGGACACACCAAGCAAACAGACGGGCGCCGGCGTCACGCCGACTGCGCGAGAACCGAAGAGCGTACGGGTCGTCATGCTCGCGCTCATGATCACGATGATGCTCGCGATGCTCGACAACATGATCGTGGGTACGGCGATGCCGACGATCGTGGGCGAGCTCGGAGGCCTGGAGCACCTGTCGTGGGTGGTCACGTCGTACACCCTCGCGACCGCCGCCTCCACCCCGATCTGGGGCAAGCTCGGCGACATGTACGGGCGCAAGGGTGCCTTCCTGAGCTCGATCGTGATCTTCCTGATCGGGTCGGCGTTGAGCGGTATGGCCCAGGACATGGGGCAGCTGATCGCGTTCCGCGCCGTTCAGGGCCTGGGTGCCGGCGGACTGATGGTCGGCGTCATGGCGATCATCGGTGACCTGGTCCCGCCGCGGGAGCGCGGCAGGTACCAGGGCATGATGGCCGGAGTGATGGCGATCGCGATGATCGGCGGTCCGCTCGTCGGAGGCACCATCACCGACCACTGGGGCTGGCGCTGGGCCTTCTACATCAACCTGCCGCTCGGCATCGTGGCCCTGGGCCTCATCACCGCCGTCCTCCACCTGCCGAGGAAGCGGTCCCAGGCCCGCATCGACTACCTGGGCGCCGCGCTGCTGACCATCGGCATCACGGCCATCGTGCTCGTCACCACCTGGGGCGGCACGGAGTACGCCTGGGGCTCCGCGCGGATCATGGAGCTGATCGGCATCGGTGTCGCCGCGCTGGTCGGGTTCGTGTTCTGGCAGACCAGGGCCACCGAGCCGATCGTGCCGCTGCACATCTTCCGCAGCCGCAACTTCACGCTGATGTCCCTCATCGGCTTCATCACCGGCTTCGTGATGTTCGGCGCCACCCTCTTCCTGCCGCTGTACCAGCAGTCCGTGCAGGGCGCGTCCGCGACCAACTCCGGGCTGCTGCTCCTGCCGATGCTCGGCGCGATGCTCGTGACCTCGATCGTCGCGGGCCGCATCACCACCAACAGCGGCCGCTACAAGATCTTCCCCATCGTCGGCGGCGCCCTGATGATCGTCGGGCTGTACCTGCTGTCCACGATGGACACCGGGACCTCCCGGCTCACCTCCGGCGTGTTCATGGCCGTCGTGGGTCTTGGCATGGGCTGTCTGATGCAGATCACCATGCTGGTCGCGCAGAACAGCGTGGAGATGAAGGACATGGGGGTCGCCTCCTCGTCGACCACCCTCTTCCGTACGCTCGGCTCCTCCTTCGGTGTCGCGATCATGGGCGCGCTGTTCAACAGCCGGGTCCAGGACGCCATGGCCGAGCGGGCCGGCGCGCTGGGCTCCGCGGTCACCGAGCAGTCCGCGCAACTGGACGCGGCCAGCCTCGCCAAGCTTCCGGCGGCGGCCCGGGAGGCCTACCAGTACGCGGTCTCCGACGGAACCCACGCGGCGTTCCTCCTCGGCTCGGTGGTGGCTGTGATCGCGCTGGTGGCGGCCTTCTTCGTCAAGGAGGTTCCGCTGCGGGGAACCGGCCCGAAGCCGGAGGGGGCCGCGGACGAGGCCGCCGCCCCGAAGACGCCGGTGGCGGAGTCCGTCTGACCGGATGACACGACGGGACCGGTGCCGCGCCGCCCGCGCCGACGGGCGGCGCGGCACCGGTCCCGGTCTCACCGGAGGCCTCCGGCGGGTGACCGCTTCAGGGGGCCTTTCCCGTCGTAGGAGCAGCCGGGGCCGCGACGGAGGGCGAGGCCGCCCAAGCCGGTGCACGCCGTGCTCGCCCTGGGGCATACGCGCCACCGGAGCCGCCCGGCGGCGCCGGAACCGCTGGAGCTGTCCGGGATCGCGGGAGCCGCCCGGGGCCGCGGGGTGGCCGGAGTCGAGGGACGGCCGGAGTCGCCCACGGGCGCCGGGATCGCCGGAGCCGTCGGGCCGGTTAGGCCCCGCGCATGGGACCGCTACGGCCGGGGCCACGGGACTGTATCGGCCGGGGCCATGGGACCGTATCGGCTGGGGCCATGGGGCCATGGGGCCATGGGGCCGTACCGGCTGGGGCCACGGGACCGTATCGGCCGGGGCCATGGGGCAGTACCGGCCGGACAGCGGTCTACTGCCCGGACATCGGCAGCATCGGGTAGCTCCCCGTGTTCGTCGGCGCGTGTTCCGGCAGCCACAGGACGGCGACGGCGCCGTCGGCGGGTATGTGCTCCGGCGCCCCGGCGAGTCGTACGTTGCGGAAGGTGAGCCGGGCGCCCAGGACGCGGGCCTGGCCCGCGGCGATGGTCAGACCGAGCCCGTGGCCATGGCCGGCGCGGTCGCTGCTGCCGGTGCGGAAGCGGCTCGGGCCCTCGGCGAGCAGGTCCTCGGGGAAGCCGGGGCCGTGGTCGCGGACCCGGATGACCCGGCCCTCCACGGTGACCCGGACGGGCGGTCTGCCGTGCCGGCCGGCGTTGGCGAGCAGGTTGAACAGCACGCGCTCCAGACGCCGGGGATCGGTGGTCACCATCGACTCGTGCACCACGTGGACCTCGACCGCGGGATCCTTGGCCGTGACGCGCCGGGTGACGAACTCGCCCAGCAGGACGTCCTGCAACTCCGCGCGCTCCGAGGCACCGTCGAGGCGGGCCACCTCCAGCACGTCCTCGACGAGGGTGCGCATGGCCTGGGCCCGGTCCAGGACCAGTTCCGTGGGCCGGCCGGGAGGCAGCAGCTCGGCGGCGGTGAGCAGACCCGTCACGGGCGTGCGCAGCTCGTGAGCGATGTCGGCGGTGACCCTGCGCTCGGCCTCCAGCCGCTGCTGGAGGGCGTCCGCCATGGCGTCGACCGCCCGCGCCAGGTCGTCGGTCTCGTCCCGGACGACCCCGCCGATGGCGTCCCGCACCCGGACGTCCGTCTCGCCCTTGGCGACCTGGTTGGCGGCGGCCGCCGCCTTGCGCAGCCGGCGGGACAGCTGCCCCCCGATGAGCACACCGAGCGCGCTGCCGCCCAGGACGACGGCGATGGAGCCGATCACCAGGGCCTGGTCGAGGTCCTTGAGGATGTCCGTGCTGCGGTCGGTGAATCCGGTGTGGAGGGAGAGCACATGGCCGCCCTTGAGCGGCACGGCCGCCCAGATGCTCGGCGCGCCGCCCGCCGCGTGCTCGGAGACGAACGTCGCCCGTCGCCCCTCCTCGACCTTCTCCCGCAGCTCCGACGGCAGACGGGGGTCGTCGATCTCGATGCTGGGGAAGTTGGCGCGGCCGGACACGTCGTAGTTGCGCTGGGCGATCTGGACGCGTTCGTCGGCGAGGTCGCGTGCGTTGTCCAGCATGGACACCCGGGCCGCGTTGTGCACGACCAGGCTGAGCGCGACCGCCACCAGCGCGCCGACCAGCGCGATGGCCGCGCTCAGCTTCCACCGCAGGCCGGTGCGGATGCCCGCGCTCGGCTTCCACCGCAGGCCGGTGCGGATGCCCGCGCGCCCCACGCGGGCCGGAACCAGGTGCCGCAACATTCCCCGCATCCCCCGCATCCCCCGTCCCGCTCAGGCCTTCAGTTTGTAGCCGAAGCCGCGGACCGTCTCGATGCGGTCCTGGCCGATCTTGGTCCGCAGGCGCTGCACATGGACGTCCACGACCCGGGTGTCGCCTCCCCAGCCGTAGTCCCAGACACGTTCCAGCAGCCTGTCCCGCGACAGGACCGTGCCCGGGGCCGAGGAGAACTCCAGCAGCAGACGCATCTCGGTCGGGGTGAGGGCCACCGGCCGTCCGGCCCGGCGCACCTCCATCCCCTCGGTGTCGACCGCCAGCTCGCCGAAGGTCAGCACCCCGCCCGTGGCAGAGCCGCCGGGCTCGGTGCGGTCACCGCCGCCCGCGTGCCCGAAGCGGCGCAGGACGGCGCGGATGCGGGCGACCAGGACGGCTCCGTCGAACGGCTTGGTCACGTAGTCGTCGGCACCGGCCTCCAGACCGAGGACGACGTCGATGGAGTCGGCGCGCGCGGAAAGCATGATCACCGGCACGGTGGACTCGTCGCGGATGCGCCGGCACAGGCTGACGCCGTCCAGGCCGGGCACCATGACGTCCAACAGCGCGATGTCCGGGCGGTCGGCCCGGAACGCCTCCAGGCCTGACAGGCCGTCGGGCATCGCGGTGACCGCGAAGCCGTCCCGCTCCAGGGCGAGCTGGGTGGCCTCGCGGATGACATCGTCGTCCTCGACGAACAGGACGTGGGTCTGGTCTGCCATCCCGGTGCTCTCAGTCCTCGTGGGTGTCGGCCGTACGTCTGTCGGCAGCTCGGCTTTGTCGTTCACTGGTTCATCGGACCGGGCGGCCCGAACGGTTCACGCGACGGGAGATTTTTTCTCCCGGCCCTGGCCCCGGCCCCTGGCCCCGGCCCCTGGCCCTGGCCCCCGGCCCCGGCCCCTGGCCCCGGCCTCGGGCCCCCGGGCCACCGGGCCACCGGCCCCGGGCCCCCGGCCCCCGGCAGGGCTCAGCCCACGCCGGCCGGGGCTCATCCCCCCTCGGACTCCGTCGAGCCGTCCCCGCCGACGACGCTGCTGTAGTCGTTGTGCCAGCTGTACTCCTCGACGAAGCGGTCCGTGGCCCAGCGGTAGGTCGTCACGTTCTCGCCGGACGGGCTGGAGACCGGGTCGCCCTTCTCGTACACCTGCTTGGTGACCACCAGGGCGCCGCGGTCCAGCTCCGCGTACACCGGGGACTCCTCGGCCTTGAACACGTTCTCATAGCGGCCGTCGCGCTTCCGGTACACGTAGGAGCCGACGCCGATGGCGTCACCGCAGGTCAGTACGTTCACGACGATGTCGTTGCCGGAGCCGCCGGTGAGAGCGCCGTAGGACACGTCGACCGGGTACTCGTCGCCGGCGCACGGCTTCAGCTCGCGCTTGACCTCCGCCGAGACCACGGGGTCCTCCCTGACGAGCCGCACCGCGTCCACCCGGTCGGAGGCTTCGGTGGGAGCGGCCGACGGGGAGGCCGTGGCGGCGCCGGCGACCGCGTCGCCGCGGGCCGGCCCCTCGTCACGGGCGCCGGTACCGCCGGCGGCGCACGCGGAGACCACAAGGGCGAGGGCGGCGAGTACGGCCGCCGCCGTGGTCGCCGCCTGGACGGTGCCCCGGACCGGTGTGGTGGGCCGGGCCTCGGTCAGGCCGCCGCGCAACGCTCCCGCTCCTCACGCTCCAGCGCGCGTGCGTCGAGATCGCGGGCTTCCAACTCCTCGCGGAGCCGGGCGAGTGCCCGGTGCAGCGTGCTCTTGACCGTTCCGGCCGACATGCCGAGGGCGGCCGCCGTCTCCTCCGTGGACATCTGCTCCCAGTGCCGCAGGACGACGACGCTGCGCTGCTTGGGAGCGAGCACCTTCAGCACGTCCATCAGAAGGGCGCGGTCCGCGTGCTGTTCGGTGGAGTCGTTCACGGAGGCGTCCGGCAGCTGCTCGGTGGGCACTTCCTCCAGCCTCCGGGCCCGCCACCACTCCGTCCGGGTGTTGATCATGACTCGGCGCAGATAGGCGTCGGCGAGCCGCTTGTCCGCGATGCCCTCCCAACGCCCGTACGTCCGGGCCAGCGCGGTCTGGAGCAGGTCCTGCGCCTCGACCGGGTCCGGCACCAGCCGACGGGCGCTGCGCAGCAGCGCGTCCTGCCGGGTGCGGACGTACTCCTCGAACTCGAGCACCTCGCCCTGCGCCATGATCAACCGCCTCCGTGTCCCCGTGCCGGTCGGCCGGCGCCGCCGGTTTCCCCGCTTCTGGTCTGTGCCCGTGTGCCGCTGCCGGGCACGCGAACGACGCTACGGAGGTGTTGTCACGGCACTGTCCGGGGCAGCCCGCGGCCACCCCTCGGCTGTCCGTCGGTTGTGTAACGGAAGTAGGGCGCAGATAAAGACGCGAACCGTGTCGTGCGGTTATGGGGTGATTCATCGGGTGGGCGGGTGGGGTGAGGCGTGACGAACGGCCGGGTGCGGTCCGGGGAAAAGGGACGCCGTCTGTGACATGACCCTGTGTCAGGTCAGCGGGAGGCGGTACAGGCCGCCGGGCAGTGGCTCCACCAGACCGTCCGCGACGAGCCCGTCCAGGGCACGCGCGCGTTGGACCGGCTCGTGCCAGACCCGGTCGAGGGCCGACTGCGGCACGGGCGCGTGCGCGTCGCGCAGCACGGCGAGCAGCTTGCCCCGCACCTGCCGGTCCGTTCCGGCGTACGTCTGCCCCCGGCGGGGCGGACCGTCGTGCTCCGGTTTGCCCGCGAGCCGCCAGGCGCACTGCGCGGTGATCGGGCAGCGGTGGCATGTCTCGTTCTTCGCCGTGCACACGAGCGCCCCGAGTTCCATGGACGCGGCGGCCCAGCGGGCGGCGGTGCTCTCGTCCTCGGGGAGCAGGGCGCGCGCCAGCCTGCGCTCGGCGGCGGTGGTGGCGTTCGGCGGGTACTGCACGCCGGTCACCGCGCGCGCGAAGACCCGGCGCACGTTGGTGTCCAGAACGGCGTGCCGCTGACCGTACGCGAACGAGGCGACGGCGGCGGCCGTGTACTCGCCGATGCCGGGCAGGGCCAGCAGTTGCGCGTGGTCCGACGGTACGTCGCCGCCGTGCCGTTCCGTTATGGCCGAGGCGGCGCCGTGCAGGCGCAGGGCGCGGCGCGGGTAGCCGAGCCGGCCCCATGCGCGGACGGCCTCGCCGGGCGCCTCCGCAGCCAGGTCGGCGGGGCGCGGCCAGCGCGCGAGCCACTGCTCGTAGACCGGCAGGACACGGTTGACCGGCGTCTGCTGGAGCATGAACTCGCTGACCATCACGCCCCAGGCGCCGGCCTCCGGGCGTCGCCAGGGCAGGTCGCGGGCGTTGTCGTCGAACCAGTCGATCACGGGGGAGTGCAGGTGCGTGCCGGAGACCTCCCCGGCGGCGGTTCCGGTGAGCGTCCTGGCGAACGTGCCGGTGGTCGGTGCGGTGGTCGTCCCGGCGGTGGGTGTGGAGGGCGTCCCGGCGGTGGGTGTGGAGGGCGACTGCTCTCCGAAGGGGAGGCCGGGGACGGCGTCGGCGTCGGTGGGGCTGCTGTGCGGGGGCTTCGTGGGCGCAGTCATGGCCTTTCGATCCTGCCATGCGCACCGGGGCACGCGCGCGTACCGCCACCCGGCGGCGTGGGCGCGGAGCGGCGCGCCCCCCGCCGGCTGCGGAGACGGCCGGCCGGTAGCTATGGCCAAAGCTGCAAGGCACGCGAATGCGAAACTGCATCGACGTCACCGAGCGTGGGCGTTCCGCGGGGGGCTGTCACGCGGGGTGACCGACTGTGCGGGCGAGAGGCGTAAGTCGGGGACGGGGACGCCGTGTCCGGGATGATGATCCGGAAAAGTTGTGGTCCTGGCGGCGGGTGGGGCCAGGGAACGCGATGATCTCTCGTACAGTTTGCGCCGTGGGATCTCTGCGCAATCCGGTCGGGCCGCTTCCCTCCTCCATCTACTGGCGACGGAGGGTTGTACTGCTGTCCGTGGCAGCCCTGTTGGCGCTGCTGATCACGTGGATCGTCACCTCGGACGGGGGCGGCGGCGACAACGGCGCAGACGGGGGCAACGGCAAGAATCCGGCGTCCTCCATCACGCCGGGGCCGTCGGGATCAGGGCCGGCGATCAGTCAGAACCCGGGCGGGCGCGACGAGTCGGGCGACGAGGGCTCCGCCGGGTCCGGTGACACCGGTGGGTCCGGCAGTTCTGGTGACACCGGCGGGTCCGGTTCCTCCGATGGGTCCGGTTCGGACGCGGGTTCGGGTGGCGGCTCCGAGGCGGGAGGTTCCGGCACGAGTGGCGGAGGGGGCTCGGCGGGTTCCGGCAGCGGCTCCGCCGGAACGGGTTCGTCCGCGGCGCTGCCGGCCGGGACCACGCTGCCCAACTGCACCGCGAGCGTGGTCACGTTGAGCCTGCGCAGCGTCCGCAACACGTACTCGCCCGACCAGACGCCCACGTTCCAACTGACGGCGAAGAACTCCTCGGGCAGTGACTGCAAGGTCGATCTCGGGCCGAAGAACGCGGTGTTGACGATCACTCAGGCAACCGCCGAGGACGACTACTGGTCGTCCGCCGACTGCCCCACGGTGTCCGGGAGCGTGCTGTACCGCGTGCCGGCGGGCGGCACCTTCACCTACACCCTGAAGTGGGACCGCAAGCCCAGCGCCGCGGAGTGCGCGACGCCTCCGGCGGGGGTGGCGGGAGCCGGGACATACCTGGTGGAGGCGAAGGCTCCGGGCTTTGCGAAGGCGCAGACGTCGTTCGTACTGGAGGCCGACTGAGGCAGGGGCGGTGCGTCGGGGCCGTGTCCGGAGCCCTGGAGGCGCCGCCGGCTCATCCGCCGGTCGGGCGTGCCGCTCCGCCGCTCGGACGTACTGCTCCACCGATCGGACGCATTGATCGCGCCGGCCGGACGTCCCGCTTCACCGGCCGGACGTCCCGCTTCACCGGCCGGACGTCCCGCTTCACCGGCCGGACGTGCTGCGCCATCGATCGGGCGTACCGCGCCATTGATCGGGCGTACCGCCTCGGCCGTGGGAGGTAGCGCCTCGGCCGTCGGAGGCAGTGCTTCGACCGTCGGGCGTACCGCGGTGACCGTCGGGCCTACCGCGGTGACCGTCGGGCGTACCGCCGTGACTGTCGGCGTATCGCTCCGGTCGTCGGCCGTACTGTTCCGGTCGTCAGACGTACCGTTCCAGGATCGAGGATTCCGCCAGTCGGGAAAGTCCCTCGCGGACGCTGCGGGCCCGCGCCTCGCCCACACCGTCGACCGCCTGGAGGTCGTCGACGCTGGCGGCGAGCAGTTTCTGGAGGCCGCCGAAGTGCTCCACCAGACGGTCGATGATCGCTCCGGGCAGCCGCGGGACCTTGGCCAGGAGGCGGAAGCCGCGCGGCGAGACGGCCGAGTCGAGGGCCTCGGGGGAACCGGTGTAACCCAACGCGCGTGCCACCGTGGAGAGTTCCAGGAGCTCGGCGTGGGACAGGGCGTCCAGTTCGTGCAGCGCCTCGTCGACCGTGCGGGAGCGCTTGGCGGTGGGCTCGGGGACGTAGTCCCGGACCACCAGTGACCGCTCGGGCTCCACACCCGCGATCAACTCGTCGAGCTGGAGGGCGAGGAGACGGCCGTCCGTGCCCAGTTCGACCACGTATTCGGCGATCTCGGTGGCGATACGGCGCACCATCTCCAGCCGCTGGGCCACCGCGGAGACGTCCCGGACCGTCACCAGGTCCTCGATCTCCAGCGCCGACAGCGTTCCCGCGACCTCGTCGAGGCGGAGTTTGTACCGCTCCAGGGTGGCGAGGGCCTGGTTGGCGCGGGACAGGATCGCCGCCGAGTCCTCCAGGACACGGCGCTGACCGTCGACGTACAGCGCGATCAACCGCATGGACTGGGAGACCGAGACGACCGGGAAGCCGACCTGTTTGCTGACGCGGTCCGCGGTGCGGTGGCGGGTGCCCGTCTCCTCCGTCGGGATCGTGGGGTCCGGCACGAGCTGGACGCCGGCCCGGAGGATCTTCGACAGGTCGGAGGAGAGCACGATGCCGCCGTCGAGCTTGCACAGCTCGCGCAGGCGGGTGGCGGTGAACTCGACGTCCAGGACGAAGCCGCCCGTACACATCGGCTCGACCGTCTTGTCGGAGCCCAGCACGATGAGCCCTCCGGTGTTGCCGCGGAGAACCCGCTCGAGGCCGTCACGCAGCGCCGTGCCGGGGGCCACCGCGCTCAGCGCGGCGCGCATCAGGCCGTCGGCACCGGAACTCCCACCGGACTTTCCGGGAGCTGCCGCCCGGTCGTTGGCTGCCACTGCACTCCTCCGGTCGCGGGGTCTGAGGCGCTCCCGTTTCGCGCACTCGGTTCGTACGGACGGGCGAGACCAGGGCAAAGTCTACCGGCGGTCCTCCTCGTCCCGCGGGGCGTCTCGGCGACGGGAGCGCGGCAGGACCCGCAGGGCGTCCCCCATGTCCGCGACTTCCAGCACCTTCATCCCGGACGGGATCTTGCCGGGATCGCCCGGCACGAGGGCGTGCGTGAAGCCCAGACGGTGGGCCTCCGCAAGCCGGCGCTGGACGCCCGTGACCCGTCTGACCTCGCCCGCGAGGCCGACTTCGCCGATCGCGACGAGATTCTTGGGCAGCGGGGTGTCACTTGCCGCGGAGGCCAGCGCGAGGGCGATCGCCAGGTCCGCCGCCGGCTCCGAGAGCTTCACTCCGCCGACCGTCGCGGAGTAGATGTCCCGCTTGCCGAGCGCGCTGATCCTGCCGCGCTGCTCCAGGACCGCGAGCATCATCGAGACCCGGGACGTCTCCAGGCCGGACGTCGTCCGGCGCGGGGAGGGGATCTGCGAGTCGACCGTGAGCGCCTGCACCTCGGCGACCAGGGGGCGGCGGCCCTCCAGGGTGACCGTCAGGCAGGTGCCGGGGACCGGTTCGTCACGACGGGTCAGGAACAGTCCGCTGGGGTCCGCGAGGCCTGTGATGCCCTCGTCGTGCAGTTCGAAGCAGCCGACCTCGTCGGTGGCGCCGTAGCGGTTCTTGACGCCCCGCACGAGGCGCAGGCGTGCGTGCCGGTCGCCCTCGAAGTGCAGGACGACGTCCACCAGGTGCTCCAGGAGGCGTGGGCCGGCGATCGCGCCGTCCTTGGTGACGTGGCCCACGAGCAGCGTGGACATGCCACGTTCCTTGGAGGCGCGGATCAGGGCGCCCGCCACCTCGCGGACCTGGGCCATGCCTCCGGGCGCTCCGTCGATCTCGGGGGAGGCCACCGTCTGCACCGAGTCGAGGATCAGCAGCGACGGCTTCACGGCGTCCAAGTGACCCAGGACAGCGGCCAGATCCGTCTCGGCGGCCAGGTACAGGTGGTCGTCGATGGCGCCGATGCGGTCGGCGCGCAGGCGGACCTGGCTCGCGGACTCCTCGCCCGTCACATAGAGCGTGCGGTGCTCGTCGCTCGCCGACTTGGCGGCCACGTCGAGCAGGAGCGTGGACTTGCCGACGCCCGGCTCACCGGCGAGGAGGACGACCGCGCCGGGGACCAGCCCCCCGCCGAGGACGCGGTCCAGCTCGGGCACGCCGGTGGGGCGCGCGGTGGCCTGACGGCCGTCGACCTGGCCGATGGGCAGGGCGGACGTGGTGACGCGCCCCGGCGTCGTCGTACGGACGGCGGGCGTGCCGTACTCCTCGACCGTGCCCCATGCCTGGCATTCGGGGCAGCGGCCGAGCCACTTGGCCGTCTGCCAGCCGCATTCCGTGCAGCGGTACGACGGGCGGTCCTTGGTGGTCTTCGTACGGGCAGCCATGGAGGAAACCGTAACCGCCGGGACTGACAACCGGCCGCGAGCGCGGAGAAGCGGCACCGGATCGAGGCGGGACGGAGGCGGGGGTGGGGCGGGATGGAGGTGGGGGTGGGGCGGGAACGAGGCGGGACGGAGGCGGGGGTGGGGCGGGATGGAGGTGGGATGGAGGTGGGGGCGGGGCGGGAACGAGGCGGGATGGAGGTGGGGGCGACGCGGGATGGAGGTGGGGGCGGGGCGGGATCGAGGGCGACGTGGGGCGGGGCGGGGCGAGGCGGGATGGGAACGAGGTCGAGGCGGACCCGAAGCGGACCCGAGGCACTCTCGCCCCGTCCCACCCTCCGCCCCTCCTGCTCAGCCCCCCGCCCCGATCGCCCCTCTCGCCCCTGCCGTCTCTCCGTCGGTCCGTCGGTCCGGCCCGGCGAGCCCGCCCGCCGTCCCCGTATGAGGGATCGTTTCACCCATACGGATTAAAAGGACGCCAGGGGGCAGAAGAGGTCGTTCCGTGCCGCCTACGGTCGCACGGATGATGAGCAGCAGTCCGGAGATTCCGACCCGCACGATCGGCGCACACCGGGCGAACAGGGAGGCGCGCGACCGCGCCGCGGCGCGCACGGTGGCGCATCGGCCACCCGCGCGCTACGAGCCGTACTTGGACGGCCTGTTCACCTACTGCCTGTCCGTCCTGTGCGACCACGACACGGCCACCGCGGCCCTCGCGGACGCCCTCACGCTCGCCGAGCGGCGCGGGCAGCGCGTCCCGGAGGCCGCCGGGGACCGCAGGGCGTGGCTGTACGCGCTGGCCCGCTGGGCGTGTCTGCGCAAGCTGGCCGAGACCAAGCAGAAACGTCAGGGCACGCACGCGGCGGGGCGCCTCGGCGCCTCCCGGGGGACCGCCGCCGGTTCCGCCGGCGAGCCGGTCCCCGACGAGGTGCAGGAGCGGCGGCGGCGCGAACTCACCCAGCTGGCCTGGCCGGAGGCGGCCGGCACCACCCCGGAGCAGCGTGAGGCCCTCGAACTCGCCGTCCGCCACCAGCTCGCCGCCCACGAGGTCGCCGCCGTCGTCGGCATGGACCTCGCCGGGGCCCGCGGACTGCTCGCCTCCGCCGCCTGCGAGGTCGAACGCACCCGCGCGGCCCTGGCCGTCGTCGAGACCGGTGGCTGTCCCGGTGTGGCCCGTCTCACCGGCGACCACCAGCTCGTGCTCAGCGCCGCCCTGCGCCGCGAACTCGTCCGGCACGTCGACGACTGCCCGCACTGCCGCCGGGGTGTCGGGCGCGCGGACTCCGGCCGGTGGCCCGGCGCCGGCGTCACCCCCGCCGAGCTGCCCGTCCTGGAAGCACCCCGCGCGGAGCTGCACCTCGCCCTGGCGCACCGCCCGCGCGCGCGGGGCGCCGCGGCACCCCGCTTCGACCGGCGGGGTTTCCCGATGGACCCCAAGGACCGCGCCGCCCGTCGTGACCGCCTCCGCGCGCGTGCGGTCACGACGACCGTCGTCGCCACCGTCGTCGCCGCGCCCGTGCTCGCCCTGTGGGCGGCCTACCGGTCCACCCCGACCGGCGAGGGCACCGCCGGCCACGCCGCCACGGCCGGCGAGGCGCACGGCACCGACGGCCTCGACGGCGAGACGGCCGGCGGCTACCAGAACGCCGGCAACGCCAGCACCCGGCCCGGCTCCGACTTCGCCAAGGGCGACGAGCCGGACGTGTCGGTGGAGGTCATCAGCGTCACCGGGGCCGACGCGAAGGGGGCGAGCAGCCTCGCGGTGGCCGCGAGCAACAGCGGCGACACCACGCTGATCACCCTCACCGCCTCCGCCGAGGCGGGCGAGCCCGTGCGCTGGTCGGCGACCACCGGAGCGCCCTGGCTCTACCTGAGCCGCTCCTCCGGCACGCTGGAGCCCGGCGGGACGGTGACGGTCAAGGTGCACGTCGACCATCTGCGCGAGCCGTCCGGCCACTGGAACGCGCGCGTGGCGATCGCCCCGGCGGGAGCCGTCGTCTCCATCGAGGGCAACGGCATCGCACCGGTCCCCGCCGACCCGGGACCCGGTCCCGCCCCCGGCACCCCCGGTGACCCGCCTGCCTCGCCCGACCCGGGCCCGGATCCTGACCCGGAGCCGACCCCCACGGAGCCTTCCTCCCCCGACCCGGACCCCGGACCGAGCGAGCCGCCGTCCTCGCCCGGTCCGGAGCCCACGCCCGGCGACCCGTCGCCGTCCGGCCCGGGAAGCCCGGCGCCGCCGGCGGGCGACGGCGGTGATCCCAGCCCCGCCGCACCGTGACATCCGGCTCGGCCTGGCTCGGCTCGGTTCGGCTCGGCCTGGCTCGGCCTGGCTCGGCTCGGTTCGGCTCGGCCTGGCTCGGCCTGGCTCGGCTCGGTTCGGCTTGGCCCGGCTCGGCTCGGCTCGGCCCGGCTCGGCCTGGCCCGGTTCGGCGGCCACGCGCCGCGTACGGCGGCGGCCCGGCGCCTTCAGCCCCACCCGGTCCGCGGCCTCCACCGGGCCAAGGGGGTGCGCAGGGCGTACGGCCTCCGCCAGGCCGGGGGAGGCCGCAGGGTCCGCGGCACCCACCGGGCCAAGGGGGCTCGCAAGGCGTACGGCATCCACCGGGCCCGGGGAGGTCGCGGCGCTCACGGCCGCCACCGGATCATGGGAGCTCGCGGGCGCTCACGGCCGCCACCGGATCACGGGAGCTCGCGGGGGCTCACGGGATCCGCCGGATGCGGTGCCAGCAGCGGGAGCTGGGCGGCGAGCCGCTGCTCGCACAGCTCGGCCAGCCGGTCGTACCCGGCCTTGCCCATCAGCTCGGTCAGTTCCGCCCGGTAGGAGATGTACACCGGCTCGCCCGCACCGTGCGCCGAGGTCGCCGACGTGCACCACCAGTGCAGGTCGTGGCCGCCCGGGCCCCAGCCGCGGCGGTCGTACTCGCCGATCGACACCTGGAGCACGCGCGTGTCGTCGGGCCGGTCGATCCAGTCGTACGTACGCCGGATCGGAAGCTGCCAGCAGACGTCCGGCTTGGTCTCCAGCGGCTCGCGGCCCTCCTTGAGCGCGAGGATGTGCAGTGAGCAGCCGGCGCCGCCCGGGAAGCCGGGGCGGTTCTGGAAGATGCACGAACCGTTGAACGGGCGGGTCTGGCGGGAGCCCTCCTCGTCCTCGGCGACCCAGCCGTCCCGGGTGCCCTCCTCGTGGTGCTGCCAGATGTCGGGAGTGAGCCGCGCCACGTGCTCGGCGACCCGCTTCTCGTCGTCCTCGTCGGAGAAGTGGGCGCCCAGCGTGCAGCAGCCGTCGTCCGCGCGGCCCGCCTGGATGCCCTGGCAGCCGCTGCCGAAGATGCAGTTCCAGCGAGAGGTCAGCCATGTCAGATCGCAGCGGAAGATCTGCTCGTCGTCCGCCGGATCAGGAAACTCCACCCACGCGCGCGCGAAGTCGAGGCCCTTCTCGTCCGCGACCGGAGCCGTCTTCCCGTGCGCGGCCGGAGGCGTCCCCTCTCCCGCGAGCGGAGCCGTCCCCGACGGCTTCGATGACTTCGGCCGCGAAGAACCCTTGGTGGATTTGGCCGTCTTGGCAGTCTTGTCGGCCTTTTCGTCCTTCGCCTTTTTCGTCTTTGGCACGCGTCCAGGGTAAGTCGCCCCCGCCCGCTCACGGCACCGTCTCAGGATGCGCACCGGGCACGGAGGGCGCGATCTCGGGCAGTAGCGTTCCCTCCATGAGACTCGGTGTCCTCGACGTGGGATCGAACACGGTGCATCTGCTGGTGGTGGACGCGCACCCCGGCGCGTGTCCGCTGCCCGCCCACTCGCACAAGGCGGAGTTGCGTCTCGCTCAACTCCTCGACGAGAGCGGGGCGATCGGCCCCGAGGGCGTCGACAGGCTGATCAGCGTCATCCGGGAGGCCCTCCAGGCCGCCGAGGACAAGGGCGCCGAGGACGTGCTGCCGTTCGCGACCTCCGCGGTGCGGGATGCCACCAACGCCGACGAGGTCCTCGCGCGCGTGCACGCCGAGACCGGCGTCGAGCTGCGGGTCCTCGCCGGTGAGGAGGAGGCCCGGCTCACCTTCCTCGCCGCCCGCCGCTGGTTCGGGTGGTCGGCCGGCAAGCTGCTGGTCCTCGACATCGGCGGCGGCTCGCTGGAGATCGCCTACGGCATCGACGAGGAGCCCGACGCGGCCGTCTCCCTCCCGCTCGGCGCGGGCCGGCTCACGGCCGGCTGGCTGGCCGGGGACCCGCCCGACCCCGAGAACATACGGGCGCTGCGCCGGCACGCGCGCGCGGAGATAGCCCGCACCGTGGGGGAGTTCAGCCGCTTCGGCGCCCCCGACCACGTCGTCGCCACGTCGAAGACCTTCAAGCAGCTCGCCCGCCTCGCCGGCGCCGCCCGCTCCGCCGAGGGCGTGTACGTCCAGCGCGAGCTCAAGAGGGAGTCCCTGGAGGCCTGGGTGCCGCGCCTGGCCGGCATGACCGCCGCCCAGCGCGCGGAACTCCCCGGCGTCTCCGAGGGCCGCGCCAACCAGCTCCTCGCCGGCGCCCTGGTCGCCGAGGGCGTGATGGACCTGTTCGGCGTGGAGACGCTGGAGATCTGCCCCTGGGCGCTGCGGGAGGGAGTGATCCTCCGGCGGCTGGACCACATGCCCACGGAGTGAGCGGAAGCGGCGGATCCGACGGACCGCAAGCGGCAGGCGAACCGGGAGCGGCAGGCGAACCGGGAGCGGCAGGCGGACCGGGAGCGGCAGGCGAACCGGGAGCGGCAGGCGAACCGCAAGCGGCAGGCGAACCGCAAGCGGCAGGCGGACCGGGAGCAACGGGCGGCCCGCAGAAGCAACGGGCGGACCGGAAGCGACAGCCGACCCGCGAAAGCAACAAGCGCACCGGCAGGTACAAGCGCACCGGCAGGTACAAGCGCACCGGCAGACGTGAAGTACGCCACGCCCGGCCCGCGCACCGCCCCCGCGAACGGCCCCGCTCGTCCCGCTCCGTCCCAGGTTATCCGCGTGGCCGGTTCCGCCACCCCCGCCCGGCCGGCACCGCGGCTCGCTCCCCGGCGTGAAGCGGGGGACCGTACGCTGTCCCTCGTGGCAGAACCAGTGGTGCGCATCCCGGATGCGAAGGTCGCGCTGTCGACGGCCTCGGTCTATCCGGAGTCGACGGCGACGGCCTTCGAGATCGCCGCGCGCCTCGGGTACGACGGGGTCGAGGTCATGGTGTGGAACGACCCGGTCAGCCAGGACATCGACGCGCTGCGCCGGCTCAGCGACTACCACCGGGTCCCGATCCTGGCCGTTCACGCCCCCTGTCTGCTCATCACGCAGCGGGTGTGGTCGACCGACCCGTGGGTGAAGTTGCAGCGGGCGCGCGCGGCGGCCGAGAAGCTGGGGGCGACCACCGTCGTCGTCCATCCGCCCTTCCGCTGGCAGCGGCAGTACGCGCGCGACTTCGTTCGGGGCATCTGGCGGATGGCGGACGAGACGGACGTCCGGTTCGCCGTCGAGAACATGTACCCCTGGCGCTACCGGGACCGCGAGATGCTCGCGTACGCGCCGGACTGGGACGTGACGAAGGACGACTACCGCCACTTCACGATCGATCTCAGCCACGCCTCGACGGCCCGCACGGACGCGATGCACATGCTCGACCGCATGGGCGACCGCCTCGGGCACGTCCACCTCGCCGACGGCAACGGCTCCGCCAAGGACGAGCACCTCGTCCCCGGGCGCGGCTCGCAGCCCTGCGCCGAACTGCTGCGGCGCCTCGCGTCGAGCGGCTTCGACGGGCACGTCGTCATCGAGGTCAACACCCGGCGCGCGATGTCCGGCGCCGAACGGGAGGCCGACCTCGCCGAGGCCCTCGCCTTCACCCGCCTGCACCTGGCCTCGGCCGCGAACGTTCCGCGCCGGTAACGGGGTCCCCCACCGGTAACGGGGTCCCCACCGGTCGGCAACCGGCCTTCCACCGGCAGGCAGTCGCCCCCCACCGGCAGGCAACCGGCCTTCCACCGGCAGGCAGTCGCCCCCCACCGGCAGGCAGTCGCCCCCCACCGGAGGGCAGTCGCCCCCCACCGGCAGGGCAACCGGCCCCCACCGGTAACCGCCCCCACCCACCAGAATCGAGACACGCATCCCGCATTCCGGACGGCGTGTCCCGCACCGTGGATGACGGGCGTACGCTCGATAGAAGCCATATCTGTCTGAAGGAGCGAGCGACGATGCCCGAGCTGAGGTCCCGCACAGTCACCCACGGCCGCAACATGGCGGGCGCCCGCGCCCTTATGCGCGCCTCCGGTGTACCCGGTGCGGACATCGGCCGAAAGCCGATCATCGCGGTCGCCAACAGCTTCACGGAGTTCGTGCCGGGCCACACGCACCTCCAGCCGGTCGGCCGGATCGTCAGCGAGGCGATCAGGGAGGCCGGCGGCATCCCGCGCGAGTTCAACACGATCGCCGTCGACGACGGCATCGCGATGGGCCACGGCGGCATGCTCTACAGCCTGCCCTCCCGCGACCTGATCGCGGACAGCGTGGAGTACATGGTCGAGGCCCACTGCGCCGACGCCCTGGTCTGCATCTCCAACTGCGACAAGATCACCCCGGGCATGCTGAACGCCGCCCTGCGGCTCAACATCCCCACGGTCTTCGTCTCCGGCGGCCCGATGGAGTCCGGCCGCGCCACCCTCGTCGACGGCACGGTCCGCACGCTCGACCTGGTCGACGCGATCTCCGACGCCGTGAACGACAACATCTCGGACGAGGACATCCTCCGTATCGAGGAGAACGCCTGCCCGACCTGCGGCAGCTGTTCCGGCATGTTCACCGCCAACTCGATGAACTGCCTGACCGAGGCCATCGGACTCTCCCTCCCCGGCAACGGCTCGGTTCTCGCCACCCACACCGCGCGCAAACAGCTGTACGTCGACGCCGCGCGCACGGTCATGGACATCACGCGCCGCTACTACGAGCAGGACGACGACACGGTCCTGCCGCGCAGCATCGCCACCTTCGCCGCCTTCGAGAACGCGATGGCCCTGGACATCGCCATGGGCGGTTCGACCAACACGATCCTGCACCTGCTGGCGGCGGCGCAGGAGGCGGAGGTGCCCTTCGGCCTGAACGAGATCGACGCGGTCTCGCGCCGGGTCCCCTGCCTGGCCAAGGTCGCCCCGAACGTCGCCAAGGACCGCACGTACTACATGGAGGACGTGCACCGCGCCGGCGGCATCCCCGCCCTCCTCGGCGAGCTGCACCGCGCGGGCCTGCTCAACGAGGACGTGCACTCCGTGCACAGCCCCTCCCTGGCGGACTGGCTGAAGACCTGGGACGTCCGCGGCGGCTCCCCGTCCGCCGAGGCGGTCGAGCTGTGGCACGCGGCCCCCGGCTGCGTCCGTTCCGCCGAGGCCTTCTCCCAGTCCGAGCGCTGGGCGGCCCTCGACGTGGACGCCGAGGGCGGCTGCATCCGCTCCGCCGAGCACGCGTACTCCAAGGACGGCGGTCTGGCCGTCCTCAAGGGCAATCTCGCCGTCGACGGCTGCGTGGTGAAGACGGCCGGCGTCGACGAGTCGATCTGGACCTTCGAGGGCCCGGCCGTCGTCTGCGACTCGCAGGAGGACGCCGTCCAGAAGATCCTCACCCAGCAGGTCAAGGAAGGCGACGTGGTCGTCATCCGCTACGAGGGCCCCAAGGGCGGCCCCGGCATGCAGGAGATGCTCTACCCGACCTCGTACCTGAAGGGCCGCGGTCTGGGCAAGGCCTGCGCGCTGGTCACCGACGGCCGCTTCTCCGGCGGCACCTCGGGTCTGTCCATCGGCCACGCCTCGCCCGAGGCGGCCGGCGGCGGCACGATCGCCCTCGTCGAGGACGGCGACCGCATCCGCATCGACATCCCGAACCGCACGATCGAGCTGCTCGTCGACGACGCGGAACTCGCCCGCCGTGACCAGGCGTTGAACGGCGTGTACGCCCCGAAGAACCGCGAGCGCAAGGTCTCCGCCGCCCTGCGCGCCTACGCGGCGATGGCCACGAGCGCCGACAAGGGCGCGGTCCGGGACGTGTCGAAGCTGGGCTGACGAGGACCGCCGGGCCCGCCAGGCCTGCGACTGCCGGTGGGGCCGTTCCTCGGGAACGGCCCCACCGTCGTACGTGCTCGTGTTCGCGCGCATGCATGCCCGCGCCCGCCCCGCGCCCGCCCCGCGCCCGCCCCGCGCCCGCGCCCGCGCCCGCCCCGCGCCCGCCCGGGGACGTGCCCGGGCCGCCGGCATTCACCAGGCCGCCGGGTCCGTCCCGTCCACGGCGAAGACGGTGCCGTCGGGCGCGGCGGCGTAGACACGGCCGTCGGCCGGCTCTGGCGCGGGCAGGGTGGTCACCACGTCACCCGAGTTCTCCCCGAGCCGCAGCGGGGTCTGCCCGATGAGCCTGCCCGCGTCGGCGTCCACGGCGAGGAGACGGCCGTCGGGCGCGCTGAAGTACACGTGCTCGTCGTCGGCCGCCGGCACCGACCCCCGGCTCACCGCCGTCTGGAGCGACCACAGCCGCTCCCCCTTCGCCATGTCGACGGCCACCAGCGAACCGTCGAACGTCAGCAGGTAGACGCGGTCGCCGCGCACGGCCGCGCTCGCCTGCTGGAGCTCGACGCTCAGCGCGACCCGCCGTGACTCCCCGGTTTCGGGGGAGAAGCGGACCACGGCGTCGACCCTGCCGTACTCCCCGCCGCCGGACAGCAGGACGAGGCTGTCCCCGTCGCCGCCCGCCAGGGTCAGCGTGCCGTCGAACCGCTTCTCCCAGCGCACGTCCCCGGTGGCCGGGTCCACCGCGGTGACGAGGGTCCGTCCGTCGTCGGACGTGCTCGTCACGTACGCCAGCGGGTCACCCGTGAACGACGCGAAGTAGGCCTCGCCGGCCCCGGGGACGCGCCGCTGCCACCCGGTCCGCCCCGACGCGGCGTCCACGCCGGTCACCGTGCCGTCCGCCGCGGTCAGCAGCAGGGTCCCGCCCGCGTACCGGATGCCCGAGTACGCCGACACGTCCCGCTCCCAGCGCGTCTCGCCCGACGACGGGTCGAGGGCCTCCACGCGCTTGCCCGAGTCGGTGAGCACCTGCGCCAGCCCGCCCACGAGCACCGGTGCCTCACCGCGCCCGTCCCCGTCGGAGAGGGGGTGCCGCCACAGCACCCGCCCGTGCGCCGTGTCGAGCGCGGACACCTGCCCCGGCTGGACGCAGATCAGCCGATCCGCGTCGTACACGCACCGGGGCATGCCGGCCGTACCGTCGGCGACCGGCTGCGTCGCCCACTGACTGAACGTTTCCGTGCCCGAGGACGCCCGCGCCCCGCCCCCGCCCCCGTCACCGTCGCCGTCGCCGTCCGTGCGGTCGCCGAGCAGCAGTACGGAGCCGAGGCCGACACCCGCGACGAGGACCAGTGCGCCGAGGACGAGCCCGAACCGCCCCCGCAGCAGCCTCCGCCCACCCGCCGACGACGACGCCCCCGCATTCCCCGCTTCCCCCGCGTCCCCGGCACCCCCCGGGTCTCCCGGAACCGCCGAGCCCGCCGCGGCTGCCGGGCCCGCGGGGCCCGCGGGGCCCGCGGGGCCCTCCGCGCCTTCCGGGACCGCTGGGCCCGCCGGGCTCCCCGGGACCGCCGCACCGCCCCCACCCTCCGATCCCCCGGGGACCGGCCCACCACCCCCACCCTCCGAGCCCCCCAGGACCGCCGCCCCGCCCCGGCCCCCCAGGACCGCCGCCCCGCCCCGGCCCTCCGGACGCGCGGGCCCCGACGCGTCCGGCCCCGACGCGTCCGGGCCCGACAGGCCCGGGGCCGCCACGTCCGGCCCCGGCCCGCCCGAGGCCCACGCGCCCGCGCCCGCCGCCTCCGAGGCCCGTTGCGCCGGTATGAACGCCTGCGTGTCGTACGAGGCCGCCACCGCACGCAGCTCCCGCATCAGCTCGTCCGGCGTCGGCCGTTCCTCGGGCTCCTTGGCGAGACAGCGCCGCACCAGCGGCGCCAGGCTCTCCGGTACGTCCGTGAGATCCGGCTCGTCGTGCACGACCTGGTAGGCGACGACGTACGGGCTGTCGGAGTCGAACGGCCCCCGCCCCGTCGCCGCGTGCACCAGCACCGACCCGAGCGCGAAGATGTCGGCGGCCGGCCCGACCTCCCGCGGCCGCCGGAACTGCTCCGGCGCCATGAACGGCGGCGTGCCGATCAACTTGCCGGTCTCGGTGCGCAGTTCACTGTCCTTGGGGCGCGAGATGCCGAAGTCGATCACCTTCGGCCCGTCCTCCGCGAGCAGCACGTTGCTGGGCTTCAGATCCCGGTGCACGACCCCGACCCGATGGATGTCGCGCAGCGCCTCCGCGAGCCCGGCCGTCAGCCGCCGCAACTCGCCCGCCCCCATCGGCCCGTTCCGCTTCACATGGTCCGAAAGCGTCGACCCCGGGATGAACAGCGTGGCCATCCACGGCCGTTCGGCCTCCGGGTCGGCGTCGACGACGGGGGCGGTGAAGGCGCCGCTGACCCGTCGCGCGGCCGCCACCTCCTGCCGGAAACGCCCCCTGAACTCGGGATCCCTGGCGAACTCGGCGTGCACCACCTTCACGGCCAGCTTCATGCCCGAGGTGCTGCGGGCCAGGTGGACCACGCCCATGCCGCCGGAGCCCAGACGGGACTCGAGACGGTAGTGGCCGGCGTACTCCGGAAGTTCCGCTTCCGCGCCCGCCCCGGTGTTGCGCTGTGGCGTCATGGACCACCCCCGTGCTGCTTCGGCCGCGCGCGCGACGCACGGAGCCTAGTCGATGACTCGTTCGGGACCGAGGCGACTTGCTAGCGTTCCCGGTGCGAGTTGCGTACATGTGTTTCATGCCGTGATTCGGGGGAATCAACGTGTCCCCATGGCAGTCATGGGGCTCAACGGGGGAGGTCTTGCATGTCTGTCGAGCACGTGGAAGAGGTCGAGAGCGGTGACGAGGCGGAAGCCGTCGTCGCGGCGGCCCTGACGTACTACCCGATCGCGCCCGGCGTCCGCCTGAACGTCCGCAGCGGACCCGGCACCAGCTACCCGATCGTGAAGGTCCTGGCCGAGGGCACGAAGGTGCCGATCTTCTGCCAGACCCCGGGCACCACCGTGAGCGGCCCGTACGGCACCACCAACATCTGGGACAACATCGCCGACAGCCAGTTCGTCTCGGACGCGTACGTGCGGACCGGCAGCGACGGCTACATCGCGGCGCGCTGCGCCTGACCCACCCCCCGGGGAGCCCGCCCCCGTCCGGCGCCATAATCGTCCCGTGAGCGACGAAAACGGCACCTCGGACACTCCGGCGGGTTCCTCGGGCCCGGGCACGCCCGGTGGCCCGCGCCCCGAGCCGCTGCGCTTCTTCGGGACCACCTGGGTCGAGCACGACGACGGCTACCGCGCCCGCCGGGCCGCCGTGGCCGCCGGCTCCCTCCTCGCCGCCGCCGGCTCCTGCCTCGTCCTCCGCTTCGCCTACGAGGGCCTCGCCCTCGCCGCCGTCGGCGGCTTCGTGACGCTGCTCGTCGTCGCCATGTTCGCGATCTGCACCGCCCTGGCCTTCCGCCACACCTGGAGCGGCTTCACCGAGCGCCCCGACCCGGACCGCCAGGCCTCCCTGCGCGGCCTGCTGGCCATCGGCTTCGTCGGCTCCCTTCTCGCCTACTTCCTCCGCTCCCTCACCGAGGCCCCGGGCGAGGAACTCCACCGCCGGGAGTACGAGGCGGCCCGCGCCCGGCACGACCGCCGCAGCACCCGCCGCACCGGCGACCCGTCGAAGAAGCGCCGCCGTTCCTGAGGCCCGCTCCGGGTTCACCGGCCGCCGTTCTTGAGGCCCGCCGGCCGCCGCTCCTGGGGCCCGCCGGCCGCCGCTCCTGGGGCCCGCTCCGGGTTCACCGGCCGCAGCTTCTGGGGCTCGCTCTGGGTTCACCGGCCGCAGCTCCTGACGCGCGCCCCCGGCCACCCCGCCGCGCCCCCGGCCCACCCCGCGCGGTTCCCTCCTCGCCCACCCCGCGCCACCATGACCCCATGACGGCTCACTCCCACACCATCCGAGCCCACTCCTTCAACTCCGCCGCCGCCCAGTACGCGGCGAACCGCCCCTCCTACCCGCCCGCCCTGTTCGACGCGATCGAGGAGACGGCGGGCCGCCCCCTCACCGGCGCCCGGGTCGCGGACGTCGGCGCTGGCACGGGCATCGCGACCGCCCTCCTGCACGCCCGCGGCGCCACCGTCCTTGCCGTCGAACCCGGTGCCGGCATGGCAGCCCAGTTCCGCCGCGCGCTGCCCGGCGTGCCGATCGTCCGCGGCGACGGGAACCACCTCCCCCTGGCCGGCGCCTCCCTCGACTTCCTCACCTACGCCCAGTCGTGGCACTGGACCGACCCGGCCCGTTCGGTGCCGGAGGCCCTGCGCGTGCTGCGTCCGGGCGGCGCCCTGGCACTGTGGTGGAACGCCGCCGCCCTCGACGTACCGTGGATCGACGCCCAGACGGACCGCGTCCACCGCCACTTCGGCACCGAGCCCCTCGGCACCGAGCCCCTCGGCAGGAACGGCGACGGCACCCACACCGCGCTCGCCACCGCCGGGGACCGCTTCGACTTCGCCCGCCGCCGCATCCGCTGGAGCCGCCGCGTCCCCCTCGACACGCACCTGGCCAACATCGGCAGCCACTCCGTCTTCCTGGTCCACGGCGAGCGGAGCACCGCCGCCTTCCTCGCCGAGGAGCGCCGCCACCTCCTGGCCGTCTTCCCCGACGGCGAGGTCGAGGAGACCTACGACGCGGCACTGCTGCTCGCCACCCGCCCCTGAACCGAACCCCGGCCCCCTCCTCGCTCCCGGCCGCGTCCCTCGTTCTCGGCCCCGTCCCTCGCCACCCGGCCCCACCCCTCACCCACCCGGCCCCGACACCCCACCGCCCACCACCGGCGCCTTGACGGCACCCCACCCCGGAGAGACGGTTCACGCGTGATGGACAACCCCGCTCCGGACCCACCCCCGGGCACGCCCGACCCCACCCCCACCCTCACCACCTTCACCGCTCCCACCACCCCCACCACCCCCATAGCTCCCACCACCCCCACCACCCCCACCGCAGCCGTCCACGCCTCCGCCCTGACCGTCGTCCGAGGCCCCCGCACAGTGCTCCGCTCCCTCGACTTCACCGTCCCCCGTGGCCAGGTCACCGGTCTCCTCGGCCCCTCCGGGTGCGGCAAGTCGACCCTGATGCGCGCGATCGTCGGCACCCAGGCCAAGGTCACCGGCACCCTCGACGTCCTCGGCCACCCGGCGGGCCACCCCACCCTGCGCACCCGCATCGGCTACGTCACGCAGGCGTCCTCCGTCTACGACGACCTGACTGTCCGTCAGAACCTCGACTACTTCGCCGCGATCCTCGACCCGGGCCGCCCGGCCGCCGCCCGCCGCCACGACGACGTCACCCGGGCCATCACCGACGTCGACCTGACCAGCCATGCCGACGCCCTGGCCGGCACCCTCTCCGGCGGCGAGCGCAACCGCGTCTCCCTCGCCGTGGCCCTGCTGGGCACCCCCGAACTCCTCGTCCTCGACGAACCGACCGTCGGTCTGGACCCGGTCCTCCGCCGCGACCTGTGGAACCTCTTCCACGACCTCGCGGCCACCCGTGGAGCCACCCTCCTCGTCTCCTCCCACGTCATGGACGAGGCCGAGCGCTGCTACCGCCTGCTGCTGATGCGCGAGGGCGAGATCCTCGCCGACGACACCCCCGACGCCCTGCGCACCCGCACCGGCTGCGGCACCGTCGAGGAGGCTTTCCTCCAGCTGGTCGACGAGGCCGCCGAGGCCGCCCGGGCGAAGGAGCAGACCCCATGACCCCGCCCGCGAACCCTGCCCCCGCCCCGCGCACACCACCCACCCCCACCCCGCGCACGACTCCCGCGCCCACCACCCCCCTCGACCTCTCCCGCACCACCGCCACCGCGGCACGGGTCCTGCGCCAGCTCCGCCACGACCCGCGCACGATCGCGCTGATGATCCTCGTCCCGTGCGTGATGCTGTTCCTCCTGCGCTACGTCTTCGACGGCAGCCCCCGCACCTTCGACAGCATCGGCGCCTCCCTCCTCGGGATCTTCCCGCTGATCACGATGTTCCTGGTCACGTCCATCGCCACCCTGCGCGAACGCACCTCGAGCACCCTTGAACGCCTCCTCGCCCTCCCCCTCGGCAAGGCCGACCTGATCGCCGGCTACGCCCTCGCCTTCGGTGCCCTCGCGATCGTCCAGTCCGCCCTGGCCACAGGCCTCGCCGTCTGGGCGCTCGACCTGGACGTGACGGGCAGCCCCTGGCTCCTCCTCCTGGTGGCGCTCCTCGACGCGCTCCTGGGCACCGCCCTCGGCCTCTTCGTCTCGGCCTTCGCCGCCTCCGAGTTCCAGGCGGTCCAGTTCATGCCGGCGGTGATCTTCCCCCAGCTCCTCCTCTGCGGCCTGTTCACCCCCCGCGACGCCATGCACCCCGCGCTGGAGGCCGTCTCCGACGTCCTCCCCATGTCCTACGCCGTCGACGGCATGAACGAGGTCCTCCGGCACGCGGAGATGACGACCGCCTTCGTCCGCGACGTGCTGATCGTGGCGGGCTGCGCCCTGCTGGTCCTGGCCCTGGGCGCGGCCACCCTGCGACGCCGTACCGCCTGACGCCGATCCGCCCCGCGTCCCGCACCCCGACGCCCCCGACGCCCCCGACAGCCCCGACGACCCCGACGTCCCGCACCCCGACGGCCCACGTCCGCCCACCGGACAGGACCGCCACCCGCCCGCCTCCTGGTGCGAGGATGGCCCCGGACGACGCACACTCCCGAAGGACCCCCGCCATGACCCAGAAAGTCGCAGTCCTCGGCACCGGCAAGATCGGCGAAGCCCTGCTCAGCGGAATGCTGCGGGGCGGCTGGCCGCCCGCCGACCTCCTCGTCACCGCCCGCCGGGCCGAGCGCGCCGAGGAACTCCGCACCCGCTACGGCGTCACCCCCGTCACCAACGCCGAAGCCGCCAAGACCGCGGACACCCTCATCCTCACGGTCAAGCCGCAGGACATGGGCACCCTCCTCGACGAACTCGCCCCCCACGTCCCCGCCGACCGCCTGGTCATCAGCGGAGCCGCCGGCATCACCACCTCCTTCATCGAGGAGCGCCTCACCCCCGGCGTCCCCGTCGTCCGTGTCATGACGAACACCCCCGCCCTGGTCGACGAGGCGATGTCCGTCATCTCCCCCGGCAGCCACGCCAGCGAGGCGGACCTCGCGCACACCGAGGAGATCTTCGGCTCGGTGGGCAAGACCCTCCGCGTCCCCGAGTCCCAGCAGGACGCCTGCACCGCCCTCTCCGGCTCCGGCCCGGCGTACTTCTTCTACCTGGTCGAAGCCATGACGGACGCCGGCATCCTGCTCGGCCTGCCCCGCGACAAGGCCCACGACCTGATCGTCCAGTCCGCGATCGGCGCCGCCACGATGCTCCGCGACAGCGGGGAACACCCCGTCAAGCTCCGCGAGAACGTCACCTCGCCGGCCGGCACCACCATCAACGCCATCCGCGAACTCGAGAACCACGGCGTACGGGCCGCCCTCATCGCCGCCCTCGAGGCCGCCCGCGACCGCAGCCGCCAGCTGGCCTCCGGCACCAAGGACTGACCCGGCCGGGGGCGGTCACCGCGCGGCCCCGACCACCTCCGCCGTGGTCACCACCCGCGCGAACCCGCCCCCGTGCAGCGACACCGCCGACGCCCGCGCCGCCTCCTCCGCCGAGAGCCGCCACCCGAACGGCCCCGCCAGGTCGAAGGTGTACGTGGCGTCGTACGCGACCACGACGTCGTACCCCGCGTTCCCGCCCATCCGCGCGGTCGTCTCCACACACATGTTGGTCTGGATCCCGGCCACCACGACCTGCAAGATCCCCTCGGCCTTCAGCCAGGCGTCCAGGTCCGGCGTCCCGTAGAAGGCCGAGTTCACCGTCTTGGTGACCAACAGCTCCGGCCCGGCCCCCTTCCCCCTCCGCTCCGCCACGTACTGCTTGAGGCCGTTCCCCTCGTACCCGACCCGCAGCGGCGACCCCGGCGTGGACGAGTCATGCCGTACGAAGACGACCGGCCGCCCCGACGCCTGCCACACGTCGAGCAGCGAAGCGATGTTGTCGTCGGCCCCCGGGTTGTTCCGCGGCCCCCAGAAGCCGGTCTCGTCGAAGCCCTTCTGGACGTCCACGACCAGCAGCGCAGCGTTCTGTGCGATCTCCATGCCCACGATCCTGCCGCCGGGACGGCCCGCTCCCCAGAGGTCACGAAGACAGCGATCGATGGTTTACTGCCAAGCATGGACCGCGTGGCCCTCGTGGCCTTCCCCGGCATCCGCGCCTTCGACGTCTCCGTCATCACGGAGGTGTGGGGCACCGACCGCACCGACCGCGGCGCCCCCGCGTTCGACCTGCGCCGTGTCGCCGTCGACACCACCACGCCGATCCCCATGCGCGGCGGCTTCGCCCTCCACCCCGACCGCACCCTCGCCTGGCTCTCCCGGGCGGACCTGGTCCTCGTACCCGGCCTCGACGACCACCGCACGCCCGCACCACCCCCCGTCCTCGACGCACTGCGCCGCGCCCACTCCCGCGGCACCACCGTGGCCGCCCTCTGCGGCGGCGCCTTCACCCTCGCCCAGGCCGGCCTGCTGGACGGCCGCCGCGCCGTCACCCACTGGAACCTCGTCGACCTCCTCCGCACGCACCACCCCCGTGTCACCGTCGTCCCCGACGCCCTCTTCATCGAGGACGGCAACATCTGGACGGCGGCCGGCACCGCCGCGGGCATCGACCTCTGTCTGCACCTCGTCCGCACCGCCCACGGCGCCGAGGCAGCCGCCACCATCGCCCGCTCCATGGTCACCGCGCCCTTCCGCACGGGTTCACAGGCCCAGTTCATCGAACACCCCACCCCGTCCACGGACCGCGACGCCGACACCCTCGCCGCCGTCCGCGAACACGCCCTGCGCCACCTGGACGAACCGCTCACCGTCGCCGCCCTGGCGGTCCGCGCCGGCATGTCCCCGCGAAGCTTCGCCCGCCACTTCACCGCCGAGACCGGCACCACCCCCCTCCGCTGGCTCCTCGACCAGCGCCTCGCCGCGGCCCAGAGGCTGCTGGAGCGCACCGACCTGCCCATGCCCGAGGTCGCCCGCCGCGCCGGCTTCGGCAGCGAGGTCACGATGCGCCAGCACTTCGCATCGCGCCTCGCCACCAGCCCCCGCGCCTACCGCACGGCGTTCAGCACCGGGTCCGCCAACGGCGGCAGCAGCCCGATGGCGCGGTAGGCGGCATCCACCACGGGCCGGGCGATCGCCCGGGCCTTCCGCGCACCCTCGCCCAGCACCGCTTCCACGTACGCCGGATCGGCGCACAGTTCCTTGTGCCGGGCCTGGAGCGGCCGGAGCGCCTCCACCACGGCCTCGGCCGTGTCCTTCTTCAGGGCCCCGTACGACTCGTACGCACCGCCCAGGGACTCCGGGTCCCCACCCGTGCAGGCCGCGAGGATCTCCAGCAGGTTCGCGACCCCGGGCCGCCCTTCCCGGTCGTACACGACGTCCCGCCCGCTGTCGGTCACGGCCCGCGCGATCTTCCTGCGGACGACGTCCGGCTCGTCCAGCAGGTAGACGATGCCCGGCCCGGAGTCGTCGCTCTTCCCCATCTTCGACGTCGGCTCCTGCAGGTTCATCACCCGCGCGGCCACCGTCGGAAGCGTCGCCCTGGGCACCACGAACACCTGCCCGTACCGCTGGTTGAACCGCAGCGCCAGATCCCGCGCCAGTTCCACGTGCTGAGCCTGGTCGTCACCCACGGGCACCTCGTCCGTCCCGTACGCCAGGATGTCCGCGGCCATCAGCACCGGATAGGTCAGCAGCGACAACCGCACGCTCCCGCCCCGGGTACGCTCCCGCGCGGCCTTCTCCTTGTACTGGATCATCCGCCGCATCTCACCGTCGGTGGCCACACACTCCAGCAGGTACGACAGCCGTGCGTGCTCGTCCACGTGACTCTGCACGAACAGCGTGCACAGCTCCGGATCCAGCCCGGCCGCCAGCAGCAGCGTGGCCGTCTGCCGGCTGAGCCGACGCACCCGCGCCGGATCGTGCTCGACGGTCAGCGCGTGCAGGTCGACGACGCAGAACAGGGCGTCCGCCCGGTGCTGGTCGACCGAGGCCCACTGCCGCATGGCCCCGAGGTAGTTCCCCAGCGTCAGATGCCCGGTCGGCTTGACCCCGCTGAAGACCCGCTTCATCTCTCCACCTCCTGGTCGGGCCCGCCGCCCCTGGCCGGCCGCCCCCTCAGGAGGGAGAAACAGAAACGGCCGCCGAGGCGGCGGCCGTTGAGCGCATACGTGAGGACGGCCGCCGTCAGGCGGCCCACCACTGTCGGGTGCACGTACGCGTAGTCATGGCCCACAGCGTACGCCTCAGGGGTGCTCCCGGGACATGAGTTGACACGCTGCTGAGGGATACGTAATGTTCTCCGAGTTGTCCGACGTGAGCGCCGACCACGGTCGGTCCCCGGACAGCCATTCCGCAAGTAGCAACCACCTCTCGGCGAGCAGTCGGTTCGACTGTTGCCGTGTTGTTGGCGTGCGTATTCGTGGAATGAGGAATCCGCGTTCGAAAGGGCGCAGGCCCCGATTGGCTTCGGGAGCCGGGAATCCGCTAAAGTCTCACTCGTCGGAACGGCCCAGCGGCCGGGAAGACAACCCCCCCTGACTGGGAATCAGACGCCGAAAGGATCTGATAGAGTCGGAACCGCCAGAAAGGGAAACGCGAGAGCGGAAACCTGGAAAGCACCGAGGAAATCGGATCGAGAAAAGATCTGATAGAGTCGGAAACGCAAGACCGAAGGGAAAAGCCCGGAGGAAAGCCTGAGAGAGTCTCTCGGGTGAGTACAAAGGAAGCGTCCGTTCCTTGAGAACTCAACAGCGTGCCAAAAATCAACGCCAGATATGTTGATACCCCGTCCCCGGCAGTGATAGCCGAGGATGAGGTTCCTTTGAAAAAACACAGCGAGGACGCTGTGAACGGTCGGGCCTATTCCGCCTGACTGTTCCGCTCTCGTGGTGTCGTCCCGATTACGGGAAAACATTCACGGAGAGTTTGATCCTGGCTCAGGACGAACGCTGGCGGCGTGCTTAACACATGCAAGTCGAACGATGAACCACTTCGGTGGGGATT
>NZ_JBIVJP010000001.1:459833-870089 GCF_044750285.1 Streptomyces sp. NPDC088812 | reverse complement strand
CCACCCCCCAGGTCATGCCTTCGACAGGGGGCAACAGTCATGCCGGGCCCGGAGGCCAGCGGCCCTCTTGCAGGACCGCGAAAAACATAACGGGGCCCGCCGGTGAGCGCGGCCGTGGGAGGCTCGATCACCAGCCCCCTCCCGTCGTGGGCGCCGAGCGTTCTCGGCGTCTGCCGCACTCCCGAGACCACGGGAGCCCGCTGCATCGCACGGCACGGCCTCGGGAGAGCGGAGCGTGTGGGTGTTTCGTTCAGAGACTCAGCGTGATCGCGGCGGCGACGCCGCCGACTCCGAGGGCGAAGGCAGCCTCTTTCCAGCCGCCGGCACCCCAGGGGAACAAGCGGTCGACCGCCAGTCGGCCCGGCCCGATGGCAGCGACGGCCAAGGCGACGACGGAGATGCAGACGCTGTATTCCACGCCGCCGTCCGTCGCCCACAGGCCGTGGGCTCCCGTGACCGTCGCCATCGCATTGATCATGACGCCGATCAGGGCAGCGGCCGCGAGCGGTGTCAGCAGCCCGATGGCCAGACCGATGCCGCCGAGCAACTCGGACAGGCCCCCGATCGTGGCGAAGAGTTTGCCGGGGTGATAGCCCAGGGCCGCGAAGCCCTCGCCGGTCGTTGTCAGGCCGGGGCCCCCGAAAAGCCCGAAGACTTTCTGGACGCCGTGGGCGGCCATCAGCAGGCCGAAGGTCAGCCTGATGAGCAGCAGGCCGCAGTCGGCAGCGGTCACCGCGTGAGCGGTGGCCGGATGCGCTGCCGTTCGTGTGGAACCACCAGGACGGTTCAATACGCGCTTGGTCAACATGACAGTGATCCGGTTGGAATGTCAGAACGGGTGTTTCCCCCGACTCGGACAGATTCAGATTCCGAGCACCAGTGCCGGGAAAGCCCGCGGTGTTGCCATCGGTGCGCCGTCGCAGACGATGCTTCCGCCGCGGGCAGCGTCGTGCGTCCGGGCGGTGGCGCGCGGGGGCGGGCAACCGGAGTCGCGTCAGCGGTCCTGCACCATCTGGTCATCACGATCGGTGTCGTTCGGGCTCAGCCGCACACAGCATTCCCCGGCTTCCGGCGCCAGGACGGCTCGGACTCCGCTGACCTGCAAGCCGCCCAGGTAGCCGCTCAGAAAGGCCTGGTTCATGCCGCACACCAGGTCGGGGGCCTTCGCGGCCAGCGGATGAAATGGACAGTTGCGCAGTCGGAGCGAAGTGGGCGTCTCCCGGACGGGCTCGTAGCCGCAGCGGTCCAGCAGCCGCTCGCATGCGGTCAGCCCGCGCTCGGGGCCCAGCCGCCCCGGCCGGGTCTCTTCCCGCACGGCCTCGCCCAGCCGGCGGCCCCGCTGCTCGGCGGAGCGCACCGCTGCTTGCGCGGCGCTTTCACCGGCGCTTTCGGTCAGGACGGCATCCAGCAGGATGTCCGCCAGCAGTTCGTGACGACGGTCGGGGATGCTGACCGTGATCTGCACATCGGCGGCTTCATACACTTTCGGCCGCCGGCCGACCTTGCGGATCCCGCCGGGCGTCTCGTACCGCGCCTGCAGCAACCCGGCATCGACGAGTTTGTCGAGGTGGAAGGCGGCGAGTTTGCGTGAGATGCCGACGCTGGCGGCGGCCTCCTCACGTGTGACGGGGCGGCGGGTGCGCCGGATGAAGGCGAACATGCGCCGCCGTGAATCGTCACTCAGGACGCTGACGGAGTCGATGGCGGTGCCGGTCGAGTCGGCCGGCACGGTCGATTCTGGGGCCACGCGTCCACCGTAACTCCTATCCAGCTGGGTGAAACTGTTTTCGCCGACGTCATTTACCGGGCACTTCGAATTCCCTTGCAATAAGGAAAATACCTATTGGCGGAAGGAGGGAGCAGCGTCCGTCACCGGCCGCCTCCGGCCCACGGTGACCCCGGACCAGCGGTCCTTGCCCGGAGGCCGGCGCGTGCGCCCCGCCCACCGCCAAGGGCCCGGGCCGCTACGGCGTGACGATGGCGGAGCACCTCGATGGCCGCGAGCCACCGGGACCGGCTCACCGCCCGCACCATCGACGACATCGACACACCGGCATCGCTCGCCCTGATCCGGAAGAGCACGCACCACCCGTCCGTGCGCCGGTTGCTCGCGCACAGCCGGCAGGCGTTCCCCCAGCCCGACCATGCTCGGCAACAGCGTCTCAAGATCTACCCGATGGTCGTGCGCGGACCTGCTCGGGCTGCGCCGGCGGAAGCGAACCCACGAACGTGGCCAGGCTGCGCACGGGAGTTGACGGCGCCCGTATGGTGGAGGGGAAACGCATCAACGCCCGCCCCCGGCTGTGAGCCGGGCGGGCCGGACGGGGGAAGAAAGGTGCGTGCCCGATGACGATCGGGCTCCTCTCCACGATCGCTGCCGTGTTCTACGGGGGTACGGTCTCGATCCTCGCGCTGACCGCGACCTTTGCTTCGCGCCGCACGCTGCGGCACGAAGCGCGCAGCACCCTTGCCGTCCTGATACCGGGAAGGGCGGTGGAGTCACAGCAGGCGGACGGCGCGGCCTCAGGCCCCAGCAGCTGAGCGGTCACGGCAACGTGGCGTGCCGATCCTTGTCCGGCAGCCGGGCTCGCCCGCCGCCATCGGCCCGCGCTCTCACACGCTGGGTCGCGCACTGCACCCGGCCCTCGCGTCGAGGCACCCCCTCGTGGAGGCCGACGAGAACGCCCCCTTCCTCGTCGGCTCGGCTGCTCCCCGATTGAGGCGCAGGATGAGGGGTAGTCGGTCTCCCTTGCCGGGGCCCGCCATGCGGCGCACGCCGTCGCCGTGTGGCGGGTCGCCGGACGTGCGGCGAGACTGGAGCGAGCAGCGCCTGATGACGGGTGGGCCATGCACAGCGTTGAGGAAACGATCGAGATCGCGGTCCCGGTGCGCACCGCGTACAACCAGTGGACGCAGTTCAAGAGCTTCCCCCGGTTCATGACCACGGTGAAGAAGGTCGACCAGATCAAACCGACCCTCACCTCGTGGACCATCGCCGTCGGACCGTTGCGCGGCGAGTTCGACGCCGAGATCGTGGAGCAGGTGCCCGACTCCCACCTGGTCTGGCGCAGTCTCGATCAGCGCCCCGCCCACCGGGGTGAGGTGTCGTTCGAGCCCACGGCGCAAGGCCGCACGGCGGTCACCGTACGGATGGACGTCGCACCGCGCGGCGCCACCGGCCTGCTTCCCGGCGTCCCGAAGCTGGCCGGTCGAGTCGTACGCGGAGAGCTGCGGCACTTCAAGCAGTACATCGAGGGGCTGGGAGAAGAGAGCGGGGCCTGGCGGGGCACCATCCGCAACGGCCGCCTGCGGCGTGCGGAATCGGAACGGCAGGTGAGCGGAGTTCCCTGCTGGCCCGTCGGCTGAGCCCCCGGGAACAGCCTGAGCGAGAGGCGATCCGATGAAGAAGGCGCCCGGCGAGGAGCCGAACGAGGCTCTGACCGTGACTCCGCCCAAGGAGTGGGCCGCGGGCGTGCCCGCGGTGGTGCACGCGCTGGAGTACTCCTTGGAGGAGACGTCCGCCCGGCGTGCCGGGAAGACGCTGCTGACCATGAACCAGGTGGACGGCATCGACTGCCCCGGCTGTGCATGGGCGGATCCCGCCCCGGGCCGCCGGCACCGCAACGAGTACTGCGAGAACGGCGCCAAACACATCAACGACGAGGCCACGTCGCGGCGCGTCACCGCCGACTTCTTCCGCACGTACCCGGTCACCGAGCTGGCCCGGCGGTCCGACGCGTGGCTGAACCAGCAGGGCCGGCTGACCGAGCCGATGGTCAAGCGGCCGGGCTCCGACTTCTACGAGCCGATCAGCTGGAACGACGCCTTCGGCCTGATGGCCGAGGAGCTGACCTCGCTCGACTCCCCCGACGAGGCCGTCTTCTACACCTCGGGCAGGGCCGGCAACGAGGCCGCGTTCCTCCTGCAACTGTTCGCCCGGGCGCTGGGCACCAACAACCTGCCCGACTGCAGCAACATGTGCCACGAGTCCAGCGGCTACGCCCTGCACGAGACGCTGGGCACCGGCAAGGGGACGGTCAGCCTCCACGACCTGCACCACACCGACCTGATCTTCCTGGTGGGGCAGAACCCCGGGTCCAACCACCCGCGTCAGCTGTCCGCGCTGGAGCGGGCCAAGCTGAACGGCGCCCGCATCATCGCGGTCAACCCGCTGCCGGAGGCCGGGCTGCGGCGGTTCAAGAACCCGCAGAAGCCCCGCGGGGTGATCGGGCAGGGCACCCAGATCGCCGACCGGTTCCTGCACATCCGCAACGGTGGCGACCTGGCCCTGTTCCAGGGGATCAACCGGCTGCTGCTGGAGGCCGAGGACGCCCGGCCGGGCGAGGTGCTGGACCATGACTTCATCCGCACCGACACCACGGGCTTCGAAGAGTTCGCCGAGCACGTCCGCGGCGTCGGCTGGAGCGACATCCTCACCGCGACCGGCCTGACCCGCGAGGAGATCGAGCACGTCCGTGACGAGGTGCTGCGCAGCGAACGCGTCATCGTCTGCTGGGCCATGGGGATCACCCAGCACAAGCACGCCGTCCCCACCATCCGGGAGATCGTCAACTTCCTGCTGCTGCGCGGGAACGTCGGCAGGGCGGGCACCGGCGCCTGCCCAGTGCGCGGGCACAGCAATGTGCAGGGCGACCGCACGATGGGCATCTGGGAGCAGATGCCGGACTCGTTCCTCGACGCCCTGCGGCAGGAGTTCGGCTTCGACCCGCCGCGCGCCCACGGACTGGACTCGGTGAACGCGATCAAGGCGATGCGCGAGGGCCGCGTCAGGTTCTTCCTCTGCCTGGCCGGCAACTTCGTCCGGGCCGCTCCGGACAGCGCGGTCACCGAGGAGGCGGTGCGCACCTGCCGGCTGACCGCCCACATCTCCACCAAGCTCAACCGGTCCCACACCGTGTGCGGCGAGACCGCGCTCATCCTGCCCACCCTGGGCCGTACCGAGCGGGACGTGCAGGCGAGCGGGGAGCAGTTCGTGACCGTGGAGAACTCGATGAGCGAGGTGCACACCTCCCGCGGGCGGCTGCGGCCGGCCTCCGCGCTGCTGCTCAGTGAGGTCGCCATCCTGAGCCGGCTGGCCCGCCGCACCCTCGACGGAACGGCCGACATCCCCTGGGAGCGGTTCGAGGCCGACTACGGCGCGATCCGCGACCGCATCTCCCGCGTCGTCCCGGGGCTGGACGACTACAACCGGCGGGTGACCCGTCCCGGTGGTATCCAACTGACGAACCCGGTCAACGAGGGTGTGTACTCCAACGCCGTCGGCAGGGCACTGTTCACCCGCAACGCCTGCGAAATGCTGCGAGCGCCCGAGGGGCACCTGCTGTTGCAGACCCTGCGCTCCCACGACCAGTGGAACACCGTTCCCTACACGTCCGACGACCGCTACCGGGGCATTCTCGGAAGCCGCCGGGTGGTGCTCGTCAACCCGGACGACGTGGCCGAACTCGGCCTGACCGCAGGGCAGAACGTCGACCTGGTCAGCGTCTGGGCCGACGATGTCCAGCGCCGCGTCGAAGACTTCCGCGTGGTCCCGTACCCGACGGCACGGGGCTGCGCCGCCGCGTACTACCCCGAGACCAACCTGCTGGTGCCCCTGGAGAGCGTGGCCGAGAAGAGCAACCAGCCGACGTACAAGGAGATCGTGGTCCGTCTGGAGCCCGCGGCGCCCCGGGCGGACGGCTCCGGGGGCTGATCCGCACTCCCGCGAGATCGTTCACCGCGCTCGCAGGGGACCGGCAGGACGCCATGGGAGGGGAAGGCGGCTGCGAGATCGGCTCGCTCGCCGGCGAACTCGCCGACCGTGACCAGTCGGCGCGGACCGGCCTCGTCGCCGCCTTCGACCGGTGGGAAGGGCCCATCAGGTCGGGACTCGCGCGCATGCAGGCGCGCGGCGAGCTGAGCGAGAGCGCCGATACGGCCGCGAGCCCCTGCCCGATCAGCCGCGCGCGCGGGAGCGGGCCTGGTGGAGCCGGACCTTGGTGCGGTTTCCGCAGCGGGTCATCGAGCACCAGCGGCGGTTGCGGGCGGGCGAACGGTCCACGAAGCGCAGGGCGCAGTGCTCGGAGGCGCAGATACGGACGCGTCGAATCTCCGGGGAGAGGAGCAGGTCGATCGCGTCCTGGGCCACGAGGCCGAGGCCCGCGCTCGCGTCCACGGCGACCCGCGGCGTACTGCTCGACTCCAACCGGCCGCCCCTGAGCACCAGACGGGGTGCGGGGCGGGGGGCTGCCGCCGACGCCTCGTTGATCACGGCGAGGTCAGCGGGAGCCGGCAGTTCACCGCCGGCCACGCGCAGCACCGCACGGTCGATCGCCTTCCGCAGCGCGACGGCGGAACGCAGCGCGGACTCGGGCACGTCACCGGTGCGGGGCCGGTCCGTGAGCAGGCCGGCACAGCGCAGCCAGCGCACCACGTCGTCCGGTTCGCGGAGTGTCTCCCGGGGCTCCTTCCACTGATCGCGCAGGGTGTTGGCGAAGTCCAGGCACACCCGCCCGCCGTACCGGAGCCATTCGTCGTCCGTCGCCATGAGCCCATTGTCCACGGACCCGCGTGCAACTAACCTCCAAAGACGGTTAGTTACCGAAGGCGGGAAGGGAACGATCATGACCACGGCAACTGTGACCACGGGTGTGGCCCAGGTCAACGGGATCCGCCTGCACTACACACGCGCGGGCTCGGGGCCGCTGCTGGTGCTGCTGCACGGGTGGCCGCAGACCAGCCTGTGCTGGCGTCCGGTGCTCGGCGAACTCGCCGCCACCCACACCGTCATCGCCCCCGACCTGCGCGGTTACGGCCTCAGCGACAAGCCCGCCACCGGGTACGACAAGCGGCAGATGGCCGCGGACATCTCCGGACTCGTGCGGCACCTCGGGTTCGAGCGGGCGGCCGTGGTCGGCCACGACCGCGGTGCCCGGGTGGCGCACCGCTGGGCCCTGGACCGCCCCGACCAGGTCGAAAGCCTCACCGTGCTCGATGTGGTCCCCACCCGCGAGATGTTCCGCCGTCTCGACGCCTCGGTGGCCGCCGGCTACTGGCACTGGCTGTTCCACCTTCAGCCCGATCTCCCCGAGCTGCTGGTCGGGAGCAACGTCCGCGCCTACCTGGAGTACTTCTTCGAACGCTGGACCTACAACCGCCACGGCCTGGCACCGGACGCCGTCGACGCCTACGTCCGCGCCGCGTCCCGCCCCGGCGCGCTGCGCGCCGGCTTCGACGACTACCGCGCCCAGGAGCGCGACCTCGCCCTCGACGACGAGGACGCCACCGCGGGCCGCCGTCTGACCATGCCCGTTCTGGCCCTGTGGGGCTCGGCCGGCCTGCCTGCCCGGCTGCCCAGCCTGGACATCTGGCGCCAGTACGCCGACGACGTCACCGCCGCCGAGATCCCCGCATGCGGCCACTTCATCCCCGAGGAACGTCCCGACGCCCTCCTGACCCACCTGCGGAAATTCCTCGGCTGATCACCCGTGTCGGCCGAATCGGGTGCCGTACCGCTGCGGTGGCCGGTCGACCTGCTGTGCGGGCGCGGGCGCGGGGTGCGTCACGATCCCGTCGCCGTCGGCTCGTCGGCACACGGCAGTTCCCTTCGATGGTGTCGGCGTGGTGCGCACGCGGCCAGAGGTGCGGACGGGTGCGGGGCACCCGGGGTCGGGTGCCCCGTATGCCGTGCCGGCCGGTCAGCCGTGCCGGTGTCGGGCCGTCCCGCCCGGCACGACGACGTCATGTCGCCCGCGTGGCCCCGCCCGGCCGAAGACGGCCACGGCGCCGTGCGTCCGGACCATGGTGCCGGAATCCCAGCGGCAGCCGCCGACCTGAACGTGCTCGTACGGACGACGGTGTCGACGCCGGAGCGGGCGCCCCCGGCCGTTCCCCACTCCGCCGACGTCATGGTCACTTACCAGCCCCACCTTCTTCGGGCGGGATCTCGGCCTGCCGGGCCCTGACCCTCGGCCCTGGGGACGCGGCCACGACCGCGCGTCCCCAGGGGGTCCGTCCGGGAACGGACCGTCAGTCGTGCCGACGTACGGTGGGGACGACCGTGTCGATCAGGTGGAGCACCGTGCGCGTCAGCATCACGTGCAGATCCCTGTGGCTGAGCGTGCCGCGTACCAGCCATTCGCGGGAGGCGGCCTTGAGCATGCCGCTGTGGGCGCGGATCATCGCCCGCAGCTTCGGCTGTCCGTCGGTGACGTCGGACAGCATCGCGGCCTCGAGGATGCAGTCGGTGGCGATCTCGTCCGCTTCGAGCATGATCTGGTCGATCTCAGGGTCGTTGCCGAGGGCTTCCAGACTGATCGCGGACAACCACATCTCCCGGTTGCGCGCCACGACGTCGAGCCACCGGTCGACGCATATCGACAGGCGTTCCTCGGCGCCGCTCGGGGGCAGCATCTCCAGGACGGAGGCCGGGACGACCATGGTCTGCCGTACCACCGCGAGGTAGAGCTGACGTTTGCCGCCGAAGTAGTGGTTGATCAGCGCGCGGGCCACGCCTGCTTCGGCGGCGATGTCCGAGAGGGACACCTTGGTGTGGCCGTTGGCCCCGAAGAGCCCGCGCGCGACGGCGAGGATTTCGGCACGCCGGGCATCCGGCGCCCATCTGCGTCGTGGGACCTGACGCTGAACGCCCATGTGGTCGGCTCCTTCGTGACGCTCCCTGGTGTGCCGGCTGCTATGCGTACATCGACTCGATCGTGCGGGCGTGCAGTTCGTCGATGGCACGGCGCCGCAGACCCAGCGTCGGTGTCAGCTCGCCGGTCTCCGCTGTCCATGGGCCCGGCAGGACGCGGTGCCTCGTCACCCGTTCATCGGACGAGAGGACCGTGTTCGCCGCCGCGACGGTCGCCTCCAGGGCTGCGAGCACCGCGGGGTGACGGGACAACTCCTCGAGGCCGGCGGTGTCGATCCCGTTGGCCTGCGCCCAGAGCGGGGCCGCCACCTCGTCCAGGACCAGTAAGGCGGTGACGGACCGGCGCCGATCGCCGAGGGCGACGGCGTGGGCGACCAGAGGGTGTGTTCTCGGACTCGACCCGGACTGGGTGTGGGACGAGCAGGTCGACCGGCTCGTCGCCGCCGTGATCGACCGAGGCGACGTGCCCGAGGTCAACGAGCTGCTGCGCCAGTGGACCCGCAACGACCAGCCGCTGCCGGCCGGACTGCCCGCAGACCTGCGCGAGTGGATGGAAGGCGCACGTCAGCTGCCTTCGTGGGCGGATCGGGCGAAACTGGAGACGGCGGCCGAGTTCAACGAGTCCAGGGGCATCTACCTCAATCTGCTCAACGGCGTGGGCGGCGGGATGCTGAGCACCGCCATCCCCCGGGAGGCACGCTCCGTGTACTACTCCAAGGGCGGCGCCGACATGGAGGACCGGGTCGCCAAGACGAGCCTGCTGGGCTTCGCCGTCGGTGACCTGAACGCCTACCGGCCCGACGGCAAGGTCATCGTGGAAGCCGTCAAGACCCGGCTGGTGCACGCCGCCGTGCGGCACCTGCTGCCGCAGTCCCCGGGCTGGTCGCGCACCAGCGGCGGCCAGACCGTCCCCATCAGCCAGGCGGACATGATGGTCACCTGGCACAGTCTGCCCACGTTCGTCATGCGCAAGCTGAAAGACTGGAGGGTGCCGGTCTCCGCCGCCGAGTCGGACGGCTTCCTGCACGTGTGGCAGCTGACCGCGCACATGATGGGCATCCTGGACGAGTACATCCCCGCCTCCTGGGACGAGGCCGAAGCCCAGTCCCGGCAGGTCCTCGACCCGATCCTGGCCTCCACCTCCGAGGGCAACGAGCTGACCGACGTGCTCCTCGACATCGTCGCCGAACTCGACGCCGGCCTGACCCGCCCCCTGATCAACGCCTTCTCCAGGTACACGGTCGGCAACCGGACCGGGGACCTGATCGGACTGGACAAGGAGCCGTTCTGGCAGCCGCTGATCAGCGCCGCCTGGCCGCTGCTGGTCGCCTTCCGCGAAGGCCTGATCCCCCTGCCGCTGGTTCCGGAGGCCGCCTGGACCGTGGAGGAGGCCATCCGCAAGTTCGTCCTGCTCTTCCTGGCCGAGGGCAAGGGCATCCAGCTCGAGATCCCCGACACCAACCGCCCGGGCTGAAGCACCTCCGACGCCACACCGCGGGGTTCCGCCGCCCCTGACGGAACCCCGCGTTCCGGCGCACAGATCTTCGACGCCGAAGAGAACGAGCAGTACGGAACGACGACATGAGAAGGGACCGTCGATGAGCGACACCGACCGTGAACCCCGGCCGGAGCCCGGTACGGACAGCGTGGGCCGGCGCCGGTTTCTCGGGTTCGTGCTGGCGGCTGCGACCCTCATGGCCGCCGCCGAACTGGCTGCCGCGCCGACGGCCCGAGCCGGCATCCCCTTCCCCGAGATCACGGAACTGGTCGATCTCAACGACGTGATGACCCTGGCCGCCCTGCCGACCTCCGGCCTGATCACGGTCGAGGTCGGCACGGACGGCACCGTGTCCTTCGCGTTGCCACGCGCCGAGGTGGGCCAGGGCATCACCACGTCGACAGCCATGCTGATCGCCGAGGAGCTGGACGTCCCCCTGGAACGGGTGCGGGTCACCCTTGCCGACGCGCGACCGGAGTTGCTGTTCAACCAGCTCACCGGTGCCTCGAACACGACCGTCTCCACCTTCACCCCGGTGCGGGTCGCCGCCGCCGTCGCCCGCGGGCGGCTGCTGCTGGCCGCGGCGGACGAGCTCGGCACGGCCGTCGCCGACCTCACCCTGAAGGCCGGAGTGGTCACCGGCCCGGCCGGCGAGAGCATCGGCATCGGTGCCCTGTCCGAGAAGGCCGCGAGCGTACGGACGCAGCAGGTGGCCGTCGACCTCACACCGCGGGAACGCTTCACCGTCATCGGCACACCGCGCACCCGCGTCGACGCCCTCGCCGCCGTCACCGGACGCAAGCGGTTCACCCTGGACCTGAGCGTGCCGGACGCCCGGCCGACCATGGTGTGCCGCCCGCCGACCATCAACGGCACGGTGGGCTCGGTGGCCAACCTGGCCGAGGTCCGCGGCATGCCCGGCATCACGGACGTCGCCACCGTCTCCACCGGCGTGGCGGTACGCGCCGAGACCTTCGGCCAGTGCATCGACGCCGTCCGTGCCCTGCGCGTGTCCTGGAAGCCGGGCAGCGCGGAAGGCAAGTCCGACGCGTCCGTGCTCGAAGAGCTGGCGGCGGCTGAGATCCCCCTCGGCCCGCCACCCCTGACACCGAGCGTGGAAGCCAGGTTCACGTTCGCCTTCCGCAGCAACAGCGCACTCGAACCGAACTGCGCGATAGCCGACGTACGGCAGGGCCGCGCCGAGGTCTGGTCGAGTCTGAAGGCACCGATCGTCGCGCAGGAGGCGATCGCCGCCCGGCTCGGGCTGCCGCTCGACGCGGTCACGGTGCACGTCACCGAAGGCGGCGGCTCCTTCGGCCGGAAGCTGTTCTTCGACGCCGCGCTCGAAGCCGTGGAGATCTCCCGGAAGATCGGCAAACCGGTCAAGCTGCTGCGGCACCGCGCCGACGACTCACGGCAGGGCCGCACCCATCCCATGGCCACCTCCCGCGTGCGCATCGCGTATCTCGGCGACACCGTCCTCAGCTACAAGCAGCGGCACACCAGCGTGGCCACCGACCTCGGTCACGAACTGGGTGAGATCTTCACCGCCCTGGCCGCGCGGCTGCCCGTCGGCGACATCGGGTTCTCGGAGACGTTCTTCCAGCTCTCCCAGTCGATGCCCTACGACTTCGGTGTCGACAGCCGCCTTCTGAGCGAGACCAAGGGCTTCAACACGGGCAGCATGCGCAACGTCTACTCCCCCGACGCCACCTGCGCCCGCGAACTCCTCGTCGACCGGCTGGCGGAGAAGACGGGCAGGGACCCCTTCCGGTTCCGGCACGACTTCCTGCGGGACGAGCGGTCCCGGGCCGTGCTGGACAAGGTCGCGGAGGTCGGACGCTGGGGGCGATCGCTGCCGGCCGGCATGGCGCAGGGGATCGCGTTCCACTCCGAGTACCACGCCACCAGCGCCGTGCTCGTGGAGATCGACTGCCGCCCGGAGACCGTCGGCCGCCCGGTCCGCGACGGCGTGACCGGCCCCCGCGTCACCAAGGCGGTCCTCGCCGTGGACGTGGGCCTGGCCGTCAACCCACGCGGTCTGGAGGCGCAGATGATGGGGTGCGTCATGGACGGCATCGCCCTGACCCTGACCTCCAGCCTGCACCTGCGCGACGGGTACTTCCTGGAAGCCAGCTGGGACAACTACTTCTACACCCGGCAGTGGAACACACCGCCCGAACTGGACATCGGCATCATGCCGACCACCACGGGGGAGCCCGGCGGGGCCGGGGAACTGGGCGTCGCCGCCTCGATGGCCGCCGTCGCCTGCGCGTACGGCCGCGCCACGGGAACCATGCCCACCAGCTTCCCGATCAACCACGGCACGCTCTCCTTCGAGCCCAAGCCCACCGTCCCGCCCGTCCCCGCATCCCCCACCGACGGCCTGGACCACGTCCGCTGAGAACCTGGAGCACCCATGCCCGAGCACACTTTCCGCCTCAACGGCGAACAGGTGACCGTGGACGTCGCCGGCGACGTGCGCCTCCTGTGGGTACTGCGTGACATCCTCGGCGTCACCGGGCCCAAATACGGCTGCGGCATCAGCGTCTGCAAGGCGTGCACCAGCCACCTCAACGGCAGAGCCGTCACTCCCTGCACGGTGCCCGTCGAAGCGCTCCGGCCGACCGACGAGATCACCACGATCGAGGGGCTCCCCGCCACCGTGGGGGCCGATCTGCACCCGATGCAGCAGGCCTGGATCGACCAGGACGTCGCCCAGTGCGGCTACTGCCAGCCCGGCCAGATCATGGCCGCCGTCGCACTCGTGCGCCGCGTGGCGGAAGAAGGACGCGAGATCACCGACGCCGATCTGGACGGCATCCGCAACATCTGCCGCTGCGGCACCTACCCCCTTATCCGCGAAGCGATCAGAGCCGGCGCCCAGCACGAGTGAAGGCCGCCGCCGCGGCCGAGTCCCCGCCGGCCGGGCCGTGGTGGAGGGCGCGGCCGGCGGCGGGCAGGGCGTTGCGGGCGGTGGAGCGCCGTACGGACGGCGCGCCGTCCCCGTCGCGGTGGCCGGCCCGTCCCTCGGACGGCGTCTCCTGGAGGAAGCCCCATGCTGAACATCGCGGACACGCTGCGCCGCTGGTGCCAGGCCGCACGCCCCTTCGCCCTGGCCACGGTCGTCGACGTCACCGGAAGCGCACCCCTGCCGGTCGGTACGTCGGTCGCGGTGGACCGCGACGGCAACGCGGTCGGCAGCATCTCCGGCGGCTGTGTCGAGGGTGCCGTGTACGAACTGTGCCGACATGTCCTGCGAGAGGCCGGCCTCCCGCGGCGGGCCCGGTTCGGCCACTCCGACGATGACGCCTTCGCTGTCGGCCTGACCTGCGGCGGTGAGCTCGACGTCTTCGTCCAGTACGTCGACCCCGCTGTCCACGCCCACCTGGCAGCCGCCCTGACCGCGGTGACGGAGGGCCGGCCGGCCACCGTGGCACAGCTCGTGGAAGGACCCGATCATCTCCTCGGCTCGACACTGAGCGTTCTCGGTGACGACCACGTCTCCTCCGCAGCCATGGCTGCGGGGCCGGCGGGGCCGGCGGTGGCGGCAGAGGCCCGGGCCCTGCTGCGTACGGGGCGCGGCGGACGCGCCACGGTCGGAGGGGACGGAAAGAGCTGCCCCGAGCCGCTCACCGCGTTCGTCCACGTCCACGCACCCCGCCCCCGCATGCTGATCTTCGGCGCCGTCGACTTCGCCGCCGCCCTCAGCGAGACCAGCCGCTTCCTCGGCTACCGGGTCACTGTCTGCGACGCCCGCCCCGTCTTCGCCACCCCGGCCCGCTTCCCCCATGCGGACGAGATCGTGATCGCCTGGACCCACCGCTACTTGCGGCAGACGGCGGTGGACGGACGCACGGCCGTCTGTGTCCTCACGCACGACGCCAAGTTCGACATTCCTCTGCTGCGTCTGGCGCTCGACCTGCCCGTCGGCTACATCGGCGCCATGGCCTCACGACGCACGCACGACGAGCGCCTGCGCCTGCTCCGGGAGGCGGGACTGTCCGGGGGACGACTGGCCAGGCTGCACTCCCCCATCGGCCTGGACCTGGGCGCCCGCACGCCCCAGGAGACCGCCGTGTCCATCACGGCGGAGATCATCGCCCGCGCGAACGACGCCACGGGCCTGCCCCTGTCCCGGACGACGGGTCCGATCCACCGGCCGCCCCGGCCGGGCCCGGTTCCGGCCCCCGGTCACCGGTACCGGCCCCCGACGGCGACCTGAACACCTGGCCGGCGAGCCCTCCGGGCGGTCCCCGCCGGAGCCCACGTTGCGCGCAACACACTGGCAACGCCGCGTCCGAGAGGACTCGGGTGACCTCGGGAAACGTCGCGTCGCCCGGTCATGCCGCCGTAGTACGAAACCTCAGTACGGGTGTTGCATCGCGGATTGCGGTACGCAACAGGTTCCCGGCACTCCATTCTGTGTGTCACCCCGAGGGCAATCCGCCGCGCGGGTGATGGGCTCCCCTTGCCACTCGGCCAGGGGCCGAGTGGACGGACACCGTATGGAACAGCCGTTGTTGACGACCAGAGGAGCACTCGTCCTCCTGCTCGCGGTGCTCAGCGGGGGTGTCGCGGCAGCACTGTCCTGGACGGGGGGTGAGGGGCCTTCCCGCAGTGTGCTCGCCGGTCTCGCCGCGGCCGGACTGGCCGCCTCGTTCTTCAACCGGTTGATCGTGAGCGACGGGGCCCGCGGTGGCACGTCCCGCGAGTCGGAAGGAGAGGGGCGTGGGTGAGCTGAGGCCGCTCGGCAGTGACCTTCCCGAAGCGACGCGTGCTCTGGCCCAGGCTCTCAGGGAGTTGTTCGAGGGGCTGGGAGTCTCGGTGCGCCGGTACGCGACGCGCCGGCAGTGGGACCCCGGCACGCTGTCCCGGTACCTCAACGGCACCCGGCTGCCTCCGTGGAAGATCGTGCGGGAGCTGATGGCCGATCTCGGTGAGCACCGGGGAACGGCCGTGACGCCCGAGGCCGTCGAGCTCGTCCGGGAGCTGTACCGGGCCGCGATCGATGCCGGCTCCTCGCAGCACCATGCGATGGAGGTCCTCGAGGAACAGCTGGCCGACGCCGACCGCCGGTCCCGGCGTTCCAGCGTTCAGGGGGACGTCCTGGGCGACGCTCTGCTGGAGCGGACGAACCGCATCCACGACCTGGAGGTGCGGCTCTCGCAGTTGGAGGCGGACTGGAAGGCCGAGCGGGGCCGTGCGGACGAACTGGCGGCCGCTCACCCCGATGTCACCCAACTGCTCGAGGAACGTGACGTGCTGCAGCAGCAGGTCACCAGGCTCGGTGAGGAACTGAAGAACGCGCGGGAGGAGAGGGCCGCCGCCGAAGAGCGCTGCGAGCTGCTGGAGCGTCAGCTCGACGCTCTCGAACGTCCCACGGTGCTCCCGACCGTGCCGGACGCCGGCCTGCCCAAGATCCTCGTCGTGGACGACCAGCCCGACAACCTGTTGGCCATCACCGCTGTCCTCGGCACGCTGGATCAGGACCTCGTCACGGTCTCGTCCGGACGGGAGGCGCTGAAAGCCCTCCTGGACAACGACGACTTCGCCGTCATCATCATGGACGTACAGATGCCCGACATGGACGGCTACGAGACGGCCGCCCAGATCAAACGCCGCCACCGCAACCGTGACGTTCCCATCATCTTCCTCACCGCCATGGGCGCGGATCCGGTCCACGCCAGTCAGGGGTACCTCGTCGGTGGCGTGGACTACATCACCAAGCCCTTCGACCCTTGGGCCCTGCGGGCCAAGGTCGCGGTCTTCACCCAGATCCACGTCGAGCGACACATGACGCCCAGAACGCCCGTCCGTTGACGTCCTCCAGCGCGACGATCGAGGTGGAGGGCGCCGTGGCCGGCGCACGACGCCTACCGGCTCCGGGACATCGGCTCGGCGGTGCTGCCGGAGCGGTACGACCGCTGGGCCCTGTCGTCAGAGGACGCAGCGTGCCGATCACGGCGGACGCAGGTACAGAAGGCTCGGGCGAGGGCTGACAGAGCGTTGCGGTGGGCCGGGACGGCGCGTGGTCCGGTCCTCTCGGCCCGTGGCACGGACGGCGGCCTGTGCCCACCGCCGGCGGACCGGTACGGGCGGACCGTGGTGGGGCCGGTGCCCTCAGCGTCCGCCCGTGCCCAGTTCCCGTGCCGTCCGCACGAACACCTCGTGCAGGTCCTGCGCGGCCTGCGGCACGGAGTCCGCCCGGCGTCGGCGCAGCATCAGCAGTACCCGGGTCGTCTCCCCGCTGATCGGCCGGTAGGTGAGGGCACCCCGCCGCTCCAGCGGGTCGCCGGCCACGCTGAAGTCGGGCAGGACCGTCGCCCCCAGCCCCTCGGCCACCATGAGTTTGCCCATCTCCGCCCCGTCGGTGGAGTACGCGAACGAGGGTGCGCGGCCGTCGAGGAGCCGGTGCACATAACGGTGCATCACATATCCGGAGCGCATCCCGATCAGGGGCACGCCGAGCAGGTCGTCCACCGACACCGACGGCCCGGCCGCCAGTGGGCTGTCGGGCCGCACGCACACCACCGGCCGCCCCCGCAGCAGTTCGGTGGACTCGAACTCGGCGGGCATGTCGTCGCCCGCCAGGTGGTTCACCAGGCCCAGGTCGAAGCCCCCCTCCAGCAGCGTCCGGTGGATGTCGGTCTGCTGGGCCGCCACCACCTCGACCTGGGTGACGGGATGCGCGGCGCGGAACTCCCGCACCGCCGGGATGAGCAGCGGCACGGTCGCCGCGTTCACGGTGCCGACGCGCACCATACGGCTGATGCGGTGCTGCTCGCCCGCCGCCGCGCGCAGCCGGTCCACCGCGTCCAGCACCCCGATGATGTGGGGCAGCAGCTCACGCCCCGACGTGCTCATCGTGGCGCCGGAACGCTTGCGCTCCAGCAGGTCCACGCCCAGCTCGCGCTCCAGGTTCCGCACGGTCTCGCTCAACGCGGGCTGCGACAGGCGCAGTTCCTCGGCGGCCCGGCGCAGCGAACCGAGCCGGGTGACCGCCGCTATGTATTCCAGCTGTTCTGTCCGCACGCCGGAAGAATGCGGCCGCATTCACCACCTGTTCAAGGGTTTCCCTGTCACGCCTTCGTGAAATTCAATGGTCCGCGATACGAGACCGGTCGGGTTTGCCTTGACCGTTGCGGCCGGCGGCTGCCACGATCGACGGCATGAAGATGCGACTGGACCTCACGCGGCGACGCCATGTCGACCTCGCGCGCGTCTCCAGCGCCTCCTGTTGCGCCGCGGCCTGATCGCCTCCCCGATCCGCCGCCCCTCTCCCGCACCGCACCCGTACCCGCACCCCGCACGCGCAGGCGCGTCGGTGGTCGTGCGGTCGTGTGCCGTGCAGGCTCCCCTCACCGCCTGAATTCACCGCCCGACGCACCGTACGGATGCACCGCCCGACGCATCGTACGGATGCACCGCACGGGATGCACCGCATGAATCCAGCGCATGGATTCACAGCGTGTTTCCGCACCCTGAATTCGGCGTGCCCGACACCTTTTCGCGCCAGGAGTTCCGCATGCCCGCAGCGCCCGTGAAATTCGCCTACTGGGTCCCCAACGTGAGCGGGGGACTCGTCACCAGCACGATCGAGCAGCGCACCGACTGGGGATACGACTACAACCGGGAACTCGCCGTCCTCGCCGAGAACAACGGCTTCGACTACGCCCTCAGCCAGGTCCGCTACATGGCCAGCTACGGCGCCGAGTACCAGCACGAGTCGACCAGCTTCAGCCTCGCCCTGCTCCTCGCCACCCAGCGGCTGAAGGTCATCGCCGCCGTCCATCCGGGGCTGTGGCACCCCGGCGTCCTCGCCAAGCTCGGCGCCACCGCGGACCACCTCTCGGGCGGCCGCTTCGCCGTCAACGTGGTCTCCGGCTGGTTCAAGGGCGAGTTCACCGCCCTCGGCGAGCCCTGGCTGGAGCACGACGAGCGCTACCGCCGTTCCGAGGAGTTCATCCGCGCGCTGCGCTCGATCTGGACCGAGGACCACGCCGAACTCGCCGGCGACTTCTACCGGCTGCGCGACTTCTCCCTCAAGCCCAAGCCCCTCAACACCCCCGAACGCCCGCACCCGGAGATCTTCCAGGGTGGCAACTCCACCGCCGCACGGCAGATGGCCGGCCGGGTCTCCGACTGGTACTTCTCCAACGGCAAGGACTTCGACGGCGTGACCGAGCAGATCGCCGACGTACGCCGGTCCGCGGCCGAAGCCGGCCGTACGCCGCCGAAGTTCGGCCTCAACGGCTTCCTCATCGCCCGGGACACCGAGGGCGAGGCGCGCGAGACCCTCCGGGAGATCGTCGCGAAGGCGGACAGCGAGGCCGTCGAGGGCTTCGGCGCCGCCGTGAAGCAGGCGGGACAGTCCACCGCCGACGGCAAGGGCATGTGGCAGGACTCCACCTTCGAGGACCTCGTCCAGTACAACGACGGCTTCCGCACCGGCCTCATCGGCACACCGGAGCAGATCGCCGAGCGGATCGTCGCCTACAAGAAGCTCGGCGTCGACCTCTTCCTCCTCGGCTTCCTCCACTACCACGAGGAGGTCGAGTACTTCGGCCGGCGCGTGCTGCCCCTCGTCCGCGAGCTGGAGGCCCAACAGATTGAGACCGAGACCGAGACCGAGACCACCGAGACCGACGTCGACGCCGAGTCCGACGCCGTCCCGGTCCGCGCCTGACCGCCCCCACCTTCCGCACCGCACCGCACCGCGAAAGAGGTCGACGAGCATGAGCACCGCCACGCACTCCTCCGACTGGCAGACCCAGCCCGCCCCGCAGACCCCCGAGGAATGGATCGGCCGCGCCGCCGAGGTCGCCGCCGTCCTCGCCACCGACGCCGCCGAACGCGACCGCGCCGGCGCCACCCCGTACGCCGAGGTCCGGCTGCTGAAGGACGCCGGCCTGGTCACCCTGCTCGGCCCGGTCGAGCACGGCGGCGGGGGCCAGTCGTGGCCCACCGCCTACCGCGTCGTCCGCGAGATCGCCAAGGCCGACGGCTCCATCGGCCAGCTCCTCGGCTACCACTACCTGTGGAACTGGGCCGCCCGGCTCGTCGGCACCCGTGAGCAGTGGGAGCACGTCGAGGCCGAGGCCGCCCGGGGCCGCTGGTTCTTCGGCGGCGCCGTCAACCCTCGCGACAAGGACGTCGTGGTCACCGAGGACGGCGACGACCTCGTCTTCACCGGACGCAAAACCTTCTCCACCGGCAGCAAGGTCTCCGACGTCACCGTCCTCGAAGGCGTACTGGACGGCACCGACCAGCACATCTTCGCGATCGTCCCCTCCGACAGCGAGGGCCTGACCTTCCACGACGACTGGGACAACATCGGCCAGCGGCTGACCGAGAGCGGCGGCGTCACCCTCGACGGCGTGCGCACCCCGTGGTCCTCCGCGGCCGGCTACGTCGGCAAGGTGTTCCAGCCGCGCGTCTACAACACCCTCAACGTCCCGACCATCCAGCTCGTCTTCGTCAACTTCTACCTGGGCATCGCGGCCGGAGCGCTGGAGACGGCGGCCGGCTACACCCGCACCAAGTCCCGTTCCTGGCTGCACGGCGGCCACGAACGGGCGGTCGACGAGCCGTACGTCATCGACGTCTACGGCGACCTCACCGCCAAGCTCTGGGCCGTGGAGGCCCTCGCCGACGCGGTCGCCGCGGAGGGGCAGAAGCTGCACGACGACCCCGACGCGGTGACCGCGCAGGCCCGCGGCGACTTCGAGGTGCGGGTGGCGGCGGTCAAGGCCCGCGCCACCGATGTCGCCCTGGAGGTCTCGAGCCGCATCTTCGAGGTCACCGGCGCCCGCTCCACCGCCACCGGCGAAGGCCTGGACCGCTTCTGGCGCAACGTGCGCACGCACACCCTGCACGACCCCGTCGCCTACAAGCGCCGCGAGGTCGGCCGCTGGGTCCTCGAGGGCGAACTGCCCGAACCCACCTGGTACTCCTGACCGCACCCCCCGGGGCGCCCGTTCCGCACGGGCGCCCCGGACTCCCCGAAAGAGGACCCATGGCCACCGTCCTGTCCGTCTCCGGCAGCCCCTCCGCCTCCTCCCGCACCGGCCGCCTGCTGCGCCACCTCGACCAGCGGCTCATCGCCCACGGCCACCAGGTGATCCCTCTGGACGTGCGCACCATCCCGGCCGAGGCCCTGCTCGGCGCGGACTTCCGCCACCCCGCGATCGTCGAGGCCACCGACCTGTTCGCCCGCGCCGACGGTGTCGTCGTCGGCACCCCCGTCTACAAGGCGTCGTACTCCGGTGTCCTCAAGGCGCTCCTCGATCTGCTCCCGCAGTACGCGCTCACCGGGAAGACCGTGCTGCCGCTCGCCACCGGTGGTTCCGTCGCCCATGTCCTGGCCATCGACTACGCGCTGCGGCCCGTCCTGAACTCCATGGGTGCGGCCCACATCGTGCAGGGCTGGTTCACCCTCGACAAGGACATCACCGCTCACGAGGACGGCTCGATCACGGTCGCCCCGTCCGCCGGCGAGGCGCTCGTCCAGGTCGTCGACCGGTTCTCGACCGTGCTGGGCGGCGCCCCGGTCCTGGCCGCGGCGAGCTGACGGCCATGACCGCGCACGTCATCGCCGACGACGCCGAGGCCGTCGCCGTCGCGGCGGTCCTGGCCGACGCGTTCCGCGCGGGAGCCTCGGCCCGCGACAGCGAACGCAGGCTGCCCCGCGAGGAGCTCGACCGGCTCTCCGCCTCCGGGCTGCTCGCCGTGACCGTGCCCGCCGGACACGGCGGCGCGGACGTCCGGGCCGAGACCCTCGCGGAGATCTTCCGGCTGCTGGGCTCCGCCGACGGCAGTCTCGCCCAGATCCCGCAGAGCCACTTCGCCTACGTCAACGTGATCCGCCGCCAGGGCACGCCGGAGCAGCAGAAGTTCTTCTTCGCCGAGCTGCTGGCCGGCCGCCGCTTCGGCAACGCCCAGTCGGAGGCGGGCACCCGGCACGTCCAGGACATCCGCACCCGCCTGGAGCCGGCGCCGGACGGCTCCTACCTCCTCACCGGCGTCAAGCACTACTCCACCGGTGCCCTGTTCGCCGACTGGATCCCGGTGCTGGCCCGCGCCGAGGACGACGAACTGCACGTGGCGTACGTGCCGCGGGACGCCCCCGGCCTGACGGTGATCGACGACTGGGACGGCCTCGGTCAGCGGACGACCGCCAGCGGCACCGTCCGCCTGGACGGCGTGTCCGTGCCCGCCGACCGGGTCCTGCCCCACCACCTCACCTTCCGGGGTCCCCAGCTCCACGGCGCGGTCGCCCAGCTGCTGCACGCGGCCGTCGACGCCGGCATCGCCGCGGGAGCGCTGGCCGAGGCCGCGGAGTTCGTCCGCACCAAGAGCCGGCCCTGGTTCGAGAGCGGGGTCGAGACGGCCGCCGAGGATCCGCTGCTGATCCAGCAGTTCGGTGAGCTCGCCCTGCGGGTGCGGGCGTCCGAGGCACTCCTGCGGGAGGCGGCGCGGGCGGTGGACGCGGCGCGGGCCGACCTCACCGACGACTCGGCCGCCGAGGCGTCCGTCGCGGTCGCCGCGGCCAAGGTGGAGGCCGGCCGCACGGCGGTGGAGGTGGCCGGCGCGCTGTTCGAGGTCTCCGGCACCCGGTCCGCGCTCACCTCCCTGAACCTGCACCGCCACTGGCGCGACGCCCGCACCCACACGTTGCACGACCCGAGCCGCTGGAAGATCCAGCACATCGGCCGGTACGCCCTCGACGGGACCAGACCGCCCCGCCACGGCCTCCTCTAGCAACACCACCGAACGGAGACCCCTCGTGTCCCTGACCTTCCACTGGTTCCTGCCCACGAACGGAGACAGCCGCCATGTCGTCGGCGGCGGTCACGGCACCCCCGCCACCGCCTCGGGGCGTGACCGGCCGCCCACGGTCGCCTACCTCAGCCAGATCGCCCGCGCCGCGGAGGATCTGGGCTTCGTGGGCGCGCTCACCCCCACCGGCGCCTGGTGCGAGGACGCGTGGCTGACCACGGCCATGGTCAGCCGGCACACCGAGCGGCTGAAGTTCCTGGTGGCCTTCCGTCCCGGCTTCGTCTCCCCGACGCTCGCCGCGCAGATGGCCTCCACCTTCCAGCGGCACTCCGGCGGCCGCCTGCTGCTGAACGTCGTCACCGGCGGCGAGAGCCACGAGCAGCGGGCCTACGGCGACTTCCTCGACAAGGACGACCGCTACCGCCGTACCGGCGAGTTCCTGCAGATCGTCCGCGATCTCTGGAAGGGCGGGACCGTCGGCCTGAAGGGCGAGCACCTCCGGGTCGAGGACGCGAAGCTCGTCCGGGTCCCCGATCCCGTCCCCGAGGTGTACTTCGGGGGCTCCTCACCGCTCGCCGGCGAGGTCGCCGCCCGGTACTCGGACGTCTACCTCACCTGGGGCGAGCCGCCGGCCCAGGTCGCCGAGAAGATCGCCTGGGTCCGGGGGCTCGCCGCGCGGGAGGGACGCACGCTGCGGTTCGGCATCCGGCTGCACGTCATCACCCGGGACACCTCCGAGCAGGCATGGGCGGAGGCGCACCGGCTGCTCGACGGGTTCGACCCGGAGACCGTCCGGACCGTGCAGGCCGGGCTGGCGCGCAGCGAGTCCGAGGGGCAGCGGCGGATGCTCACGCTGCACGGCGGGAGCCGGGACGGGCTGGAGATCCACCCCAACCTGTGGGCCGGGATCGGCCTGGTGCGCGGAGGCGCGGGCACCGCCCTGGTGGGCAGCCACGAGGAGGTGGCCGAGCGGATCAAGGAGTACGCGGCGCTGGGCATCGAGGAGTTCGTGCTGTCCGGGTACCCGCATCTGGAGGAGGCGTACTGGTTCGGGGAGGGGGTGCTGCCGCGGCTCGCCGGACAGGGGCTGTGGACGCACCCGGCCGGGGAGAGGGCGTCGTCGGTGCAGGTGCCGTTCGCGGGCTGAGAGGGGACGGTCCACTCGCACGGCCGGCCCCGGGGCGGTGCACTCGCACGGTCGGCCCCGGCACGGTCCGTGACCGGCCCCGGCGCGGTCCGTGACCGGCCCCGGCACGGTCCGTGACCGGCCCCGGCGCGGTCCGTGACCGGCCGCGGCGCACCCCGGTGGGCGCCGTCGGCACCGCTGCGCTGATCCCCTCGATCGACCACGCCAGATCGTCGCGGGGCCGCGGATCGGCGCCGGAAGCGGGCGGTTCCCCTGCTCGACACCCTGTTCCTCTATCGTGCGCCGACAACGGAGTCTGTGATGTCCGTGGCTGAGTTCGAGGAGCGAACGATGGGCGGGTCGGCGGCGTCTGCCGGAGCGGGAGAGCTGAAGCGGCACCTGGGCGTGTCCGACGCCGTGGTGATCGGGCTCGGTTCGATGATCGGCGCGGGTGTCTTCGCCGCGCTCGCCCCGGCAGCCCGCGCAGCGGGCTCCGGACTGCTGATCGGCCTGGCGCCGGCCGCCGTGGTGGCGTACTGCAACGCCACCTCCTCGGCCCGCCTGGCCGCGCGCTACCCCCAGTCAGGAGGCACCTACGTCTACGGCCGCGAACGACTGGGCGACTTCTGGGGCTACCTGGCCGGCTGGTCCTTCGTGGTCGGCAAGACCGCCTCCTGCGCGGCGATGGCCCTGACCGTGGGCGCGTACGTGTGGCCGGGCCAGGCCCACCCCGTGGCGGTCGCCGCAGCGGTGGCGGTGACCGGGGTGAACTACCTCGGTGTGCAGAAGTCCGTGTGGGTGACGCGCGGGATCGTCGCGGTCGTCCTGGTGGTGCTCGCCGCCGTGGTCACCGTCTGCCTGGCCGGAGGTCAGGCACAGGCCACGCGGCTGGACGCCGGGGAGCCCGCCACCTTCGGCGGCGTGCTCCAGGCGGCCGGGCTGCTGTTCTTCGCGTTCGCCGGGTACGCGCGCATCGCCACCCTCGGCGAGGAGATCCGTGACCCGGAGCGGACCATCCCCCGCGCCATCCCTCTCGCGCTCGGCATCACACTGGCCGTCTACGCGGCCGTCGCCGTCGCCGTGCTCGCGGTGCTCGGCACGGACGGGCTGGCCCGCACCGCGGACCCGCTCGCCGAGGCCGTGCGCGCGGCCGGTGTCCCGGGACTGGCGCCGGTGGTGCGCGCCGGGGCGGCCGTCGCGGCGATCGGGGCGCTGCTGACGCTGGTCCTCGGGGTGTCGCGCACCGCCCTGGCCATGGCCCGCGACCGGCACCTGCCGCACGCGCTGGCCGCGGTCCACCCCCGGTTCAAGGTGCCGCGCCGCGCCGAGCCGGCGGTCGGCGCGGTGGTCGCCGTCCTGGCCGCCACCACGGACGTGCGCGGTGCGATCGGCTTCTCCTCCTTCGGCGTGCTGGCCTACTACGCCATCGCGAACGCCTCCGCCTGGACTCTCACACCCGCCGAGGGCCGGCCCGCGCGGATCGTGCCGGTCGTCGGCACGGCGGGCTGCCTGGTCCTGGCCTTCGCACTGCCACCGGCGTCGGTGCTGTGGGGAGCCGCGGTGATCGCGGCCGGCGCCGCCGCCTACGGCCTGCGCAAGGCCGCCGGCCGCGCCTGACGGGCCGTTCCACGCGCGAGGCTGAGCCGAAGGCGGAACTGTACGTCGCCGTCTCTTCCGCCGCCGCGGCCACGCGCGCGGCGCCCGCCCTCCCCCGCGCGGGCCAGGCCGGGCAGTCGCCGACGCCCACCGCGTTCGCTCCCTCGCCGGAGACGGTGCGCGCAGCCCCGTTCCCGCGATGTGGAGCACAGGGAACTTATCGTTACATTCTGATGCAGTTCCTCCGTGGACGGGATGGAGTGGGAGCCGTGGCGTTCGCGGAGTCGGCCGGTGGCGGTGGGTCCATGCGCTCCCCCGGGCCGGCCCCGGAGTCCCAGCTACGGTCCGCGGCACCGCTGCTGGCGGTATGCGCCGGATACTTCATGGTGATCCTGGACGTGACGGTCATCAATGTCGCCGTGCCGGTGATCGGCAGGGAACTGTCGGCCTCGCTCACCGGCATCCAGTGGATCACGGACGGGTACACCCTGGTCTTCGCCGGGTTCCTGCTGACCGGTGGCGCTCTGGGCGACCGGCTCGGCAACCGTCGTGTCTTCTGCTCGGGCGTGGTGGTGTTCACCGTGTCCTCGGCCGCGTGCGCGCTCGCGCCGAGCGCCGCCTTCCTGGTGGCGGCCCGGCTGGTGGAGGGGCTCGGCGCGGCGCTGATCGTGCCGGGTTCCCTGGCCCTGCTCCAGCAGGCCTATCCGGCGCCGGCCGCACGCTCCCGGGCCTTCGGGATGTGGGGTTCGATGGCCGGCATCGCGGCCTCCGCCGGGCCGCTGCTGGGCGGTCTGCTCGTCTCCACGGTGGGCTGGCGCTGGGTGTTCCTCATCAATCTGCCCGCCGGTGCGGCCTGCCTGGTGCTGACGCTGCGGTATGTGGCGCGCTCGCCCCGCCGCGCCGGCCGGTCCCTGGACTGGCCGGCGCAGTGCGCGGTCGTGGCGGCGGTGGCACTGCTCACCTCGGCACTCAACGAGGCCGGACGGCGAGGCTGGTCCGATCCGGCCGTTCTCATCGGGGCGGGCCTGGCCGCGCTGGCCGCCGCGGCGTTCGCGGTGCGCGAGCGGATGGCGCGGTCTCCGGTCCTTCCGCTGAGCCTGCTGCGCTCTCGTGCGCTGGGCGGCGGAGCCGTCATCGGCCTGCTGTTCAACTTCGGCTTCTACGGCATGGTCTTCACCGCCAGCCTGGAATTCCAGCACCAGCGCGGCTTCAGCGCCCTCGGCACCGGGCTGGCCCTGTTCCCGGCGGTGGCGATGACCATGTTCGCCTCCGTCCTGTCCGGGCGGCTGACCCGGCGCACCGGCGACCGTCCGCTGGTGATCTCCGGCATGCTCCTGGCTTCCCTGGGGCTGGCCGGCTGGGCCGCGGCAGGAGCCGAACCCGCCTACCCGCTGCTGGTGGCCCCCATGATGGCCGCGGGATTCGGTACCTCCTTCGCCCTCACCGGCTCGACCACCACCGTGATGGGCGCCGCACCCCCCGCCTCCTCAGGAGCCGCCTCCGCCCTGTTCAACACCACCCGCCAGATCGGCAGCGCCACCGGCGTGGCCCTCGGCGGCAGCCTGCTCGCCACGGCCACCGACTACAGCACCGGGCTGCGCACCAGCATGGCCATCGGCGCACTGGCCTACCTGGCCGCCGCGGGCCTCGCATGGCTGTGCGTACCGGCGAAGCCCCGCGATACCTGAGGCCCTGCGGGCCGACGACCCACCGCAGGCTCCTGCCCCGGCCTCCGTGCACCCGCCGCCTGACCGACAGGCCCCCGCCTCCCCCGTCTGACGCACCGTCGCACTCTTACGCCGTCACGCCATTACGTCATCACGGCGTCACGCCATTACGTCATCACGTCATCACGGCGTCACGGCGTCACGGCGTCACGGCGTCACGGCGTCACGGCGTCACGGCGTCACGGCGAGCACACCGCACCGCGGCGGCGCGGTGTGCTCGGCGCGTGGGGGGCTTCGGGGGGTGCCCGTCGTAGGCGGCCGTCGGACGTTCTGGCCACCGGTTCAGACGCGGATGCGGTAGACGCGCCTCCTGCCCGGGTGCTCGGCGAGGCCCCAGAGGGAACCGCCCCTGGTGCGTGGCTGGTAGCTGAGGTCTTCCGGACCCAGGCTCAGCTTGCCGCGCGGGGCGGTCATCTTCTCGCCTCGCGGGTACTGCAACCACAGTTCCCCCTGCTCGGCACCGGCGTTCGCGCCGTCGGGCGGGAGGGAGGCGTTGGCCGAGTAGTAGGTGCGGTCGCCGACGCAGACCGCGCCCTGCACCCTGGGGATGCGCAGCGGCCAGACGGACGTGGACCGCTCGGCGGTGATGTATCCGGCGCCGTCGAGGTCCCAGCGCACGGCCACTCCGTCGGCGCTCGTCTCGAAGTACTCGCTGACCACGAGCGACTGCGTGGCTCCCTGGGTACGGTCCAGCGACACCTGCGAGTAGCGCAGCGCCGCCGATCCACCGGCCGGCCGGTACACGTGGTGCAGGGGCATGACGTACCGGTAGCCGTGCGCGTAGTACGTGCCGTCACCGCCGTGGTAGCCGCACCAGGCCCGGGCACGCCTGCGGGCCGCCGCCGTCGACCCCCGCGACACCTTGAGCACGCCGGCGGTGTCGAAGACGTACAGGCCGTGGTCCTTGTCCGCCACGTACAGCCACCTTCCCGCCCAGGCGATGCCGCCCGCGTGCAGTTCGGTGACCCGGAAGTCGTAGGGCTCTCCCGACTCCTTGGTCGGTACGACGAGCAGGACGTGGTCGTACCGCGGGCGGCTCGACGAGCCGGTGCGGGTGATGTCGACGACGGACACCCTGGCGCCCTGGTTGCCGCCGGCCTGCTTGTCGTACCAGGAGACGAGGGCGACCTTCCTCCCGCCGCTTCCCGGTACCGAGCCGCCATGGGCGTCGTAGCTCGTGGTGATGCCTTGCGGGTACCACCGATCGCCGCCGGCGTCCTGCCGGTACGCGGCTGACGTGTCCCACCCGAAGGCGAAATCCAGTCCGTCGGGTTGGGGCGCGGACCCGGCGCCGTCCCGCCAGTCACCGGGGGGCGAAGCGCGCCGCTCGGCCCTGCCGAGCACGTCCCCGACGAGGCCGGCCACGCCGAGCCGCTGTCCGGTGATCAGCCCCTGGATGGCGGCCGCCCATGTGGTGCCGGTCGGCGTGCCGTCACGGTCGTACATCCTCAGCCGGTACTCCGGCTCCGCCGCCCGCGCCACGGACGGGACGGACAGTCCGCCGGCCGTGACGGCGAAGGGAACGGCCGCGATGGCTCTCAACAACGCTCTGCGTGTGGTGTCCATGCTGAGCGACGGTAGGGGCGGACCGGCTGTCCCGGGCCTGTCCGGGCTGTCCGGGGCATGTCCCGGACAGCCGCCCCCGGCCGACGGCACACCGTCGGCGCCCTGCGACCGGTCCGAACGACGGGTTCTAGCGCACCAGGCAGGGCCGCTTGGCGTCGAACTCCCAGCCGGGGACCAGGTACTGCATGCCGGTGGCGTCGTCCCGGGCGCCCAGGGCCTTGGCGCGGTACAGCTCGTGCGCGGCGAGGAGGCGGTCCATGTCGAGCTGGACGCCGAGCCCCGGGGCGTCGGGCACGGCGATCTCGCCGTCGACGATGCGGGGCGGGGCGACGGTGAGCCGCTCCAGGCCCTCCTGCCATATCCAGTGCGTGTCCAGGGCGTTGTACGCACCGGGCGCCGCGGCCCCGCAGTGCGTGACCATGGCCAGGGAGATGTCGAAGTGGTTGTTGGAGTGGCAGCCCCAGGTCAGGCCCATCGCGTTGCACAGCTGAGCCACGCGCACGGAGCCCTGCATGGTCCAGAAGTGCGGGTCGGCCAGCGGGATGGAGACCGACTGCAGGGCCAGCGCGTGGGTCAGCTGCCGCCAGTCGGTCGCGATCATGTTGGTCGCGGTGGGCAGACCGGTCGCGCGGCGGAACTCGGCGAGGACCTCCCGCCCGGAGTAGCCGCCCTCGGCCCCGCAGGGGTCCTCGGCGTAGGCGAGCGTCCCGACCAGCGGCTCGCAGAGCTCGATGGCCTCGCGCAGCGACCAGGCGCCGTTGGGGTCGAGGGTGATCCGGGCCTCGGGGAAGCGTTCCTTCAGCGCCAGGACGGCCTTGACCTCCTCGGCGCCGTCCAGGACGCCGCCCTTCAGCTTGAAGTCGCGGAAGCCGTACAGGTCGTAGGTGGCCTCGGCCTGGCGGACGATCGCCTCGGGGGTCAGAGCCTCCTCGTGCCGGATCCGGTACCAGTCGACGTCCGCGTCGTGTTCGCGGACGTACTCCAGGTCCGTGCGGCCCGGGTCGCCGACGTAGAAGAGGTAGCCCAGCACGCGGACCGAGTCGCGCTGCCGGCCGTCCCCGAGGAGCGCGGCGACCGGCACGTCCAGGTGCTGGCCCAGGAGGTCCAGCAGCGCGGACTCGACGGCGGTGACGGCGTGGACGGTGGTGCGCAGGTCGAAGGTCTGCGCGCCGCGTCCGCCGGAGTCGCGGTCGGCGAAACGGTCCCCGATCTCCCGCAGGACCCGCTTGTAGTCGCCGACTTTCGCACCGACCACGAGGGACTCGGCGTCGCGCAGGGTCTGCGTGATCTTCTCTCCGCCGGGCACCTCACCCAGGCCCGTGCGCCCCTCGGAGTCCGTCAGGACGACGATGTTGCGGGTGAAGTAGGGGCCGTGGGCACCGGAGAGGTTCAGTTCCATGCAGTCGCGGCCCGCCACGGGATAGACGGAGAAGGCGGTGACGGTCGGCTGGCTCGTGCTCATGCTGGTCTCGTGTTCCTTTGGTACGGGGAGTGGGGGCGGGACGGGAGGAAAAGGCCAGGGGTCACAGAGTCACAGAGTCACAGACCGAGGACGCCGATGGTGTACTCGGCCGCCAGGACACCGCCCAGGCCGAGGACCGACAGCACCGTCGTGTACGTCGTGCGCACCTTGATCGCCTGGATGACCGAGAGGTTGAAGTACTCCTTGAACAGCCAGAAGCCGGGGTCGTTGACGTGGGAGAAGGCGATGGAGCCGCAGGAGACGGCGAGCACCATCATCTCGGGGCTCACCCCGCTGCCGGCGAGGAGGGGCAGCACCACGCCGGAGGCCGTGACGACGGCGACCGTCGCCGAGCCGAGGGCCACCCGCAGAATGACCGCGATGAGCCAGGCGAGGATGATGGGCGAGATGGTCCAGGTCTCGGTGATGTCCTTGATGTAGTCGGAGATGCCTCCCTCGACGAGGACGTTCTTGAAGGCGCCGCCGGCGCCGATCACCAGCAGGATCATCGCCATCGCCTGGGCCGCCGAGCCGCAGGAGGAGCTGACGTCCGACAGGCTCCGGCCGATCCTCGGCCCGAACGCCCAGATCGCCAGGAGCAGCGTCAGCAGGAGCGCGATCGGCGCCGAGCCGATGAACTCGACCGTGTGCAGCAACGGGCTCTCGCCGGAGGCGGCCATGTCGGTCACCGCGGCGCCGGCGATCAGGACGACGGGGAAGAGCGCGACGAACAGGGACCAGCCGAGGCCGGGCATCTCCTCGTCGGTGAACTCGCGCTCGCTGACCAGGCCCTTGGGGATGGCCGGGGACATGGCCTTGATGAACGGCAGGCGCGGCCAGAGCAGCGCGATGAGCGCGCCGGCCGGGACCGCGATGAACAGACCGTAGAACAACGTCAGTCCGACGGAGGCGTGGAAGGTCGCGGCGACGGCGGTGGGGCCGGGGTGCGGGGGAAGGAAGCTGTGCATGGTCGACAGGGCGATCGACATCGGGAGCCCGACCCACAGCAGGTTCGCCCCGGTGACCCGGACCAGGGTGAACGCGATGGGCACGATGATGATGAAGGCGACCTCGTAGAACATGGTCACGCCGATGAGCATGGAGGTGACGACCATGGCGACCTGGACCCAGCGCGGGCCGAAGGCGTCGAGGAGTTTGCCGGCTATGCGCTGGGCGGCGCCGGAGTCCCCCATGACGCGGCCGACCATGGCGCCGAGCCCGATGGTGAGCATCGTGTCACCGATCTGGCCCCCGATGCCGTCCGAGAGGACGTCCGGGATGTCCGTCACCGGTATCCCCTGCACCACGGCGACACCGACCGCCACCAGCAGGAGCGCCGCGAAGCCGTTCAGCTTCAGCCGGGTCATGAGGAGTAGCAGAACCAGAACGCTGGTTCCGACTACGAGAAGTGGCATGTCAGCTCCCCTTTGAACTGTGGTTGAGCAGCCGGTGCCGGGACGGCGCGGAACGCGGCACGGCTGGGATGCGGGGTGGGGCGGGGCAGGGTGTGGTCGACCGCACGCGGCACGGCGGTGGCGTCGCGCCGTGGCAGGCGGCGCGGCGGCGGGGCGGGCCACAGGGCGGCCGGCGCCGGAGGGGTACGGGCGGGGCGGACGGCGGCTCGGGCCGCTCCGAGTGGGGCGGGACGCCGGCCGTTCTCCCGCGCGGCCCTACCGGCTCGGGATAGGAGCCGGCTCCTCGGCCGCCCTCCGCGCCACCGCGCGGTCGGCACGGGTGGCACGGTCGTGCGTCTGCGCGGTCGGCACGGATGGCACGATCGCGCGTCTGCGCGGGTTGCAGGTCTGCGCGGTCGGAACGGTTGCGGAGTCCGCGCGGTCCGCGGTGACGGCTAGCGGGTCGAGGGCCGGCCGTCGGCCGCCGAGCGGGAGACCGGCGTGACCGAAGCGGTCCCCGGACGCCGCGCTCGGTGGCGCGCCGGGGACACCGGAGGGTCGATCGCCCGGTGCGGTCCGCCGTGGCGTCGAAGCACCTGGCCGAAACCGTTGCCCGAACCGGGCCGCGCCGGGGGCGGCTCGGGGCCGGCGGTCGCCGGCTCGTCCTGCCGGCCGAGAACCGTCATGGTCAATCTCCTAGACCCGGGGGATACGGCAGCGGTGCCGCGTGCGGTCCGAGCCACCGAACCGGTGGCTGAGTTGACCGTAGAGAGGGTTCTGATGCACGTCTATGTCGAATTTTGTTGCTTGCGATACCTTCCTTATATGACAGTCATGTGACATGAACGTGCCGGGCGGGTGTCACAGGTGGGACAGCAGCGCATCCAGAGCCGGATTGTCGTTGTTTTTGCGCCATACGAAGTGCAGTTCGACCGGCCGCGGGTCCGGCAGGTCCACGGGCCGGAAGGCGATCCCGCCGTAGCGCATCTGCGCCGCGGCCTCGGGGACGAGGGCGATCCCCCAGCCGCCGTTGACCAGGGCCAGGATGCTGTGGACCTGGCTGAGGTACTGGGTGAAGACGGGCCGGACGTCCGCGGCCCGGAAGATGCTGACCAGCAGCTCGTGGAAGTAGCGGGCCTCGATGGGCGAGTACATCAGGAAGTCCTCTCCCGCGAGGTCCCCGACCCGCAGCGGCCCGGACCCCGCGGCCAGCGGATGCTGCGCGGGCAGGGCCGCCAGCAGCCCCTCCCGCACGGCCGTGCGCGAGGTCAGGTCCGCCCCGGTGGCCGAGGGCCGGATCAGCCCGAGGTCGAGCGAACCCTCGCCGAGCGCCTTGAGCTGGTCCCGGGTGACGAGTTCCTGCAACAGGATCTCCACCCCCGGCAACGCCGCCCGCGCGGTCTGCAGAAGACCGCCGAGGGCGGAGTAGGCGCTGGCGGCCGTGAACCCGACGGCGATCGCGCCCGCCTCACCGCTGGAGACCCGGCGCACGGCGAGGGTGGCGTGCTCGGACTGGCGCAGGATGCGGCGGGCCTCGACCAGGAAGGCCCGGCCGGCGGGGGTGAGCCGCACCGTGCGGTTGGTGCGGTCCAGCAGATGCACGCGCAGCTCGCTCTCCAGGAGCTGGATCTGCCGGCTCAGCGGCGGCTGCGTCATGTTCAGTCGCTCCGCGGCACGGGTGAAGTGCAGTTCTTCGGCGACGGCCACGAAGCTCGTCAGCTGGGCAAGGGTGAACATTGATGCTCTCCAGGTATCGCGACATCCAAAATCTATGTTGGACGTGAATCATTGGCGACCGTAGCGTCTGATCTCGACAGACGGCGACCCCCGCCCGCGCCTCGGCCGCACCCGCGTGGATGAGGTCGTACCGCACGTGGAGCACACCCCCCGTGGCTCAGCCTCATCGAGATCGTCGAGGTGCCTCCTACCGGACCGCCTCCCCCCGCACCCGCGTGAGGCGCCGCCTGTCCGGACTCGACAGCAGCCGCACCCAGCCCGCCCACGCTCCCTCGGGAGAGGCGGTGCCGAGCCCGGCCGCGGTCGGGCCCCGCACCGATCGCCTCAACCCCAGGGACTCGAAGTGGTGACCACGATGAACACGACGCCGCAGGCCGCACACGCCGACGGCGAGGCCACGCTCGACCGGATCGCCTGGCTGCGCCTGTCCTCAGTGACACTCCCGCTGGCCACCCCGATCAGTGACGCGAAGGTCTTCACCGGCCGGCAGAAGCCGATGACCGAGGTGGCCGTCCTCTTCGTGGAACTCGCGACCGAGCAGGGGCACGAGGGCGTCGGCTTCAGCTACTCCAAGCGGGCCGGCGGTCCCGGCCAGTTCGCCCACGCCAAGGAGATCGCCGAGAACCTGATCGGCGAGGACCCCAGCGACATCGGGAAGATCTGGACCAAGCTGGTGTGGGCGGGTGCCTCCGTCGGCCGCAGCGGCCTGGCCACCCAGGCAGTCGCCGCCTTCGACGTCGCCCTGTGGGACCTCAAGGCCAAGCGGGCCGGACTGCCGCTGGCCAAGCTGCTGGGCGCGCACCGCGACTCGGTGCGCTGCTACAACACCTCCGGCGGCTTCCTGCACACCCCGACCGAGCAGGTCCTCGACAACGCCACCGCCTCCCTGGCCAGCGGCATCGGCGGCATCAAGCTCAAGGTCGGACACCCCGACGGCAAGTACGACCTGGCCCGCCTCACCGCCGTGCGCGAGCACATCGGCGACGACGTGCCGCTCATGGTCGACGCCAACCAGCAGTGGGACCGGCCCACCGCCCAGCGCATGGGCCGCGCCCTGGAGGAGTTCGGCCTGGTCTGGATCGAGGAGCCCCTCGACGCCTACGACGCCCAGGGCCATGCCGCGCTCGCCGCCTCGCTCGACACGCCGGTCGCCACGGGCGAGATGCTGGCCAGCGTCGCCGAGCACGTCGAGCTGATCCGCCACGGTGCCGCGGACGTCATCCAGCCCGACGCCCCGCGCATCGGCGGCATCACCCAGTTCCTCAAGCTCGCCGCCCTCGCCGAGCACCACCAGCTCCAGCTCGCTCCTCACTTCGCCATGGAGATCCACCTCCACCTGGCCGCCGCCTACCCGATCGAGCCCTGGGTGGAGCACTTCGACTGGCTGGAGCCCCTGTTCAACGAGCGCCTGGAGATCCGCGACGGCCGCATGCACGTCTCCTCCCGGCCCGGCCTCGGCTTCACCCTCAGCGACCAGGCCCGCGCCTGGACCGTCGCCGAGCACGAGGCCGGCACCCGTCCCTGACACACCCCCTTCCCGCCGGCCGGCGCAGTACCCGCCGCGGCCGGCGCCCCGGATCCGGCGCGGGCAGCGTCGACAACGGACAGCCGCGCCGCCCGCGCCGACACCACCTCCTCCCGACCCCCTCCTCCCGACAGCCACAGCACCGCCACACGGCCGCACCCGCACCACCCCGACCTTCAGGAGCACTCCCATGACGTCCTTCACCCCGGCCGAACTCGGCCGCCGTATCGGCTCCGGCCTGCTCTCCTTCCCCGTGACCCACTTCCGCGACGACCTCTCCTTCGACGAGGACGCCTACCGCGAGAACATCGTCCGCCTGGCCAAGTACGACGTCGGCGGCCTCTTCGCCGCCGGCGGGACGGGCGAGTTCTTCTCCCTCACGCCCACCGAGGTCGAACGCGTCGTCGCCGCCGCCGCGGACAGCGCTCCCGAAGGCACCCCGATCCTGGCCCCGGTCGGCTACGGCACCGCCACCGCGATCGAGTTCGCCGCCGCCGCCGAACGCGCCGGCGCCGACGGCATCCTGCTCTTCCCGCCCTACCTCACCGAAGCCGGCCAGGAGGGCCTGGCACGGCACGTCGAAGCGGTCTGCCGCTCCACCTCCCTCGGCGTCGTCATCTACAGCCGTGCCAACGCCGTCTACTCCGCCGACACCGTCGCCCGCCTCGCCGACACCTGCCCCAACCTGATCGGATACAAGGACGGCGTCGGCGACATCGACACCATGACCCGTATCCACGCCCGCCTCGGCGAGCGCCTGACCTACATCGGCGGGCTGCCCACGGCCGAGACGTTCGCCCTGCCCTACCTCCAGCTCGGTGTGACGACCTACTCCTCGGCCATCTTCAACTTCCTGCCCGAGTTCGCCCTCACCTTCTACACCGCCGTACGCGAGCGCCGGCAGGCGGACGTCACCCGGATGCTGTCGGACTTCGTGCTCCCCTACACCGAGATCCGCAACCGCCAGGCCGGCTACGCGGTCAGCATCGTCAAGGCCGGCATGACCGCCACCGGCCACAGCGCGGGCCCGGTCCGGCCTCCGCTCACCGACCTGACCCCGCAGGAACTCGACGAGCTGTCGGCGCTGATCGCCGAGCTGCCCGCCACCGCGGCCTGACCCGCCCCGTACTCCGGCCGCCCCGGGAAGAAGGCACCGCACTCGTGAAAACCGGGTGCGGCCGCCTGCTCGGCCTTGGGAGCATGCCGGAATGGTCCACCGACTCGACGCTCTGGTCATCCGGCACACCCACCGCATCCCTCTCCCCACGGGACCCGTCGGGGAAGGCGGTACCGCGGCGCGGCAGTTCGACGCCGCGTTGATGTCCGTGGGCTTCAAACTCTCGGCGGAGCTGCTCGAGCGTCTGTCGGGGCTGTCCGAGGGAACGGTCGTCGACACCGCCGTACGGACGCTGGGCACCGTCCGTGAGATGGTCGGCGACCACGTCCGGCACAACGTGTACTTCATCGACTTCCCGGCCGACGTGCCGGACACCCTCGACTTCTGGATGGGGTGCATCGCCGGGGCACTCGCCGACGACAGGACGCGCGCGAGCACCCTCGAGCAGCTGAGCGCCGGTGTGGTCAACCTGCTCACCCTCCCGTCGTACGGCACCTACCAGCACACGTACGCCGAGATGCTCGCCCACCACGACGAGCTGATCGCCGCGGCGGGCGACCGTCTGACGGTCCTGCACCCGGGCGGCACTTCGGACGACGAACTCACCGGGCTGTACCTGGCGTTGGCGGGCAGCCGCACGCCCCTGGGCGAGGACGGCCTGCGGGATCTTCAGGACCTCGCGGGTCACTGCGCGGACGGGCCGCAGCCTGCGGCGATCCCGGTGCGGGAGAACCGGGCGGTGGTCAACCGGGCCCGGCTGGCGGCCGGTGCGGGCCTGCTGCTGGACACGGTCACCGATGTGCTCCGGCTGGCCTGCGCGCTCGCGGGCGGTGACGTGACCCTGCGGGAGCCGACGCGGCTGCGGACGCTGCCCCGCCCCGTGCGCCGGGCGCTGCTCGCGGGCCTGGACGCGGTCGTCACCGCGGCGCCGGCCAAGCTCGCCGACGTGCACGCGCACCGCGAGATGTGGAAGCGCCTCGGCGAGCGGCTGCACCCGCACGAGTACCCGCAGTGGCCGCACGCCGCCGACGTGTTCGCCGTCGCCCGCGGCGAGAAGGCGGCGCGCTCCTTGGACAGCCGGGTGGAGGAACTGCTCTCCACGAGCGACGTCACCGGCGCGGCCGAGCTGCTGAAGGCCGCCCCCGGCAAGCTGTTCCGCTCCCTGGACCGGCTGCTGCGCGCCGCCCTCACGCAGGAGGAGCGGGACGCCGTCGTGGCCGCCGCCGAACAGGTCGTCCCCGACGTGTCCGGCCGGGTCGTGCTGTCCGTGCGCCAGCACCTGCACAACCGTGCGCAGGAGACCGGCGCGCGCCGGGTGTTCGTCAACCGACTCGGCCGCGCGTGGGTGACCGACGACAGCCGCCCGCCGGTGCTCGCGTCCCAGCGCGAGCGGCTGATCGTCGCCCTGGACGCGGAGCTGCGCCGCCGGCTGCCCGCCGCGGACCACCTGCTGATCGATCCGGACGTCCTGGACGTGGCCCTGCCGCTCAGCGGCAAGGCGACCGCCTCCGGGCTCGGAGTGCTGCCGCGCGGCTCGCTGTCCCCGGTCGACGGGGAACTGCTGCGCTTCTTCGTGTACTGGAAGCAGAGCGAGCGCACCACCGACTACGACCTGTCGGCGCTGCTGCTGAACGCCGACTACGCGACCGTCTCCTGGGTGTCGTACACCAACCTCCTCGACGTCGAGGGGAAGCACTCCGGCGACATCACGGACGCGCCCGACGGAGCCTCGGAGTTCATCGACCTGCGGCTGGGCGCCGTGCGGGGCACCTGCGTCGTCCCGCAGGTCAACATCTTCTCCGGGGAGGGCTTCGAGGAGGTCGAGGAGTCGTTCTTCGGGTTCATGCTGCGCGGGACGGAGCAGAAGGGGCGCCCGTTCGAGCCGCGCACGGTGCGCATGAAGTCGGAGCTGCGCGGTCCGGGCCGGGTCGCGTTGCCGCTGGCGTTCCTGCGCGGCTCCGACGGCAGATGGCGCGCCAAGTGGCTGCACCTGTACCTGAAGGGGACCCCGACGTCCAACCAGGTCGAGGGCAACCGGGTGACGGTCGCGACGCTGCTGCGCGGCATCGTCGAGCGCGAGCAGCTCACGGTCCGCCATCTCACCGGCCTGATGACCGACAGCGCGACGACCGTGACCCTGTGGGACGGCGAGACGATCCCGGCGGGTCCCGTCACCTACATCGGCCTGGAACGGCCCGACGGCCTGCACCCGGAGTCGCGGATCGTCACACCCGAAAATCTGCGCGACCTGATCCCCGCCTGACTGTTAACGTAGCCGTGGCGAGGCCATGAAGGGGCTTCCTTCTCATCACTCCTTGATTCCAGCCCCTTCGCTCTCCTCGCCGTCGACTCGTGGCCTCCGGCCGTCCCGCCGCAAGCGGGACGGCCGGAGGCCTTTCGCGTAGCCGGGCGTGTGTCCCGGGGGCGTCCAGCGGTAGCCGGGACGGTCCCCCGCCGCCGTCAGGGGCGGGGGACCGTCCCCGGAGGGCGCCCGCGCCCGACCGTCACTCCTCGGGGCGGGGGGCGACGGGGCCCACAGGCAGGTCGCCGCGGAGGGTGATGCGGTGCATGACGCGGTGCCGGTCGCCGTAGTCGCGGTTGGCGTAGTGGGCCGTGCTGCGGTTGTCCCACAGGGCGACGTCACCCGGCTGCCAGCGGTGGCGCACGATGTGCTCGGGCTTGGTGAGATGGGCGTAGAGGATGTCGAGGACGCCCCGGCTCTCGTGCTCGGAGACGCCGACGATGTGCGAGGTGAAGCCCGGGTTCACGAACAGGCCCTTGCGGCCGCTCTCGGGGTGCACCCGCACCACCGGGTGCTCGACGGGTGTCAGGTCGGTGAACACTTCCCCCTCCCACACGTTGCCCTTCCCCTGCCGGCGCCGGGCGAGGTAGTAGCCGAACTCGCGGGTGCCGTCGTGGACGGCGGTGAGCGTGTCGACGTACGCCCGCAGGCCCGGCGACAGCGACTCGTAGGCGAGCTGGCTGTCGGCCCAGTTGGTGTCGCCCCCGTTGGGCGGCAGCACCACGGCCCGCAGCACGGAGATCGCGGGCGGCCGCCGCACGAACGTCACGTCCGTGTGCCACACGTCGGCGAAGCCGTTGTCCGTGCTGTCGAGGGAGTACACCTCGGGGGCCACATCCCCGGAGTCGTGCACCGGGTGCCCGGTCGTGACCTCGCCCAGGCGCCGGCCGAACTCGATCTGCGCGGCGTCGTCGAGGCCGTCCTGTCCGCGGACGAAGAGCACCTTGTACCGTACGAGCGCCTCGCGGAGCGCGAGGACCTGGTCGTCGTCGAGGCGCCCGAGGTCGACGCCGTGGAGCTCGGCGCCGAAGTGCGGGCCGAGTTCGGTGATCGGCAGCCGCGCCGCCGCGGGCCGGACGCTGAGGATGCTCACGTGACGTGTGTCCCTTCCTTGGTTCTTCCTGGCTCTTCCGTGGTTCTTCCGTGCCGGGGCCGGTGGGTTCGAAGGGCCCGGCGTTCGGGTGGTCAGGCCGCCGCGGCGGCCTTCACGGCGTGGGCGACCCGCGCCCGCAGCTCGGTGAACTCCGGTGACTCGCGCAGTTCCTCGGCGTCGACGTCACCGCGCGGCAGCGGGATCGGCAGGTCCAGGGCCACGGTGCCCGGCCCCTTGGTCAGCACGACGATGCGCGAGCCGAGGAACACCGCCTCGTCGGCCGAGTGCGTCACGAACACCGTCGTCCGCCCGGTCTGCGCGGTCACCCGGCGGACGTCCTCCTGGAGCCGCTCCCGGGTCAGCGCGTCCAGCGCCGCGAACGGCTCGTCCAGCAGGAACAGCGGATTCTCCGCGGCCAGGGCCCGCGCGATGGCGACGCGTTGCTGCTGGCCGCCGGAGATCTCCCAGACGCGCCGCTCCTCGGTGCCCTCCAGCCCGACCCGCGCCAGCAGTTCCGCACGCCGCTCGGGCCGACGGCCGCGCTCGACGCCCGCGTACCGCAGCGCCAGGTCGATGTTGCCGCGCACGGTCCGCCACGGGAACAGCCGCGGCGTCTGGAACACCACACCGGCCGCCTCACCGGGCCGCGGCTCGGCTCCGGCCACCCGCACCGATCCGTGGGTGGGACGCTCGAACCCGGCGATCAGCCTCAGCAGCGTGCTCTTGCCGCAGCCGGAGGCGCCGACCAGCACCAGGAACTCCCCGGCGGGAACGGTCAGATCGACCGGCCCCACGGCGGTGACGGCCTCCCCGCCCCGCACGTACCGGTGGACGACCTGGTCGAGCCGGACGGAGCCGGCCCGCCCGGTGGGGGCGTTCCGGCCGGACGTCGTGGTCTCACTGGCGGACATCGGACAGCCCCTCGAGGTAGAAGGCCTTGCGGACGGCGTCCTCGGACGGTGCGGCGTCGATCTGCTTCTGGTCGGCCAGGAAGCGTCCGGTGTCGGTGACGTAGGTCAGCAGTTCGCCCGGACCGGCGTCGGTGCCCAGCCAGTCGGCGGACGTCACCTGCTCCGGGGTGAGGAACACCCCCTGTGCGAGCTGCGCCTCGGCGTCGGCCGCGCTGATGCCGAGCTCCGCCGCGACGGCCTTCACCGAGCCGTCGCGGTCCGATGCGAGCACCCGGAGTGCCTCGGCCTGCACCTTCCGCCAGGCGGCGATCGCCTGCGGGTTCCGGGCGATCAGTTCGTCCGAGACGACGGCCAGGTCCAGGGTCGGCTTGCCGGCGGCGCCGATCTCCTTGCTGCTGGTGAGCTGGGTCCCGGTCGTGCGCAGTTCGTCCAGGGTCGGCAGCCACACGTACGCGGCGTCGATGTCCCCCCGCTGCCAGGCGGCGAGGATCGCCTGCGGCTGGAGGTCGACGAGCTTGACGTCGGAGGCCTTCAGCCCGGCCTTCTCCAGCGCTGCCAGCAGGCTGTAGTGCGAGGTGGAGGCGAACGGCGTGGCGACGGTCCTCCCCTTGAGGCCGGCCACGTCCGACACACCGGCGGCCTTGCGCGCCACGAGCGCCTCGTTCTCGCCCGCCACGTCGAGGATCCACGCCACCTTGTACGGGATCGGCGAGGCCCCGGACACCCCGCGGGCGAACGGGCTCGACCCCAGGGCGGCTATGTCGAGGGACTTGCCGAGGAAGGCCTGGTTGACGCCGGCGCCGGAGTCGAACTTGATCCATCTGATGTCGTGGTCCGGCAGGGCCTTCTCCAGGAGCTTCCTGTTCTTCACGATCAGGTCGCCGGTGGGAAAGGCGAAGTAGCCGATGCGCAGCGTCCCGGACCCGCCGGACGACGACGCCTCGCTGTCCGAGGAGCAGCCGGTGACGGCCGCGGAGGCGGCGGCGAGGGCCCCGGCGAGCAGCAGTCGGCGGGACGGGCGGTGCGGGGTACGGGACATGGCGGGGCCGTTTCTGTGCGGGTGAGGGACGGTGGGCGGCGCGGTCACGCGCGACCGCGCCAGGGCACGACGGCGCGTTCCAGCCGCAGCAGCAGGCCGTCGATGACCAGACCGGAGACGCCGATGGCGATGATGCCGACGAGCACGACCGGCGTGTTGTTGTAGTTCGCGGCGTCCTTGACCATGCCGCCGATCCCGGGCAGGCCGTTGACCAGTTCGGCCGCGACCAGCGACGAGTAGGCCACGCCGACGGCCAGCCGGACACCGGTGAGCGTCTCCGGCAGGGCGGACGGGACGACGACGTCCCGGACGACGTCCCAGCGGGAGGCGCCGAGCGCGCGGGCCGCCTCGACCAGGCTCTTCGGCACGGCGGCCACGGCGGTGGTGGTGGACACGGCCACCGGCGGGAACGCCGCCACCGCCAGCAGCGTGATCTTCGGCTCCTCGTTGATGCCCAGCCAGATGATGAGCAGGGAGAAGTACGCCAGCGGCGGCAGCGTGCGCAGGAAGGTGATCCACGGCTCGAACAGCGACCGCAGCCAGCCGACGGTGCCCATCAGCAGCCCGAAGACCACCCCGGCGGTGATGCCGGCCCCGGCCCCGAGCGCGATGCGCCGCAGGCTGATGCCGAGGTGTTCGACGAGGTAGGTACCGTTGTAGCCGCGCACCCCGTCGTTCGTCGTGGACACCACGACGAACGCGTCCCACACCTTGGCGGGCGGCGGAACCAGCGTCTCGCTCCACGCCCCGCTCGCGGCCAGTGCCTGCCACAGCACCAGGAACAGCAGGAGCGAGCCGAACGGCAGGGCGACGTTGCGCACCCGGGCCGGGAGCCGGGCCGGCAACCGGCGCTGCCGCACCGGCTTTTCGCCGGAGACGGCATCGGCGTCTTGCGGACGTGTTGCCAAGGACATGGGGCGGCCTCCAGGGGCGCCGAAGCACGGACGGCGGAGCGCGGACGGACGAGCACGAACGGACGAGCACGGACGACCGAGACCGACGAGGATCAACCAAGGTCGATCAAGGTGGATCGAGGTGGATCGAGGTGGATCGAGTCAACCCAAGGAAGGTCGGGAAGGGCCGAGACCGGTCGATGTGCCGATCGGGGCGGCCGCATCAGCCGAAGGGGCCGAAGCGTCGGACAGCCCGGGACGGACGGCAGTGGGCCAGGGCGGAGGCATAGGCATCAGCCACGCGGAGAGGCACGGTGGCCGAACCGCACCGGTCCGGGTGACACCACCGGCCGGCGGGGAGACGTCAGGGACGCGACGTCAGCGACAACACGAAGCCGGGCGTCGGCACAGGTCGATGACCAGGCGTCGCACCAAGGGCTTCTGAATCATGGGGCCCATTTCTACAGCAGCCGCAGCGCCGCACCAAGACCCGTCCACTTCCTGGACCCCGGCCGGATCCCAACCGTTGCCGGACCGAAGCCGAGCCGAAGCCGCACCGGAGCCGGGCCGGACCCGAACCGGAGCCGGGTCGAAGCCGAACCGGAGCCGGGCCGGACCCGGGCCGGACCCGGGCCGAAGCCGGGCCGGACCCGGGCCGAAGCCGGGCCGAAGCCGGGCCGAAGCCGGGCCGGACCCGAGCCGGACCCGGGCCGAAGCCGGGCCGAAGCCGGGCCGAAGCCGGGCCAGTAGGTCCGGCCGCGCCGGTAGGTCCGGCCGCGCCGGCTGGACGCGGGGCTAGACCCGGTCGGCGCCGAGGACGACGGCGCGGCGGAGGGCGTCCCGGCAGGCGAGGACGGCGGGGTGCCGGCTGCCGCCCCGGCGCACGACGGTGAAGACACGACGGCTGCGCTGGCCGCGGGGCAACTGCCGCACGGGGACGCTCGGGAGCCGTCCGCCCCAGACGAGGTCCGGAAGGACGGCCGCGGCATGACCCTGCTCGACGAGGCGGAGGTGGAGCAGGACGTCGGTGCTCTCGAACCGCACGTCGGGTTCGAAACCGGCGTTGCGGCACAGCGTCATGGCCCAGTGCCGGGCGGCCGTACCGTCGGGCTCCATCACCCAGGGGTGCTTCGCGAGCGAGCGCAGCACGGCCGTGGGGCCGACGGTGTCGGGGCCGTCGGACGGACGCGGCAGGGCCAGGCGCAGCGGGTCGTCGAGCAGGTCCTCCTGTTCGAGCCCGGCGGGCCGCGCGTTGGGGTCGCCCGGATACTCCTCGGCGAGGACCAGGTCGAAGTCGCGGGCCGACAGAGCGGGAAGGGCCCTCTCCGGCTCCCGCTGCGTGACGTGGACGCGCAGGCGCGGGTGCCGCTCGCGCAGCAGGCCGAGCGCGGCCGGGACGAGGGTGAGGGCGGCCGTCTGGAACGAGGCGACGCGCAAGGTTCCGGTCAGGTCGGTCAGGGAGGCGGCGATGTCGGCCTCCGCGCGCTCCAGTCGTTCGAGGACCGCCTCGGTGTGGGCGACGAGGATCTCGGCCTGTTCGGTGAGCCGCACCCGCCTGCCCACCGGTTCCAGCAACGGGACGCCGACCTCGGACTCCAGTTGCGACAACTGCTGGGAGACGGAGGAAGGGGCGTAGGACAGGGCGGTCGCGACGGCCGCGAGCGTGCCGCGGTGCTTGAGTTCGCGCAGCAGGCGCAGTCGGTGCAGGTCGTACATCGCCGGATCGCGTCCCTCGCCGTTGCCGTGGCCCTGTCTCGCGCAGCCGCATCAAGCGCACCTTCGGATTTTCCGATGACTATAGGTCGGAAACATTCGCTGGACCGAAGCGACGCGGTCACCGCACCCTGACCGGGTGTTCATCAACGCCTCCTCCCGCCCCTCACCGCCCCGTGCGGTCCACCGCACCTCCGCCGAACGGACCGCGGCGACCGGTCCGCGCGCCGCGCTCACCGGCGTCGGCACCGCCGGGCACCGGAACACGCCGGCGCTCGTCGCGACGTCGGCGGTCGTGCCGCCGCGCACCGAGGGGAGGGCCGCCACCCGTCACGCCGACGGCGGTCACCGGCCGTGCTGACCCACGGCACGGCCGCGCTCGGAGTGCTGGGCCTGCTGACCGTGGTGCCCGGCCCGGACATGGCGGTGGTGACCCGGCGCGCCGTCGCGGCCGGACCACGGGACGGACTGCGGACCGTGGCCGGGATCGCCGGCGGACTGCTGCTCTGGGGCGTGCTGACCGTGGCCGGCCTGGCGGCCGTGCTGGCCGCCTCGCCCGGCGCCTACCTGGCCGTCAAGCTCCTGGGGGCCTGCTACCTGGTGTTCCTGGGGGCGCAGGCCCTCTGGCGGCACCGCCGGACCGCGGCGCCGGCCGGATCCGACACGGACGGCGACACCCCGGCCGGCAACCCGTGGCGTACCGGTCTGGTCACCAACCTCCTCAACCCGAAGATCGCCGTCTTCTACACCGGTCTGCTTCCGGCCCTGGCCCCGCCCGAGCTGCCGGCCGCGTGGGCCATGGCGCTCCTCGTGCTCCTCCACGCCGCGCTCACCGTCGTCTGGCTGGGCGGCTATGGGCGGCTACGTACTGGTGCTGGCCAAAGCCCGTCGGGTCCTCGACACCCCGCGCACCCGCCGTGCCCTCGGACGGACGACGGGCGTCGTCCTGATCGGCTTCGGCCTGGCCGTCGCGACGACTTCCGTCTGATCCATCCGGACGGCACCCCCGAGGGGTCTGGCCACCCCGAGGCCCTGGCCACGCCTCGGGGCCGTCGCCCCGCCTACGAGTGCTTCGCACAACCCCGCGTCGACGACACCGATGGCCCCCGCGGCCGCGGCGCGCGCCGACCTCCCGCCGACGACGGCCGACCCGGACAGCAGCCCCGCCCCTGCCGTCCCACCCTCGGGCCGGCCACCCCGACCCCTGCCTCATGTACTCCCCTACGACTGAGTACGTGCGCGCTGTGCGGTGCCGGCGCCGGCCGCGAAGGTGGAGTCATGGACAAAGGACAGCAGAGACCCGTTTCCCGACTTCTGTCGATCCTCGTGCCGGCTGCGGTGGCGTCGGCGGCATGGGCGGCCTGGCTGGGCTGGGACCAGCATCGTGATGTGCACCCCGACGGTTCGACGACCGGCCCGTACGAGGCATGGCAGGTGATCGGGCTGGTGCTGACCCTGCTGGCGCCGGTGTGCTGGGCGGCGTCCCGGCGCCACGTCGCGGGGGCCGTGTTCGGCACCAGCGCCGGCCTCGCCGCGGCCGCCTTCTACGACTGGTCGGACGACGCCAGCGGGCTTTTCGCGGTCGGTGCCGGGCTGGTCATGCTGGGGAGCCTCGCCGCGACCTCCGTCGTCTCCGCCGTGACCACGGCGGCGGGACGGGGCGGCGGCCGGACCGCGGCTTGACGCCGTGCCGAGCGGGGCACGGTCACTTTCCGCCGTGGGGCCCGTCATGCGGGCACCGGCGGCCTTTCTCGGCTGACGGCGTCGAGCAGCAGCTTCGCGGCCGCTGTCGCCCCGTCGGTGCGGATCGTGTCGGCCACGGCCCTCGCTCGTACGCGGGTCTCGGGATCCAGCGCCGCGCGGAGCGCGGCCGACAGGGACTCCGCGGTCGGAGCCGAGCCGTCGTGGGCCGCGCCGATGCCCAGGTCGGCCACCCGGCCGGACCAGTACGGCTGGTCCGCTCCCTGGGGCACCACCACCTGGGGCGCGCCGGCCCGGGCGGCCGTCGTCGTGGTGCCCGCGCCGCCGTGGTGCACGACGGCGGCCACCCGGCCGAACAGTGCCTGCTGGTTGACCTCACCGACGAGGAAGCAGTCGTCCCGGTCGTCGATCGGCGCCAGTTCGGCCCAGCCGCGGGAGACGAGCACGCGGCGGCCCTGCGCACGGACCGACTCGATGGAGACCCGGGCGATGTCCGCCGAGACACCGCGCATGCTGCCGTAGCCGACGAAGACCGGGGGTGCGCCCGCGTCCAGGAACGCCAGCAGGTCGTCCGCCAACGGGCGCTCGTCCGGCAGCATCCACGCCCCGGTGTGCACGACGTCGAGCTCCGGGGTCTCCTGCCAGGGGCCCAGGGTCGGGTCGGACGCCAGCCACGGCCGGTCGGTGAAGATGAAGTCGTACACGTCGTCCACCGCGGGCAGACCGACCGAGGCCCGGTGGGCGTTGAGCGCCTCGCCGTGCAGCGCGTTGAAGGTCCGGGCGTTCAGGTCCCACAGCACCCGGTTGTCCGTCACGTCCGGTGGGAACGACTGGCCCGGCAGCAGCGCGGGGGGCGCCTGGTGCGGCGACCGCAGCAGGAACGGGCAGAAGGTCGCGTACACGTAAGGGATGCCGAGCTTCTCGGCCACCGACCGCGAGGCGAAGTGCGCGAGCCCGGTCGCCAGCAGGACGTCGTACCCCTCAGCCGCCGCGGCGACGGTGTCGAACTGCGCGGCCAGCTCGCTCACCCGCCGGGAGGCCGCCGATTCCGTCGACGGCGGCGCCATCGTCCCCATCGGCAGGCCGACCGGCACCACCTCCACACCGACGCGGTCCAGCAGTCGGGCGAAGGTCTCGTCCGGCGGCGCGCACACCCGCACCTCCGCGCCGAGCGCCCGCAACCGCACCGCGAGTCCCACCAGCGGTTCGACGTCCCCACGCGACCCGTACGTCGACAACAGCACACGCATTTCGCCACTCCCCTGTCCGCCGGTACCGGCCTCGGCCGGGAATTCTGCGGCACACCCCGGGCCTTGCCGCAAGCCCCCCGATGCGCTATAGCTTGAGCATGGCAAGGGACGGACAACCTCCCTTGCCTTCGTCATGTGTGCCGTCCGCGGTTGAACGGACGGCCGCCTCGTGGAACGGCGGCGCGCCGCGAGATCGCCCGCGGCCTTCGGCCTGGCCAGCTCGGCGTGCGGGAGGACACCGCGGTGCACCACCTCACCCCTACTCCCGCTTCGCCCCGCGGTGCGCGGGGCGAAGCGGTTCCGCGGTTTCAGCCCGTCACCGGCTCGCCGTCCTCGTCCGAGGCGACGACATGGACCGGCGGGCCGTCCCCGCCCGCCAGCACCGCGGCGGTGAAACGCTGTTCCCTGGTGAACGGCATCCGCCCGTGCGTATGGCCCGTGGCCGTGACCCGGATCCGCCACACCCCCGCCATGCCCGCCTCGAACCCGCCGCGGAAGGCCCCCGGCAGTTCCTCGTCGAGCGGCACGCGCACCAGGACGCCGTCGGGACGCGTCACGTCCGCCGCCACCTCGGCCCGGCCCTCGACGGGCCGGCCGAACTCGGTGAGGGAGCCGTCGATCCTGAGGGCCGCGCCCGGTTCCAGACTCGGCTGGGTGAGCCGGGCGTTGAACCGCAGGTCGCTCCAGGCATGGACGAGGAGGCCGTACCGCGGGCCGTGGGCCTCCAGCCCGTCCACGTCCACCAGCCGTGCCAGGTCTCCCTCCGCCTCGGTCCTGAGCCGGCCCGCCTCCTCGCGCACCGCGTCCTCGTCGGCCGTGAGGCGCGCGTGCCAGGTGCCGGCGTGCGCCCCCGGGCCGGTGTCCAGCGGCAGGCGGAAGCGGCAGTACGCCATGGCCGGGCCGGGCCGGACGGGTGTGCCCAGCGCGGCGAGGTCCGACTCCGTCAGCAGCTGCCCCGCCGGAGTCTCCAGCGTCAGGCGCACCGAGGTCGGGTCGCTCAGCAGGATCACCGTGGCCTCGATGTCCGCCTCCGTGAGCCGGAACGGGATGCGGACCTCCGCCGCGGGGGCGACGACACCCGTCACACTGCTCACCACGTCGTCGTCCGCGGCCAGGGCCAGGGCCTGCAGGACGTACGAGGAGAGGCGGAAGCGGTCGTCCGCGTCGGCGCCGAGGACGTCGGCGATCAGCAGGCTTCCTTCGGTCACCTGGGTCAGCCTGGTCAGTGCGGGGGCGCTGACCGGCTGGGCGCGGCCGAGGCCGACGGCGAAGGTCCGCAGGCCGATGGTCCCGGCGACCTCGTCCAGGAACTCGGGCTGGTTCTCCAGACCGTCGGTGACGACGACCAGCGCGTGGTCCGCGAAGTCGCGGGCCACCGGTACGACGTCCTGCTGGGCGGCGACCAGGCCGTCTCCGACAGAGGTGTCACCGCCCGGCTCCAGGGCGGCGACCGCCGCCAGGACGTCCCCGCGCTGGCTCCCGTCCGGGGTGAAGGCCGCCGGCTTCACCTCGGAGTGCGCGTCCCCGTCGAACGCCACCACTCCGGCGCCGCTGCCGTCGCGGACGAGCTCGACGCCCTGGGCGACCGCCTCGCGCAGCAGCCGCATCCGGCTCTCACCGGTGCTCACGGGCCGGGCCATACTGAGCGACTTGTCCAGCGCGAACACCACCGCCGTGGTCTGCCGCGCGACGGTGTTGGCCGTGAGGAGCACGTCGAAGACCTGCCCGGTCTCCACACAGCGGATCCTCACCGGACCGCGGGCCGCGGGCCCCGCCGCCGCCTCGCCGGTGAAGGCGAACCAGAACCGCACCACGTCGAACGGCGCGTTGTCGGTCACCGGGGCGTGGGTGACCGTCCCGCCGAGCGTGGTGAGCGCGTACGGCGCGGCCGGTCCGCTGTCGGGCACGATCTCCAGGTGGACGGGGGCGGCGGCACGCACCCGGAACTCCGCGGCCCGCCAACGGGTCGCTGTCGAGGGGACGTTACGGAAGTTCACGGTGGGCGTCGCCAACTCCACCAGCGGCGGGTCGGTGTCGTAGACGAAGCCGAGGGTCCGGCGGTGGTCGAGGGAGCGGGCGGGTGTCGCGTCGGTGGTGACGAGGTGGGCCATCGTGTCGTGGAGGTTGTGCCCGGCGGGGCCGCCGCTCGCCGGGAGGTACGGCGCACTCGGGTGCGCGTGCTGCCAGCGGGCCCACAGGCGGTCGACGTTGCAGTGGTGCAGGAAGAAGACGGGGTCGTTGGGGGAGGTGCCCGGTCCCATGTCGCCGCCGACCCAGATGTGGACGCGGTTGTGCAGCTGGGAGCCGGCTTCCAGGTCGGTCTGCCGCCAGCCCTCCAGCCGGTTGCGGAAGCTGCGCCGGCTCGGCCGCGCCCAGGGCTCCTCGTCGTACGTGTCCCAGGTGAGGACCATGTCCTCCACCTGGGCGGCCGTGGGGAACACGGGCACGTTCCGGTCGGGTGGGCCGATCGTGGAGCCGAGCGCCCGGACGATGCCCGGCCGGGGGACGAGACCGCCGGACTCCAGATCCTCGATCAGGGCGGTCCAGTGCCGGAACGGCCCGGTGGTCACCTCGCCGTTCGGGCCGTCGCCGTCGCCGCCGACGTACACCGGACCGGCGGCCGGGTCGGTGTTCCACAGCGGCGCCGCCAGGGGCGCGGCCGCGTCGGCCGACCAGTCCCAGTAGGGCAGGGTGACGTTCTTCCTCTTGGTCTGGAGCAGCAGCTCCAGTTCCCGGCAGAGGTACCGGTGCCAGGGCAGGAACGCCGGGCCGCGGTGGGCGGCGTTGCGGACGTTGGTGTCCGCCTCCTCGCCCGGCATCGGGGTCGCGTCCATCATGGCGTGGTGGTGGCGCGCGATGAAGTCGTCGTAGCTTCCGTCGGCCTTGATCGCGTTGAGCGCGTCCTGGAAGTCGGCGAGCTCCTGCGGGGTCAGGCGGTAGATGTTCTTGCGGATGTTCACCGGACGCCGCCTCCCCCACCATGGCCTCCACCACCGTGCCCGCCACCACCATGGCCTCCGCCACCGTGGCCGCCGCCACCGTGGCCGCCGCCACCGTGGCCGCCGTGGCCGCCGCCGGTGTGTCCGCCCCGCAGGACCCACGTCTTGCCCTGTGTCCGCAGGAGTGACTCCACGAGGTCGTCGACGGTGGGGAACCCGGTGAACATGCCGGCGAGCTGGCTGTGGTACTCGCCGTCCGTGTACGTGACGTGGACGGGCATGCCGTCCAGCCGGAGATCTACGCCGCCGCCTTCCCCCTCCACGATCCGGACGTCCACCCCCCGGCTCACGTAGTGGCGGCTCTCCGGCCGCCCTGGCCCATGGTTCGAGGACATACCGTCATCATGTGTGATAAGCAGTGCCGTTCCGGTCGTGGCGCAGCGCCGGGTGGCCGCGATTCACCCGGATGCGCTCAGCGCCGACGAGCCGTTCGCCTTGATCACCGGCTCATGCGGGCGGCGCGCCGCGATCACCGGGCGCGGCCCCTGCCCCGGGTCCGAAGGGGCGGGGTGTGCCGTTGCGTAGCGTGGAACGGGTCTGGAGCGCGGCGAGCGCGGCACGCGTGGTGACGCCGGTCTTGCGGTAGATGCGGCTCAGGTGGGACTCGACCGTGCGGGGGCTGAGGAAGAGACGGGCCGCTATGGCGGGGGTGGTCAGGCCGGCGGCGACCAGTGCGGCGATCTCCCGTTCGCGCGGGGTGAGCGACGCGGGGACCGGATCGGGGACCGGACCGAGGACCGGATCGGGGACCGGACCGGGGACCGGATCGGGCGGGTCGGTGCTCGCGCTGGGCCCTGACACCATGGGTCGGATCATGTCCGCCAGCCCGGTCAGCTGGTGGGCTCCGCCGGCCGCGGCGAGGTGGCGGGCACGGTCGCACAGGGCCAGGGCGCGCTGCGGGTGCCCCGCGGAGGCGGCCGGGGTCGCGCCGAACAGCAGGCTGACCGCCTCCCACAGGGCCGCTCCGGCGCCCCCCGCCGCCTCCGCGGCCTCCTCGAACAGCGTGGCGGCCGCTGCCGTGTCGCCGTCGGCGAGCAGGAGCTGGGCGGCGCTGCGCAGCGCCGAGGCCCGCTGCGAGGGCAGCCCCAGCTGTTCCGCCTCCGTACGGGCCCGCTCCGCCCAGGTCCGCGCGGAGTCGGAGTCGCCGGTGACGAGGGCGGAGGTGACCAGGACCTCCAGGATGAGCGGCCGCATGGACGGGTGGAGGCGGCGGAGGTCGTCGCCGCCCGCGCGCAGGACGGCGGTACGGGCGCGCCCCGCGTCCCCGCCGAGCAGCGCGGCCTGGCCGAGCACGCACCAGGCGATCGACGCCCACCAGTTCATGCCGGTACCGGCCGCGGCGACGGCCTCCTCGGCCACCGCCAGGGCGGTCGGGTCGCCGGGCGGCAGGGCGTACAGCAGGGCGTGTGCCTTGTTGGCGAGGACGAAGGCCAGCAGTTCGTCGCTTCCGATGCCGCGGGCGATGGTCTCGGCCTCGTCGGCGAGTTCCACGGCCGAGTCGATCCGCAGGGTCGTCAGGTGGAGGTGCGCCTTGCAGAGCAGCAGGTGCGGGACGACGTAGAGGCGGCCGCCGCGCCGGGCGACGGCCAGGCCGCGGTCGGCGTGCCGTTCGGCGTCGGCGTAGCGCTCGAGGAACGCCTCCGCCCAGCAGAGGCGGGCCAGCGGCTCGCACAGACCCGCGAGGTCGTGGTCGGTCAGGGCGTCGACGAGCGCGGCCGCGCGGCCGGTGGTCTCCCGGGCGGCCGGCATCTCGCCCTCGTACGTCTCCCCCAGGGCGGCGATGGCGAGCACGGCCGCCTCGGCGACCTCGTCGCCCAGGTGCCGGGCCAGGTCCAGCGTGCGGGCCATGTCGGCACGCACCTGCGGGTACGCGGTGGCGAGCGGCGCGGACGAGCCGAGTTCCAGGCCGAACGCGACGGCGTCGGCGGGCGACGGGCCGGGGGTGCGGGAGAGCTCACGGCGCAGCAGCGCGACCGACTCGGGGTAGCGGCCGCGGTGACGCTCCATCACCGCGCACAGCGTCACGGCCGAGGCCCGCACCGCCGCCGTGTCCGGCTCGCCCGGCGGCGACATGGCGATGACCTCGTGCAGCAGGTCCCGGCTCTCCCCCAGGCCGCCCGAGACGCCCAGGGCGCGGGCCCGTCGCAGCATCAGGTCGCGGCGCAGGACGAGGTGGTGCGGCTGGTCCGGCAGATGCGCGAGGGCGACGCCCAGCCAGTGGGCGCTGCTCGCGGGTGCGGTGGAGGCGGAGCGTTCGGCGGCCTCGGACAGGACGGCGAGGGCCTGCGGGTCCCACCCGGTGAGCGACCGCTCGACGTGGTGGGCGCGCTCGGTGACGGGGGCGCCGGTCTCGGCCAGGGCCTCCGCGGCGAGGCGGTGCATACGGGCACGGGTGGGGGGATCGGTGCTCTCGTGGACGAGCGTCCGCAGTACCGGATGGCGCAGGGTCCACCGTCCGCCGGGTCCCGCGCGGACCAGGTCCCGGGCGGCCAGGGCCACCAGGTCCGCGTCGACACCGGGCTCGTCGCGGCCGGTCACCCGGGCCAGCAGAGCGGGGGTGCCGCGGTCGCCGAGCACGGCCACCGCCTCGGCGGTCCGGCGCTGGGCAGGGGGTAGCGGGGTCAGTTCGTCCAGGAGGACGGAGCCGAGACCGGCGGAGCGGGCCGGCGAGGGTCTGCCGGAGCTGAGGGGCCGGCCGGTCTCCCCGGCGTCTTCGCTCTGCCCGGCCTGGAGAAGGGCGAGGAAGTACAGCGGATTGCCGTCGCTGGCCGCGTACAGCTCGTGGGCCCGGCCGGGCGGCAGTCCGGGGGCCAGGGCCGGTGCCAGGACGTCGACGCAGGCCGCCCCGTCGAGCGGGCCGAGGTCGAGGCGGACCACCGTGCCCAGGTCGATGCCCCGGGTCAGGGCGGCGGCGAGGGAGGCGGAGGTCTGGCGGTCGCGCCGGGCCACGACGATCACGACCGGTGCGCGCGGGGGATGGCGTACGAGGTGGTCGAGGAGTTCCAGCGACGCCGGGTCGGCCCAGTGCAGGTCGTCCAGCGCCACGACGAGACCGGATTCGGCGGCCCGCCCGAGCACTCGGGCGACCGACCGGTGCAGCCCGAACCGGTCGCCACGGCGCCCCTGCCCGGCGGCCGGGTCCCTCAGCTCCGGGCCGTGATCGGCGAGAGCGTCGCTGAACGGCCGGTAGGGAAGGTGCTGTTCGTATTCGGCGGCCCGGCCGCGCAGCACCCGCATCCCCCGGCGCTCCGCGCGTCGGCAGAACTCCGCCAGCAGCCGGCTCTTGCCGATGCCCGCCGCTCCGGCGATGTCGACGACGGCCGGCCCGCCGGCTCCGTCGAGTCCGCGGTCGAGCACCTGCTCCAGACGTTGCAGCTCGGCTCCACGGCCCACCAGCGGCGTCGTGTGCACGCCCGTCTCCCCTCGGCGCGAGGGCCGTTGGGGACGGCCACTGTGACGATCTTACGTAACCGATTGGGTGAGTTCACGGATGTCTCCCGTCGCCGGTCTCGGCCAGGGTGACCGGGCGGAGTCGGGCCGGCCACAGCCGGCCCGCGCGAGGAGGGACGATCCCATCGACACGACGGACCACGGGGACCTGGACGGCGGCCACTCGGAGCCGCTGGGCCCCGAGGACCCCCGGGAGGTGGCCGGTCCCCACCTGCCCGCCTGGATCGGCGAGGGCGCCATGGGTGCCGTCCACCTCTCGCACACCCGGGGGAGTCGGGCCGTCGCGCTCGAGGTGATCCGCCGCGAGTGCACTGGCTGTACGACCTGAGCCGGACCGCCGGCGTCCTGCTGGGTCTGCTGTGGCTGTGCTGCTTCGGACTCGCCACCGTGGCGGGCCTGCTCTGGCTGTCGCTCACCCTGACCCTCCTCCAGGGCCCGAAGGCCCTCGGGTACGCCCTGTTCTCGGTGCTGTTCGCCACGTTGCTCTGCTTCATCGCGACGGCACCGGGCACCGGCCTGCGGTTCGTCGGCCGGACGGCGCACTGCGACGTGCTGTCCGTACGGAACGACGGTGGCGACGGACGCTGGCACTACCGGCTGCGCTGCCCGGACGACGCGGACGTCCGGGTCACCCTCGACAGCCGCGACGACGCCGCCGTGGCGGAAGGGGTGCGCTACTCGTCGGGCGACGCCCTCACCGTGGCCGACCTCGACCGGGGCGAGCATCTGTGGATCTGGCGCACAGGGCTGGCGGCGGCAGCCGTGATCGGTGGGTCGCTGATCGCCGCCCTCGTCGCGGGTGCCGTGCGGGCGGTGCGTGCCGCGGGGGGTCCGAGGGACGACTGACGGGCGCCGGCGGTGCCGTCGGCGGGATCGCGCACGCGGGCGACGGCACGGTGCGGATGGTCTCCGGGCTGCCGGCAGTCGCTGCGACCGGGCGCGCCATCTCGGCGACGCGCCCGGTGGCGGCGGAGGTGGGGGTTCAGGTGAAGTTCACGTCACTGCACAGGAAGTACGTCTGGTCCATGTGCGACGCCTGCCAGATCGTGTAGACGACGTGCCGGCCGCTCAGGCCCGACGTGCTCACGTCGATCAGGTAGTTCTGGCTGGGCGCGTAGCTGCCGGTACTGGCGACCAGTTGCAGGTCGCTCCACCGCAGCGGCTGGGTGGTGGGGTCGAAGCCCTGGCGGGTGACGTACACCAGGAAGTAGTCCGCGCCATGGCTGGCCTGGTCGTACAGCCGGACGGTGAAGTCGCTCGACAGGTCGGTGGTCTGCCACGGACCCACGGCGTCCAGGGAGTTGTAGCGGCCTCCCTCGGTCTGGCCGCCGCTGCACAGCTGGCCGTCGGGGACGACCGCCTGGAAGTCGCCCGCGGAGCCGTTGCGGTACAGGCCGTTCCAGTTCCACATGGCGTTGGGGTCGTCCTGCCACGCCTGCCAGCACATGGGGTCTTCCTGCGCCATGGCCGGGTTCTGGAAGTCGCTTCCCCAGCGCAGCCAGCAGCCGTAGTTGCGGGACGCCGGGTCGACGACCGAGCCGTGGGCCACGGCGGTGCCGCTCCCGGGGACGAGGCTGATCAGCAGTGCGGCGAGCACACTGAGCAGAAGGGCCGGACGGAACCGGGTGCGAAGTGTGTCGCGATCATGACAACTTATACGGTGCAACGCAGTCTCCCTCTTCGGTGTGGGGGTGTGGGAGCTGCGGGCGTGGAGGATTCGGCCATGGGGGTGCTGTGGGGTGCGATGGGGGTGCGATGGGGGTGCGATGGCCTGGGAGCGCTCCCACACCGCACAGGGTGCACTCCACCCCACATGACCACAAGGCCGGATCGAGCCACTCTCCCATCCCACCGGCACCGACCGCGGCGCGGGCAGGGCGGCTCACCCCGCACGAAACCCCCGGGTGAGGAACCCGGGGGTTTCCGCTGCCGCCTCACTCATGCGGATGGAGAACGACCTTGGTGTAGCCCTCGATCCGCTTGTCGAACTTCTCGTACGCCGTCGGGGCCTGGTCGAGGGGCAGCTCGTGGGACACCACGAAGCTGGGCTGGGCGCGGCCCTCGGCGATCAGATCACGCAGCTGACGGTTGTACCGCTTGACGTTGCACTGACCGGTGCCCATGCGCAGCCCCTTTTCGAACAGGCGCCCGATGGCGACCATCAGCATGCCCTGCTTGGCCTGCTCGTCCGGTCCGCCCGGGTCCCGCGGAACGTACAGACCGGGCACACCCAGGGCACCCGTCGGCCTGACCGTCTCCACCAGCGAGTTCAGCACGGTCGCCGGCTCCTCGCGGTCCTCACCGCGCGCCTGGGCCTGGTAGCCGACGGCGTCGATGCCCTTGTCCGTGCCCTGCCCAGCGGTCTGCTCCCGGATCTGCTCCACCGGATTGCCCTGGCTGAAGTCGACCGGTATGGCACCGATCTCCTCGGCCTTCTGCAACCGCTCGGTCACCCGGTCGACCACGAACACCTTGCTCGCCCCGCGTAGCATCGCCGAGTAGGCGGCCATCAGCCCGACCGGACCGCCGCCGTAGACGGCGACGCTCTCGCCGGGGCGCACGTCGGCCAGCTCGTTGCCGTGGTAGCCGGTGGGGAAGATGTCGGCGAGCAGGATGTAGTCGGTCTCCTTCTCGGTGCCCTCGGGGAGCTTCAGACAGTTGAAGTCGGCGTAGGGCACACGCACGTACTCCGCCTGACCTCCCACATAGGGTCCCATCGCCACGTAGCCGTAGGCACCGCCGGCGAAGCCGGGGTTCACGGTCAGGCAGAAGCCGGTGAAACCCGCCGTACAGTTCTTGCAGAAACCGCAGGCCACGTTGAACGGCATGACGACCCGGTCCCCACGGCTGAGCGTCGTCACCCCGTCACCGGCCTGCTCGATGACCCCCAGATTCTCGTGGCCGAAGACGATTCCCGGCTCGGCAGCGGTGCGGCCCTCGTACATGTGCAGGTCGGAACCGCAGATGGCGGTCGACGTGACGCGCACGATCACATCGTTCGGGTGTTGGATCCGGGGATCTTCCACTTGCTCGACCGCCACCTCGAACGGCCCCTTGTACACGACAGCCCTCATCGTCGAGCACCTCCACTAAGCGTGCTTGCTCGATCACACACGGAAACACCGATTCGGGGGAGCTGGGCGTCAGTCGAGGAGATGGGCCTCGATTCAGCCAGCTCGACCGGGTTTCTGTGCATTACCTCACTGTCCAGACTGGTGCACGATGAGATGATTTGCATCCAGGGACCGTGAAGTCCTGTTGTGCACCCTTTGGAAGGATCAAGAACCTTGAAGCGACGTCTCGGCGTGTTGCTCGTTCCGGTGTCCGGGCTGTCGGGCACCAGTTATCCGGTGGGGACCGAGGTGGCCATACGGGGCACCGGCGGCTCCGTCGACGGCTTCGTCGACGGCGACTGGCTGCCGCTCGCCTGGTGGGAGTTCGCCGACCGCCGGCCGGACGACACTCCCCGCCCGTGACCTGCGATGCCCGCCGTGAGCCGCGGTGCGCCCGTGAGCCGTGGTGCGCCCGTGAGCCGTGGTGCGCCGGTGGCCCGAGCGGGCCGGCCCGCCTCGGCTACGGCATCAGCCGGGTGAACACTGACGCGGCCCCCGCCTGACCTGCCCCATCGGCGGCGGGCGCGAGGGCCCGACGTCCCACTGGGCGCCCCGGCACGCGGGGCGCGAGCGCCCGCTGTCCTCCATCGGCGCCGGTTCCGCGCACTGCGCGACGACGGAACTTCGAAGAGCCCGCGGGAGTTGGCAGGAGGACCGCGGATCACACGCGGACGACCGGAACGACACGGGGCGAAGCCGAGGTGGCACGGATGGCGATGTGGGATCGGATCAAGGACCAGGCCAAGGGTCTGCAGCAGCAGGCGCAGGGGGCCCGGGGCTCCGGGGGCCACGGACACGGAAGGCCCGGGGCAGGGTCCGCCGGGGGGTCGAAGGCCCAGCTGGTGAGCGTGCTCAAGTCGCAGCTCAGTTCTCTCAAGACGGAGCTGAAGAGCGGCGCCTACCGCGACGCCAGCATGGCCGTGTGTGCCCTGGTCGCCGCCGCCGACGGGCATGTCGACCCGGCCGAGCGGCAGCATGTGGAGTCGCTGCTGCTGCACAATGACGTTCTGCAGAACTTCCCGCCCGATCAGCTGCGGCAGCGCTTCAACCGCCACGTCGACCAGTTGGCGTTCAACTTCCAGCAGGGCAGGACCGAAGCCCTTCAGGAGATCGCCAAGGCCGCGAAGAAGCCGACGGAGGCCAGGGCGGTCGTACAGACCGGCTTCGTCGTCGCGGGTGCGGACGGATACGTCGCGCCGGCCGAGGAGCAGGTCCTGCGCGAGGTGTGCTCGGTCCTCGGCCTGTCTCCGCAGGAGTTCGGCCTCTGACGCCGTGCACCGCCTTCAACGACCGGAGGGTGCAGCGGGTCGGACCGGCCGACGGGAACCGCTGCCCGCCGGATCCGTCCCACCACGGCCGCTTCCGCCGGTTCCGCTCCCGGGCACCGGCGGAAGCGGTGTCCGCGGCCGTCGTGCTCACCGAATGCTCGGGAGCATCGCGAGCGCCTTCGACCGCTGGGCGGCCAACTCGTCGTAGGTACCGTCGCGCTCGGCCGCGCTGCGTGGAACCGGTGGGCGAACTCGCCCTGTCGAGCGAGCGGTTCGGGACCCTCTGGGCGCGCCAGGACCTCCGCGGCCTCGACGGCGGCACCACCACCGTGGACCGTCCCGTCGTCGGCGAGCTGCGCCTGCACCGGGACAAGCTGCCCGTGGACGGTCTGCTCCTGGTCCCCTACTACGCCGATCAGGGCAGCGAGAGCGACGAGAAGCTGCGCCTCCTCGCCTCCACGGCCCAGCCCCCCACCCCGACGCACGTCGGATCACGACCGGCTGAACCGGACAGTCTCCTCGAACCCCGCCCACGGTGACCTGACCGCCGAGCCGTGGCCACGCGGCAGGTCCGTCCTCGTGAGCCGCGCATACTGGGAGAACGGGGCGGGCGCGCAGGTACGGTCGGCAGATTTCCGCGCCACGGCCGCGCGGCGTGGTGCCTGCCGCCGGCGTCACCCGTGCCTCGGCGCAGAACAGGAGCAGGGACGCACCATGGCGAACTCACGGTCCGGGGAGTCGGTCACAGAGCGGATCGTCCGCGTCCTCGAGACGTTCGACACGGACCGCACGGTGCAGACGGCGGCGGAGATCGGCCGGCGCGCGAGGCTGCCGTCGTCCACCGCCCACCGGATGGTGGCCGAACTCGTGGAGTGCGGGCTGCTGGAACGGGACGACGAGCAGCGGGTGCACCTGGGCATGCGGCTGTGGGAGCTGGCGCTCCGCGGCTCCCGGGCGCTCCGCCTGCGGCAGGCGGCGCTGCCGTTCATGGAGCGCGTGCAGGCCCGTGTCCGGGAGCACACCCAGCTCGCGGTGCTGGAGAACGACGAAACGCTCTTCATCGAGCGCCTGTCCCATCCGCACGCGGGCGCGAACATCACCCGGATCGCGGGCCGGCTGCCCCTGCACGCCTCGTCGTCGGGGCTGGTCCTGCTCGCCCACGGCCCGCAGGAACTGCGGGAACGCATCCTCGCCGGGCCACTCGAAGCGGTGTCGCCGGAGACCCTGACGGACCCGGCGCGGCTGCACCGCGTCCTCGCCGGCATCCGCCGCGACGGCGTCGTCGTGGCGCCGGGGTCGGTCGAGACCGTGTCCACGGGCATCGCCGTACCGGTACGCGAGGGACGCGGACAGGTGATCGCCGCGCTGTCGGTCGTCCTCCCCCGCGACGCGCCGACCGGCCCCGCGGCCGAGGAACTGCGTGCCGCCGCGTCGGGCATCTCGGCCGCAATCGGAGCAAACCGCCCCTAGATGTGCGCCGATCGTCTTCTTTCCTGGTCGGGCGGCACGTCGGGCGAAAACTGGATTCCCGTTCAATGGCAATGACCGTCGTCCGCGAGGCCCGACTCGCGTCAGACTCCCTGCGTTCCCCGCGCCAGCCGTCGAAGGAGACGACATGCCCGAACGCACCCGCGTCGCCATCATCGGCGCAGGCCCCGCAGGCCTGCTGCTGTCCCACCTGCTCGACCGACACGGCATCGAGTCGGTGGTCCTCGACTCCCGTACCCGCGAGCAGATCGAGACCACCATCCGGGCCGGCATCCTCGAACAGGGCACCGTCGAGATCCTGCACGAGACGGGAGCGTCGGACCGGGTCCTCACGGTCGGGCAGAAGCACGAGGGCATCGAGCTGCGCTTCGGCGGCGAGGGCCACCGCATCGACTTCACCGACACCGTCGGCCGGGCGGTGTGGCTGTACCCGCAGCACGAGGTGCTCAAGGACCTCGTCGCCGCGCGCCTCGCCGCCGGCCAGGACATCCGCTTCGGCGTGACCGCCCAGCGCGTGGAGGACGCCGAGACGGACCGCCCGCGCGTCGTCGCCAAGGACGCCGAGGGCAACCCGGTCGTGATCGAGGCCGACGTCGTGGTCGGCGCGGACGGCTCGCGCAGCGTCGCCCGCGAGGCCGTCACCGGCACGTACGGCGGTTACTTCCGGGAGTACCCGTTCGCCTGGTTCGGCATCCTGTGCGAGGCGCCGCCCAGCGCCGAGGAGCTGATCTACAGCAACTCGCCGGACGGGTTCGCGCTCATCAGCCAGCGCAGCCCCGGCGTGCAGCGCATGTACTTCCAGTGCGACCCGGAGACCGACACCGAGGCGTACACCGAGGAGCAGCTGTGGGAGATCCTGCAGTCGCGCGTCCCCGGCACCACCCTCAACGAGGGCCGCATCTTCCAGCGGGACGTGCTGCGCTTCCGCAGCTTCGTCGCCCACGAGATGCGCAAGGGCCGGGTCGTACTTGTCGGCGACGCGGCGCACACCGTGCCGCCCACCGGCGCCAAGGGCATGAACCTCGCCGTCGCCGACGTCGTCCTGCTCACCGACGCGCTGCGCGCCCTGCTGCTCGACCGGGACGAGACCCTGCTCGACGCCTTCCCCGAGACCGCCCGGCAGCGCATCTGGAAGGCACAGCACTTCTCCTGGTGGATGACGAACATGCTGCACCTCCAGCCCGAGGCGAGCGACTTCGACCGGATGCGCCAGATCGGCGAACTGCGCACGGTCGTCGAGTCGGACGCCGGCCGCGCCTACCTCGCCGAGGCCTACACCGGCTGGCCGCTCCCGGGCCGCCGCTGATCCTCCGCCTGCCCCCGCGAAGTCCTTCTCGACGCCGCCACTGCCCCCGGCGCCGGAGTGCGGACGGCCGGGGGCAGTGGGCCGTCACCAGGTGACCGGCAGCTCGTGCAGGCCGTAGATCACCGCGTCGTACTTGAACTTCACCTCTTGCAGCGGTATCGCCGCGCGGAGTGTGGGGATGCGGCGGAACAGGGTCGGGTAGATCACCTGTAGTTCCAGGCGTGCCAGTGGCTGGCCCAGGCAGTGGTGGGTGCCGCCGCCGAACGCCTGGTGCCGGCGCGCGTTGCGGGTGATGTCGAGCCGGTCCGGAGCGGTGAACACCGCCGGGTCGCGGTTGGCCAGCTCGCCCAGCAGGATGACGCCGTCACCGGCCGGGATGGTGTGCCCGGCGATGTCGATGTCCTCCAGTGCGGTGCGCCGGCGGCCCAGGTGCACGATCGACAGGTACCGCAGGAGCTCCTCCACCGCGTTCACGACGATCTGCGGGTCGTCGGCGTCGCGGATCATCGCCAGCTGCTCAGGGTGGCGCAGGAGGGCCAGCGTGCCCAGGCTGATCATGTTGGCGGTGGTCTCGTGGCCGCCGAGCAGCAGCAGAACGCCCATGGCGGCGGCTTCGCGAGCCGTCAGTTTCCCGGCCCGCACCTGCGCGCCCAGCTTGGAGATCAGGTCGTCACCCGGATCGGCGATCTTCTGGGAGACCAGGGCGTCCAGATAGTCGGTGAGCGCCGTGTGCGCCGAGCCCCGGTCGGCTCCACTGGCGGTGGCGGAGACCAGTACCTTGCTGTTCGCCTGGAAGAACTCGTGGTCGTCGTAGGGCACCCCGAGCATCTGGGAGATCACCAGCGAAGGCAGGGGCAGGGCCAGTGCCTGGACGAGGTCGACGGGCCTGGGACCGGCCAGCATGCGGTCGATGATCTCGTCGGTCATCCGTTGCACCGTGGGGCGCATCGCCTCGACCCGCTTGATGGTGAACGTGCCGCTGATCATACGGCGCAACCGGGCGTGCTCGGGGTCGTCCATGCCGACGAAGCTGAGGTCGGTGGCGCCACCGCGGCTGTGCCGGGGATCGATGGGGCTGGGGAAGTTGGGGGCGGCGAAGTCGACGCTGAGGCGTGGGTCGGTCAGCAGTTCCTTCTGCTCGGCGTGACCGGTCACGGCCCACGGTGTCGACCCGCCCCAGGAACGCACCCGCGTGACCGGCCCGTGGTCGGCGAGGGCTCGCAGCTCCGGCGAAGGATCGAAGGGGCACGCGGCGGAGCGTGGCGGGGGGAACTGCGGAACGGTCTCGTCGATGTCGCTTCGAGTCTCCTCGGTGTCACTTCGAGTCTCGTCGATGTCGCTTGGAGAAGTCATCGTTCAACTCCCGGTGTGGGGAAGCGGCGGACTGTGTTCACCGCGCCCGGCGGACCGGACGGCGCGGTGGGCTGCCGGGCTGCCGGGCAGCATGCGGCGGCCGGGCGGGATGCGGCTGCTCGTGGTGGTGGCAGCGGGTCGTGCCCGATGGCGGGTCGCGGACGGCGCGCGCCGGGCCGCTGGGATCCCGTCCAGCCGGTTTCACGGGGTGGCGGGCTGCTGAGGGCGTGTGAAGTGGTCGGTGAGAAGCGCGCGCTGGAGGCGCGTCTGCTTGGGCAAGTTCCACCCCAGAACGCCTTCGGGGCCCCGGAGGCCCGTGTAGCGGACCAGGAAGCGCCCGTCGTGCGGATCGCCCTCGACGATCTCGGCCCGGGCGTCGGCGGAGGCGATGCCGTGGATCTGGAGCTTGGCGTCGAACTGGTCGGTCCAGAAGTACGGCACGGGCGTGTAGGGCCGGCCGGTGCCGAGGATGTCCGAAGCGACGGCGAGGGCCTGCTCGGCAGCGTTGGTCCTGTTCTCCAGACGCAGGAGACGGCCCAGTCCTTCGTGGTGCCAGCGCGCCACGTCCCCCACCGCCCACACCCCCTCGGCGGCCCGGCAGAAGGCGTCGCAGACGACACCGTCGTCCAGGTGCAGGCCGCTGTTTCTCAGCCAGCCGGTGGCCGGGGCACAGCCGACCGCGGTGACCACGACGTCCGCGTCCAGGTCCGTGCCGTCACTGAGCCGTACCCCGGTCACCCGGTCCCGGTGTGTGTCCAGGGCGTCCACCAGCACCCCGCCGCGCACCACCACGCCGTTGCGTCGGTGCAGGTCGGCGAGGTGCGCGGCGACCAGCGGACCGAGCTGCTCGGTCATCGGGGCCGGCTGTGGGCCGGCCAGGGTCACGTCCAGGCCCATCCGCCGTGCGGTGGCCGCCGTCTCCGCGCCCAGCACGCCGTCGCCGATCACCACGACGCGGCGGGCGGAGAGCAGATCGGCGCGCAGCGCGGTGGCGTCCTCGAGGGTGCGGACCACGTGCGTGCCGCGTGTGCCGCACTGGTCCGGCGGGGTCCGGGCGGTGATGCCGGTCGCGATGACGACCGCGTCCGCGGTGAGGGTACGCCCGGCCGCGGTGGTGGCCTCGCGTCGGCGGGCGTCGAAGCCGATCGCGGGATCGCCGAGCATCCACTCGGCGTTCAGGGCCGCCAATGCCTCGGTGGAGCGCAGCCGGGCACGTTGTGGCTCCCAGGCCCCGCTCAGCACCTGCTTCGACAACGGGGGCCGGTCGTAGGGGGGTTCACGTTCCGCGCCGAGCAGGGTCAGGGTTCCGGTGTAGCCCTTGCGGCGCAGTGCCTCGGCTGTCGCCAGGCCCGCGACCGAGGCGCCGACGACCAGGACGCTCTTCACCTCGTTCATGCGTTGTCTTCCAGGAGGATGCACGCGGCGGGGCAGACGGCGGCGGCCTCGCGGGCCTGCTCGTGCCGGTCTTCCGAGGGGGTGGCGTCGAGCAGGACGACGATGCCGTCGTCATCGCGCTGATCGAAGACCTCCGGGGCGATCAGCACACACTGGCCGGCGCCGCAGCACTTCTCTTCCTCGACGGTGATCTTCACGGTTGTCCTCGTCTTCCGGTGGTGGGGGGACATCGGGGTGTGGCATGGCCGGGGACCGCCCCCGGGGCCCGATGGGCGATGCACCGGGGCCGGCCGGCCGGGCTGTGGCGACCGACGGCCGCACCGACGGCGTAGCGCGGCCTGTCGACGGCGTGTCGAGGGGAGTCTCAGCGGTGAGTGACGGGCGCGGTCAGCAGCCCCACCAGCGCGTCCTCCAGGGCGTGGGCGGTGCGCTGCCACGAGGCACCGGGTTCGGCCGTCCCCGCGGCCGCGGCCCGCTCGTGCTCGGCGCACGTGTGGAGGATCAGGTCGCGGGCCATATCGCCACGCTCACGGCGGACGTCGGCGGGGACGGTCGGCCCGAGGCACCTTCCCAGCTCCCGCAGCGTGTGCCACAGGCTCTCCCGGGTGAGGGACTCGTCGGTGACCAGAGCCCGCATCAGGGGGTCGGTCAGCACCTGCACGGTGAACCGCGCCTGCCAGGACGGCACCCCGAGCGCGTCCAGGTGCTCGGTCACGGGACGTACCAGGCACCGCACCCAGTCCCTGATGTCATCGCTCTCGCCGACGGCTTCCACGTGCCGTCGGCGGATGGCGTCGACCGCCGTTCCGTGCTTGGTCATGATGGTGTGCACCAGGGCCGTCCTGCTGCCGAAGTGGTAACTGACGACGGTGGTGTTGCCCTGCCCGGCCGCCTCGCCGATCTGCCGGTTGGAGACGGTGGACAGACCGTGCTCGGCGTACAGGCGCTCGGCCGCCGCCATGATCGCCTCTCGTGTCCCGGCTCCGCGTCCGGGTCTGCGTTCCGTCCGGTCGGCGGTGTGGTTCACCCTGTCGTCAGCTCCTCTCGCCGCGGGGTGGTCGCCATGCCCTCCTGGCGCCGCGGTGCCCTGCACTCGGTAGGCGGCTCCAGCCCGGGGAAGCGGCTCAGCAGCAGGCCGAGCACCTCGCTCGCCCACTCAAGCCCAGCCCCTCGTTCTCAATCAACCGACTGACTTAAACACGCGGGGAGGTAGGCCGAAAACACCCGCTGTCAGTCCGCCGGCCGGATGCGCACGGGCAGGGAGGCCCAGGAACGAAGGGTGTTGTTGAGGTGCCGCCGCGGGTCGCCGGCGAGCTCCAGGCGCTGTACGCGGCGGGCGAGGGCGGTCAGCAGGGCCTCGGCCTCCAGACGGGCGACGTGCTGTCCGACGCACTGGTGGATGCCCATACCGAAGCCGACGTGGCCGGATGTCACGCCGCCGCCGCACTGCCGTCACACAGCGGGTACCTCGCGCGCGGTGGGCGCCCCCAACGCGCGGGACACGCCTCGGGCGGCCATCCGTACGACGGGCACGACCGCCTGGGCGCCCGCGTCGTTGGGGACGATGACCGACAGGGCCGCCACCACGGTGCCGTCCGCGCCGCGCACCGGGGCGGCCACACCGAGGGCCTCCTCGTGGACGTGACCGGGGCAGAAGGCGTACCCCTGCTGACGCGCCCCGGCCAGGAGGGTGCGCAGTCGTGCGGGTGTGGCCGCAGTGGCCGCGGTGTAGGCGGTCAGCGGGCCGGCCAGCACGCGTTCCCTGACGTCGGCGGGGCCGTGCGCCAGGAGCACCAGGCCGCTGGACGATGCGTACAGGGGCAGTCGCCCGGCGATACGGGAGTAGTTGATCACCGCGTTCGGGGCGGAGAGACGTTCGAGGAACAGCACGTCGTCCCCTTGGCGTACCCCCAGTTGCACATGGTGGCCCACCACGTCGTGCACGCCCTCCATGAACGGCATGGCCGCATCGCGCAGCGACAGCGTCGGCGAGGCCCTCATGACGAGTTCCCAGAGCCGGACCCCGATGCGCACCCGGCGGTCGTCGTCCCGGCTCAGGAAGCCGTGGACGACCAGTTCGGCGACCAGCCGGGAGGCCGTGGCCACATGCAGCCCGGTACGGCGCGCGATCTCGGAGACGGTCAGCGCCGGCTCGTCCTGGCTGAACGCCTCCAGGATGCGAGCGGCACGGGAGAGGACCGACTCGTGGTGGGTGTCTTCATCGGGTGCCGTTCGGGTGATCGAGCGGGCGGGCGCCCCCTGCCCGGCCCCAGGATGACATCACGTCACCCCCGGGAACAGGCCCGGGACACCGTCCCCGGTGGTTTCCTTCCTCCGGGTCAAGGGCCGTCGTGCCCTGGCGCGCGGCCGTCCTCGGCAGCCGGCGGTGGGCCGCTCCGGACGGTCGGGTACCGCTGAAGGCGGCGTCAGCGCGCGAGGACTGTGTCGAGGCGGGCGAGCAGCGTTTCCAGGCTGGTCAACTGCTGCGGTTCGAGCGATCCGAAGAGTTGACGGAGGACACTCGTTCCCGCTCGCTCTGCCGCCGCCAGTGTCGTCCGGCCGGCCTCCGTCAGGGTGACGGTCTTGCGGCGGCGGTCCTGAGGGTCGCCGGTCCGGGCGACCAGGCCGAGGCGTTCCAGGCCTTCCACGATCTGGGTGACGGAACGCGGTGCCTGGCCGAGGGCGTCGGCGAGTTCGGCCTGGTGCAGTGCGCCGCGGCCGGCCAGGACCTGAAGGACCTTGGTGCGGGACAGGGACAGTCCCGCGGCCGACACCATGCGCTGGTCGACCTGCTCGCGCACGCCGTGGGCGAGGGTGAGGAAGGACAGTCCCACCTGCTCCGGGGCGCCGTCGACGGCTGTCTTGTCGTGCTCGCTCATGGTTCGGGTATCCTCCCACACCATGATCGTGAGGTACCTCATGAATGGGAGCGTGTGATGGACCGCCCTGTTGCCGTGATCACCGGAGCCACCTCCGGACTGGGCCGTGCCGCCGCCTTCGAGCTGGCCCGCCAGGGCTACCGCATCGCCGCGGTGGCCCGCTCCCGCGACAGAGCCGAGGCCCTCGTCGACGACCTCGCCGCGGTGACCGACGCTCCCGTCGACGTCTTCCACGCCGACCTCGGACTGCTCTCCCGGGCGCGCCGGGTGGGTGAGGAGATCGCCGCACGCCTTCCGCGGGTGGATGTGCTGGTCAACAACGCCGGCCTGCACGCCTTCTCACAGCGGATCACCGCCGAGGGGTTCGCGGAGATGACCGCCGTGAACCACCTGGGCCCGTTCGCCCTGACGCAGGCGCTGACGGACACGCTCCTCGCCTCCGCGCCGGCGCGGATCGTCAACGTCGCGTCGGAGGCGTCGCGGCAGGCCAGGACGATCGCACCGGCCGAGGACCTGCGCCGCACCGACCCCTACGGCCGCCGGGAGTCGATGGCCCTGTACGGGCGGACCAAGCTGATGACCATCATGTGGTCCCAGGAGCTGGCCAGGCGCCTGGACCCGGAGAAGGTCACGGTGAACTGCTGCGACCCCGGTTTCAACGCCACCGGTCTCGGCCGGGACCTGCCCGGCTCCGCGGTCCTGCGGCGTGTGCTGAACGCTCTCAGGATCGGCGATCCCCGCAAGGGCGCCGGCATCATCGTGCGGCTCGCCACCGACCCCGCCCTCGCCCGCACCAGCGGCGGCTACTTCTCCGTCCGCGACGCCCGGCCGCTGCGGTGCCCCGAGCCCGGCCGGGACGCCCGCGTACAGAGGGACCTGTGGGACGAGACCTTGGCGCTCCTCGCCGCCCACGCGGCCGGCTGAGCCGGCGGTCCCTCACGGGAAGGGCGGCGAACGGTCCGCTGAAGCCGCGAACCGTCGCCGCCAGGGCCGCCCCCGGGACGTGCGGGGACCGACGAACCAGCTGTCCCGGCACGTGTGGCGCGTGTAGTGCGTGTGGCGCGGGTGGTGCGGGTGGTGCGGGTGGTGCGAGTGGTCAGCCGCAGTTGTTGCGGTTGATCTTCAGGGAGCGGGTCTGGTCGTTGAGGTTGTAGCCGCGCAGGTCGTGGATGGAGCCGCCGCTGCGGGTGACGCACACCCAACGGCCGCTGTGGTTGCGCCCTTCGTAGACGCGGGCGGTGCGGTCGGAGTTGTTGCGGATCGAGCTGCCCCGGTCACGGATCGCGAGCGGGAGGTCCTTGACACTGCCGTCCACGGCCCGCCACACCCAGGGCTGTCCGCCGAAGTCGATGTCCGGGTAGATGCACACATAGCCGGACGGGCAGTCGATCGCGGCCCGCACCGCGCCGGCCGCGCTGGAAGCGGGGGCTGGAAGAGCCGTGGGGAGGAAGGCCAGGACGGCGACGGCCCCGGCACGCATCAGGTGTTTGATCACGGCACTACACATACTGGTCGCCCGGTACCGTCGAGGCGGGCTTGCCCGCAGGTTCACCTGTGCGGGGGAGCGTGATGTCCGCACGGCAAGCCCCTACAGCAGGCGGCAGCGCTCGCACAGTGGGCCTGAGGCCCGGTGACCGGGACGCCGGTGACCGGGACGCCGGCGACCGGGACGCCGGCGACGACGGCCCCCGCGCCGTGGCGGATCGCACCCCGAGGGCAGCACGGCAGCTGCCGATGATTCCCGGCCACGACCGGTTGCTGCCGCGACCGGCGGGAGTGAACGCGTCGAGCGTCGACGGACCGCGAGGCGGGGCCACCCTCCGACATCATCGCGCGGCACCACATGGCACCAGATGGCACACGTTGGCACCACCCGGCACCATACGGCGCCCCTGAGGGCAACTGAGCATGCACGGCACCACAGTCATTCAGGTGGACGACACAATATTTCCGCAGGCCAGAAGGGCCACGCCAGGCGCCTGCCCCCAGAGATGCCCGCTAACGGCTTGCGCATGACGCCACTATGGCACCATGATGGCGTCATGGACCTCACGCCCTACGTCGACACCCTGCGTCGCGAACTCGCGGTGGCCGCTGAAGCCGGCGGTGACGACGCCCGCGAGCTGGCCGAGAGGCTCACCGCTCCCCTGGAGTCGGCGACCCGGCTGACCATGCTCGACGTGCTCTCCGCCGCGATGAACGAGATCACCCGCGAACTCGCCCCCGGCTCGGTCGACGTACGGCTGCGCGGGCTCGACCCCGACTTCGTGGTGACACCGCCCCCCACCGACGACGGCTGCCCCAGGGAGCCGACCGCGCCGGTCGCGCCGGCCGAACCGTTCATAACCCCGGCCCCGGCCGACGCTGACGAGGGCGGCACCGCCCGCGTCAACCTGCGCCTGCCGGCCCACCTCAAGGCCCTCGCCGAGGAGGCCGCGACCCGCGAGGGCCTGTCGGTCAACGCGTGGCTCGTGCGCGCCGTGTCGGCGGCGGTCGGCGGCGGCACCCGGCCGCGCACGACGGAGAAGACCCAGACCCTCGGACAGAGCTTCACGGGCTGGGTGCGCTAGCCGCGCCTCGCCCACATCGCCTCACCCACACCACGCCCCCCTGCGGGGACGTCCGGAAGACCCAAGAGGACGGTACAGCCATGCCTTCTTTCGACACTCCCGAACCGATCTCGGCCACGGCGCACGTGGAGGCCGGTTCCATCCAGTTCACCGCGGGCGACCGCCACGACACCGTCGTCGACGTGCGGCCCCGCGACCCGCAGCGGGACCAGGACGTACGGGCGGCCGACCAGACCGAGGTCACGTACGCGAACGGCGCACTGACCGTCAGGACGCCCAAGTCCCACCTGTTCGGCCGCACCGGCACCGTCGACGTGACGATCGAACTGCCCACGGGCTCGCACATCGACATGACCGGCGCCTGGGCCCAGGTGCTCGGCGAGGGCCGGCTCGGCGAGGTCCGCGTGAAGACCTCGTCCGGCGACGTCCGCCTCGACACGACCGGCCCACTGAAGCTGACCGCGTCGCACGGCTCGATCACCGTGGACCGGGTCGAGGGCACGGCCGAGATCACCACCAGCTCCGGCAGCCTGCGCGTCGGCCTCGTCGACGGCCCCGCCGTCCTGAAGAACTCGCACGGCACCACGACCGTCGGCGCCGCGACCGGCGAGCTGCGGGTGCGCGGCGCCAACGGCGACATCGAGATCCGGCGCGCCGAGGACTCGGTCACCGCCATCACCGCCCACGGCGCCCTGCGCGTGGACGAAGTGGCCCGCGGCACCGTCCGGCTGGAGACCTCCTACGGCGCCATCGACGTCGGCGTCCGCGAGGGCACGGCCGCCTGGCTCGACGTCCGCTCGGGCTCCGGGCAGGTGCGCAACACGCTCACCGCGTCAAAGACCCCGGAGAAGACCGAGGACACCGTCGAGGTCCGCGCCCTCACCCGGTACGGCAACATCCACGTCCGCCGCGCCAAGGCCTGAGCCCGGAAGAACCGGCCTCCCCCCTCACTCCCCCAGCCACTTCAGCCCTCTCACCCGGAGGAGCCCATGCCTTCTTCTGTCATGCCCACGCCCAGACGGAGTGACGGTCACCCGCCGCCGGCCGCCATCTCCGCCCTCGGTCTGCGCAAGTCGTACGGCGACAAGACCGTCCTCGACGGCATCGATCTGCGCATCCCGGCCGGGTCCGTGTTCGCGCTGCTCGGGCCGAACGGCGCCGGCAAGACCACCGCCGTCAAGATCCTCTCCACCCTCGTCACCGCCGACGGCGGACAGGCCCAGGTCGCGGGCCACGACATCGCCACGTCAGCGGACGGGGTGCGGGCCGCGATCGGCGTCACCGGGCAGTTCTCCGCCGTCGACGGACTGATCACCGGCGAGGAGAACATGCTCCTCATGGCGGACCTGCACCACCTGCCCCGGCGCGAGGGGCGCCGGGTCACCGCCGAACTGCTGGAGCGCTTCGACCTGGTGGAAGCCGCGAAGAAGCCCGCCGCCGGCTACTCCGGCGGCATGAAGCGCCGCCTCGACATCGCCATGACCCTGGTCGGCACCCCGCGGATCATCTTCCTCGACGAGCCCACCACCGGCCTCGACCCCCGCAGCCGCCACACCATGTGGCAGATCATCCGCGAACTGGTCTCCGACGGGGTCACCGTCTTCCTCACCACCCAGTACCTGGAGGAGGCCGACGAACTCGCCGACCGCATCGCCGTCCTCCACGACGGCACGATCGCCGCCGAGGGCACCGCCGAGGAACTCAAGCGGATCGTCCCCGGCGGACACGTCCGGCTCCGCTTCACCGACCCCGACGCCTACCGGTCCGCCGCCTCCGCCTTGCACCGGGCCGCCCCGGACGACGAGGCACTGGCGCTCCAGATCCCCAGCGACGGCAGCCAGCGCGCACTGCGCTCCCTCCTCGACCGGCTGGACTCGGCCGGCATCGAGGCGGACGAGCTCACCGTGCACACCCCCGACCTCGACGACGTGTTCTTCGCCCTCACCGGCAGCACCAAGGTCCCCGCCCAGCCCGAGGAGTCCGCCCGATGAGCACCTTTTCCCTGGCCGTCCGCGACTCGTCCACGATGCTGCGCCGCAACCTCCTGCACGCCCGGCGCTATCCGTCCCTGACGCTGAACGTGCTGCTCACGCCGGTGATGCTGCTGCTGCTCTTCGTCTACGTCTTCGGCGGCGTGATGAGCGCCGGCATCGGGGGCGGCGGGGCGGACCGCTCCGAGTACGTCGCCTACATCGTGCCCGGCGTCCTGATGATGACGATCGGCGGCACCACGGTCGGCACCGCGGTGTCCGTCGCCATGGACATGAGCGAGGGCATCATCGCCCGCTTCCGCACCATGGCCATCCACCGCGGCTCCGTGCTCGTCGGGCACGTCGCCGCCAGCGTGCTCCAGTCGATCATGAGTGTGGTCCTGGTGGGTGCCGTCGCCGTGGCGATCGGCTTCCGGTCCACGGACGCCACCGCCCTGGAGTGGATCGCGGCGTTCGGGCTGCTCACGCTGTTCGCCCTGGCGCTCACCTGGATCGCGGTCGGCATGGGCCTGGCCAGCCCGAACGCCGAGGCCGCCGCCAACAGTGCACAGCCGCTGATCCTCCTGCCGCTCATCTCCAGCGCCTTCGTCCCGGTCGACGCGATGCCGGGCTGGTTCCGGCCGATCGCCGAGTACCAGCCGTTCACACCCGCCATCGAGACCCTGCGCGGGCTGCTGCTCGGCACCGAGATCGGCCACAACGGATGGCTCGCGATCGCCTGGAGCGTGGGCCTCACCCTGCTCGGCTCCCTCTGGTCCACGTCGCTGTTCCACCGCGACCCGAAGTAGCGGGAGCGGACCGGTCAGCGGTTCGTGGGCCGCGGCCCACGGCGCGTCCCACTCCGGGGCGGCGTACTCCGGCACCGTGTCGGCGTACGCCGCCCCGTCGGCGTGTTCTCCGCCGCTCGACCGGCCCGGCACCGGTGCGTCCAACGCCCCGGAGCGGTATCGCCGCCCCGGCCCGGGGCCCGAGGTGATCTCCGGGCGCCGATGTCGTTCTTGAGACGGGGAAATCCCTCCCGCGCGGTCGACCGAGAGCAAGGGGCGGATGCTGGCCGAGCCGTTGACGGCGCTCGCGGGTGCCGGGGCCACAGCACTGATCGGGGCCATGGCCACCGCCGCGTGGCAGGGCTGACGGTGACCGGATCGCATCGGTCGCTGTGAGGCCGGTCACCCCGCCGTCGCAGGGCCCGCTCGCCGGCCCGGATCAGGTGCCGTAAGGGACCCGTCAAGGACGAGGACGCCGCCGTAAGAGAACCGTCAAGGGGCGACCTGGTCAGGCCGCGGAGGCGTTCTCCTCTAAGCGTCCGTTTCCGACGCACCTCGTTCCAGGAGTTCGCGATGGCCGATCTGGCTTTCGTCGTCACCATCATCGCGGGATTCGCGCTGGTGGCTCTGGCCGCCAAGGGGGTGACGAAGCTGTGACCGCCGAGAACACCGTCGGCCTGGTCGTGGCCGTCGCCCTGCTGGGCTATCTCGTCCTCGCCCTGATCTTCCCGGAGAGGTTCTGAGAGCAGACATGGGTCCCGTACCGGCCGGCGTGCTCCAGTTGCTCGCCCTGACGGGCGCGCTGGCGCTCGTCCACGTTCCCCTCGGCAACCACATGGCCCGGGTCTACTCCTCGAAGAGACACCTGCGTGTCGAGAAGTGGATCTACCAGGGCATCGGTGCCGACCCCGATGCCGAGCTGCGCTGGCCCGCGTACCTGCGCGGTGTCCTCGCCTTCTCGGCCGTCGGTGTCCTCTTCCTCTACCTGCTCCAGCGGCTCCAGGGCGTGCTGTCCGGCTCGCTCGGCTTCTCCTCGGTCGGACCGGCGCAGTCGTTCAACACGGCCGTCTCCTTCGTGACCAACACCAACTGGCAGTCCTACTACGGCGAGCAGACCATGGGTCACCTCGTGCAGACCGCCGGTCTGGCCGTGCAGAACTTCGTCTCCGCGGCCGTCGGCATGGCCGTCGCCGTGGCACTGGTACGCGGCTTCGCACGCTCACGCACCGGTGAACTCGGCAATTTCTGGTCCGACCTGGTGCGCGGCACCCTGCGGATCCTGGTGCCGGGCGCGGCGATCGCCGCCCTCGTGCTGGTGGCCTGCGGCGCGTTGCAGAACTTCTCCGGCATCCACGAGGTCGGCCAGTTCATGGGCGGCTCGCAGCAGTGGAACGGCGGCGCGGTCGCCTCGCAGGAGGCCATCAAGGAGCTGGGCACCAACGGCGGCGGCTACTTCAACGCCAACAGCGCTCACCCGTTCGAGAACCCGACGCCCTTCACGAACCTCTTCGAGATCTTCCTGATCCTGGTGATCCCGTTCTCGCTGACCCGCACCTTCGGTGTGATGGTCGGTTCCGTGCGGCAGGGATACGCGATCCTCGCCACGATGGCCACCCTCTGGGCGGGCTTCGTCGCCCTGATGATGTGGACCGAGTTCGCCCACCACGGCCCGGCGCTCCAGCTGGCGGGCGGGGCCATGGAGGGCAAGGAGGTCCGCTTCGGGATCGGCTCCTCGTCGATCTTCGCGGTGTCGACCACGCTCACCTCGACCGGCGCGGTGAACTCCTTCCACTCGTCCTTCACCGGCCTGGGCGGCGGCCTCACGATGCTCGGCATGATGCTGGGCGAGATCGCGCCCGGCGGCACCGGATCCGGCCTCTACGGCATGCTGATCATGGCGGTCGTCGCGGTGTTCGTCGCCGGCCTGATGGTCGGGCGCACGCCCGAGTACCTGGGCAAGAAGATCGGCGCGCGGGAGATGAAGCCGGCGGCCTGCTACCTGCTGGTCACGCCGGCCCTGGTCCTGGTCTTCACGGCGGCGTCCATGGCGCTGCCGACCCCGCCCCACTCGATGCTCAATCCCGGCGCGCACGGCTTCTCGGAAGTGCTGTACGCGTTCACCTCCGCGTCCAACAACAACGGCTCGGCCTTCGCCGGTCTGAACGTCAACACCGACTGGTACAACACCGCGACCGGGCTGGCGATGCTGTTCGGCCGCTTCCTGCCGATGGTGTTCGTCCTGGCACTGGCCGGCTCGCTCGCCGAGCAGCGGCCGGTCCCGGTCACCGCGGGCACGCTGCGCACCGAGAAGCCGCTGTTCACCGGCCTGTTGGTGGGCGCGGTCCTGATCGTCACCGGTCTGACCTACTTCCCGGCGCTGGCCCTGGGCCCGCTCGCCGAGGGGTTGGCGTGATGGCCACCCGTACCGAGAATCCAGAGGGCTCCATGTCCACAGTCACTCCCGCCCGGGCGCCGCACGGCGACGCCCCCGCCGGGCGCACCTCCGCCGAGGGCCGCGTCGGGGCGGGCCTCTTCGCCCCCGGGCAGCTGATCAGGTACCTGCCGGAGGCGGTGCGCAAACTCGACCCCCGGGTGATGGTCAAGTCGCCCGTGATGTTCGTGGTGTGGGTCGGCTCGGTCCTGACGACCGTGTTCTCCTTCGCCGACCCGGGTGACTGGTTCGGCTGGACCATCAGCGCCTGGCTGTGGCTGACCGTCGTCTTCGCCAACCTGGCGGAGGCGGTCGCCGAGGGCCGCGGCAAGGCTCAGGCCGACACCCTGCGCAGGGCCAGGACGGACACGGTCGCCCGCCGGCTGCGCGGCGACGGCTCGCAGGAGCGGGTCCCCGGCACCGAGCTGAGGATCGGCGACCGGGTGGTCTGCGAGGCCGGGGACGTCATCCCCGGTGACGGTGACGTCGTCGAGGGCGTCGCGTCCGTCGACGAGTCGGCGGTCACCGGCGAGTCGGCGCCGGTCATCCGTGAGTCGGGAGGCGACCGCTCGGCGGTCACCGGCGGCACGAAGGTCCTGTCCGACCGGATCGTCGTCACGATCACGACGAAGCCCGGCGAGACGTTCATCGACCGGATGATCAGCCTCGTCGAGGGGGCGGCCCGGCAGAAGACGCCGAACGAGATCGCACTGAACATCCTGCTGGCGTCGCTGACCATCGTCTTCCTCCTCGCGTGCGCCACGCTGCCGCCCTTCGCGCGGTACGCCGGCACGCACCTGTCGATGGTGGTGCTGGTCGCCCTGCTGGTGTGCCTGATCCCGACCACCATCGGCGCGCTGCTGTCGGCGATCGGTATCGCGGGCATGGACCGTCTGGTGCAGCGCAACGTCCTGGCCATGTCCGGCAGGGCCGTCGAAGCGGCGGGCGACGTGTCGACCCTGCTCCTCGACAAGACCGGCACGATCACCCTCGGCAACCGCCGGGCCGCCGAGTTCGTACCGGTGCGCGGCACGACGGAGGCGGAGCTCGCGGACGCGGCCCAGCTCTCCTCGCTGGCCGACGAGACGCCCGAGGGCCGCTCCGTCGTCGTCCTGGCGAAGGAGCGGTACGGGCTGCGTGAGCGCCATCGGGGAGAGCTCGCGCACGCCGAGTGGATCGGGTTCACCGCCCAGACCCGGATGTCCGGGGTGGACGTCGACGGGCGCAAGGTCCGCAAGGGCGCCACGGCCTCCGTCACCGCCTGGGTGGAGGAGCGGGGCGGCGAGGCCGACGGGGACGCGGGCCGGACGGCCGACCGGATCGCCGCGGCGGGCGGTACTCCGCTGCTGGTCGCGGCGGACGACGAGCGGGGCGCCCGCGTCCTGGGTGTCGTCCATCTGAAGGACGTCGTCAAGGAGGGCATGCGCGAGCGGTTCGAGGAGCTGCGCCGCATGGGCATCAAGACCGTCATGATCACGGGCGACAACCCGCTGACGGCCAGGGCGATCGCCGAGGAGGCCGGCGTCGACGACTTCCTCGCGGAGGCCACCCCCGAGGACAAGATGGCGCTGATCCAACGCGAGCCCAGTTGCGCCGCAAACTGGAGACGGACCCCTCCCACCCCCGCTATCTGATCACCGAGCCCGGCATGGGCTACCGCTTCGAGGGATGACATGGCACGCGGCAGGCTCAGGATCTTCCTCGGTGCGGCGCCCGGCGTCGGCAAGACGTACGCGATGCTGTCGGAGGCGCACCGCCGGGTGGAGCGGGGCACCGACTGCGTGGCCGCGTTCGTGGAGCACCACCAGCGGCCGCGCACCGAGGTGATGCTGCACGGCCTGGAACAGATCCCGCGCCGGGAGATCGCGTACCGGGGCGGCACCTTCACCGAGATGGACGTGGACGCCGTCCTGCGGCGCTCCCCCGCCGTCGCCCTGGTCGACGAGCTCGCCCACACCAACGTCCCGGGCTCCCGCAACGCCAAGCGCTGGCAGGACGTGGAGGAGCTGCTCGCCGCCGGCATCGACGTCGTCTCCACCGTGAACATCCAGCACCTGGAGTCGCTGGGCGACGTGGTGGAGTCGATCACGGGGGTGCGGCAGCGCGAGACCGTCCCCGACGAGATCGTGCGGCGCGCCGACCAGATCGAGCTGGTCGACATGTCCCCGGAGGCCCTGCGCCGCCGTATGGCCCACGGGAACGTCTACCGGCCGAACAAGGTCGACGCGGCCCTGTCCCACTACTTCCGGCCCGGGAACCTGACCGCCCTGCGGGAGCTGGCGCTGCTGTGGGTGGCCGACCGGGTCGACGAGTACCTGAACGAGTACCGCGACGAGCACCACGTGTCGGCCATCTGGGGCTCGCGGGAGCGGATCGTGGTCGGCCTGACCGGGGGCCCCGAGGGCCGGACGCTGATACGACGCGCCGTCCGCCTGGCGGAGAAGGGCGCCGGCGGCGAGGTCATGGCCGTCTACATCTCCCGCAGCGACGGCCTCACCGCCGCCTCGCCGAAGGAACTGGCCGTCCAGCGCACCCTGGTCGAGGACCTCGGCGGCACCTTCCACCACGTCGTCGGCGACGACGTCCCGGCCGCCCTGCTCGACTTCGCCCGGGGTGCCAACGCCACCCAGATAGTGCTGGGCGCCTCCCGCCGCAGGGGCTGGCAGTACGTCCTCGGACCGGGGGTCGGTGCCACGGTCGCCCGCGAGTCCGGTCCCGATCTCGACGTCCATCTCGTGACGCACGACGCGGTGGGCCAGGGCCGCGGGCTGCCGGTGGCGCGCGGGGCACGCCTGGGCCGGTCCCGGGTCGTGGGGGGCTGGCTCGTCGGTGTGCTCGGCCCCGTCCTGCTCACCGGGGTCCTCACCGGCGCCGTGCCGGACGTCGGCCTCGCCAACGACATGCTGCTGTTCCTGGCGCTGACGGTGGCGGCGGCCCTGCTGGGCGGGCTCTTCCCGGCGCTGGCGTCCGCGGTGGTGGGCTCGCTGCTGCTCAACTGGTACTTCAGCCCGCCCGTGCGCACCCTGACGATCGCCGACCCGACGAACATCGTCGCCATCGCGGTCTTCGTCGGGGTCGCCGTGTCGGTGGCCTCGGTGGTGGACCTGGCGGCCCGGCGCACCGACCAGGCGGCGCGGCTGCGGGCCGAGTCGGAGATCCTCGCCTTCCTCGCGGGGAACGTCCTGCGGGGGGAGACCACGCTGGAGGCGCTGCTGGAGCGGGTCCGCGAGACCTTCGGCATGGAGTCGGCGGCGCTGCTGGAGCGGACCGGTGAGACGGCTCCCTGGACCTGCGCCGGCAGCGTGGGCGCCCGGCCCGCCAAGGTCCCGGAGGACGCGGACGTCGACGTTCCGGTCGGTGACCACATGGCCCTGTCGCTGCGCGGCCGGGTGCTGCCCGCCGCCGACCGCCGGGTACTGGCCGCCTTCGCCGCGCAGGCCGCCGTGGTCCTGGACCGCCGGCGCCTGCGCGACGAGGCCGACCGGGCCCGGGAACTGGCCGAGGGGAACCGCATGCGGACCGCGCTGCTCGCCGCCGTCAGCCACGACCTGCGCACCCCGCTCGCCGGGATCAAGGCCGCGGTGTCCTCACTGCGCTCCGACGACGTCGAGTGGTCCGAACAGGACCGGGCGGATCTGCTCGGGGCCATCGACGAGGGCGCCGACCGGCTCGACCACCTGGTCGGCAACCTGCTGGACATGTCCCGTCTGCACACCGGCACGGTCGCCCCGGTCTTCCGCGAGACCGACCTCGACGAGGTCGTGCCCATGGCGCTCGGCGGGGTGCCCGAGGAGAGCGTGGACCTGGACATCCCCGAGACGCTGCCCATGGTTCACGTCGACCGGGGGCTGCTGGAGCGGGCGGTCGCCAACGTCGTCGAGAACGCCGTCAAGTACAGCCCGCCGGGCGGGACGGTCCTGGTGTCGGCGAGCGCCCTCGCCGACCGGGTCGAGCTGCGCGTCGTCGACCGGGGGCCCGGCGTGCCGGACGACGCCAAGGACCGTATCTTCGAACCGTTCCAGCGCTACGGGGACGCGCCCCGCGGTGTCGGCGTCGGCCTCGGTCTCGCGGTGGCGCGCGGCTTCACCGAGGCAATCGGCGGCACCCTGCACGCCGAGGACACGCCCGGCGGTGGGCTCACCATGGTGCTCTCCGTACGGACGACACCGCGGCGGCGGCCGGAGCAGCCGGACCTGCCGGCGGCGGCCACGTCCTGAGGGCCCGCGCCCGGGCGGCGGCCACGTCCCGAGGGCCCGCACCCCGGCGGCGGCCACGTCCCGAGGGCCCGCACCCCGGCAGCGGCCACGTCCCGAGGGCCCGCACCCCGGCAGCGGCCACGTCCCGAGGGCCCGCACCCCGGCGGTTCGGCACCGGGTGGCGCGGTCCCGGCTCCGGCTCTCCCTGTGTCAGCGGGTGCTCGGGCCGCTGGGCCGTGGACGGTTCGGGACGGGCCCGGCCGTCCCGCCGCCGCCGGCGTCGATGCCGCCGCGGGGCTTGGGGGCGGCGAAGGGGGCCTTGTCCTGTGCGCACGTGGTTCCGGGCGGTGGGAGAGTGCCGTCCACGAGGTAGCGGCTCACGTGGGCGTTGACGCAGCTGCTGGGGTTGAGCAGTGCGGTGTGTCCGTATCCGGTGTTGGTGAGCAGGCGGGCGTCGGCCAGCTCCTCGGCCATGGCCTGCGCGTTCGAGTAGGGCGTCGAGGGGTCGTGGACGGTGCCGACCACCAGGACGGGGTGGGCCGTCGGCTTGTCCCACGGACCGGTGTACCGGTGGGCGGCCGTGGTGGGCCAGGTGGCGCACGGCTCCGCCGCCCAGGTCCAGTGGCGTCCGGCGTCGCCCCCGGCGCCGGCCTCCTCCAGGGCGTGGAAGAGACCGGGGTCGCGTGGATTGGGGCTGTCGCCGCAGAACACGGCGGCTGCCTGCTCGTCGCCGGTGTACGGGGCGGGGACCGGGGGCGTGGTCAGGGGTGCGGAGGGCCCTGGGACGCGGCCTTCCCACAACGCCTGGAGCCGGGCGGCGAGTTCCGTCCATCCGGGGTGGACGAGGTAGAGACCGTTGACCGTGTCCGCCACGGTCCGGGCGTAGGTCCAGGTGCCGACCGGACGTTCCCGCAGGCGCCCCATCAGCCGGTCGAACTTGTCCCGGGTCGTGTCCGGACCGCCGGCCGAGAAGACACAGCCCGCCGTGGTGGTGGCCCCGCACAGGGTGAGGAACCGGTCCAGGGTCGCCGCCGCGGTGCGGTCCGAGCCCATGCGTAGGAAGGTCGGAAGACGGGTGGCGTCGCCGGCCCGGCCCGTCCACGCCGACGGGGCGATGTTGCTGTCGAGGACCAGGGCACGGATCTTCCCGGGGAAGAGTCCGGCGTAGGTGGCGCCGAGGATCGTTCCGTAGGAGATCCCCAGGTAGGTGAGCTTCGGTTCGCCCACCGCCCGGCGGAGCCGGTCGAGGTCGAGGGCGGAGTCGGCGGTCGACACATGGCGCAGGAGCGCGGGGTCGCGCTGCGCGCAGCGGCGGCCCAGTTCCCGGTACGCGGCGACCCAGGTGTCCCGCTGCCGTGCGCCGACCGGGAATCCGGCGGGCTTCCCGGCGATCCAGGCCTGGGCCTCCTGGGGGGTCGCGAAGCAGTTCACGGCCGTGCTGTTGCCGACACCGCGCGGGTCCCAGCTGACGATGTCGAACCGCTCCCGCACCTCCTGCGGGAAGCGTGCGTAGTTCTGCGGCATCTGGACCGTTCCCGGCCCGCCGGGGCCGCCGGGGTTGAAGAACAGGGTGCCGATGCGCCTCCCGGGCCGGGTGGCCTTGCGTCTGACGACGGACAGGTCGATGGCGCGCCCGCGCGGGTCGGCGTGGTCCAGCGGAACCTTCGCGGTCGCGCAGTCGAAGTGCCGGTCCTGAGGGCAGGGCCGCCAGTTCAACGCGGGGGCCGGCGTCGTGGGCGCCGGAACGCCGTCCGCCGCGGCGAGGTGCGGTCCGGTCAGCGCCGCCGAGCAGCTCAGTACGACGGCGATGACCGCGGCTGCCCGTCCCCTACGGCCCGCTGTCGGTCCGGATATGCGCATGTGTCCTCCTCCGGGCCGGGCGCCCGGCTGCGGTCAGGTCACGGATACCGACGGCACCCGCGCTCACCCCACCGCGCCCCGGCACGGCACACGAGCGGCCGGGGCCGGACGGGTGAACCCGTGCCGGTCGGGCCGGCTCGGCCGTTGGCGTGAGGGGAGGGACACGATCTGTCCGCGCCTCGGTCGTCTCCGGACGACCCCCGCCCCGGGGAGCGGGCGCGGGACGGGGGCCCGGCGCTCACTCCTCCGCGGGCAGGCGGACGGCGCCGTGCCGGCCGAGCGGTACGCGTACGGGGATCCGGACGCGGGCGACCGGGCTCCGGGCGGACGCGCGGGCGGGACTCGCGGCTGGGCGGCCGGGGCGCGGGCCGGACCGGCGCGACGGCCGGACGGCGGCCGGATCGGCCGGGTCGGGCGATCGGCCGGGTCGGGCGATCGGCCGGGTCGGGGCGATCGCCCGGCATGCGGGGGACGGCGGACGGCGTCACGCGGGCGTGGCGTCCACGTCACCGCCATGCCTTCCGCCCAGGCCGTCGGCTACCCGATCGACCCGCGGAGGCCGGCCGTTCCCCGCGCGGGAGGAGCCGTCCTCACCGTCGTGGACGGTGGGCCTCTTCGAGCCGTCGGTGCGGACGGTCCCCGCCTCGGCTGCGCAGGGGGACGTCCGCCTCGGTGAGCACACGGTGGACGAAACCGTACGACCGTCCGTGCGCCTCGGCGATGGCCCGTATGGACAGACCGTCGGCGTACTGCTTCTTCATCTCCCGCGCCAGTTCCTCGCGGGCCGCACCTGTGATCTGTTTGCCCTTGTTCATGAGGCGCCTCCTTCGGCGATCGACGTCCAGATGTGATCGTCATCTACCCCCGGCAGAGGAAAAGCCACAGAACCAGGACGCCGTGACGCCGAGTTCAGGGTGCGCCGTCGGCCCCGGCGACGCTGTCGGCGGTGGCGACGCTGTCGGCGGTGGCCGCTTCGCCCTGTGCCATGACGAGAAAGCGCCGGACCGCTTCGAGCGGCATGTCGAGCCCCTCGGACGCGGACTGCTCGTCGCCGAACACCTGCACGGCCTCGGTGACGGCCACCGCCAGTTCGACCTCCGCCTTGCGGACCTTCGCCTCGGCCTTGTCCACGGTGTCGACCACCGCCAGCTGACGGCGCTGCTTCTCCTGGAGCCTCTGTTTGCGGGACAGGGTCTTGTCAGAGTTCTGCACAGACATGACCAAGATCATAATCAGTTGTGCAGGCACCTATGAAATCGGCAACTCACCTGCGCCGGCGGGGGCTTCACGACTCGACGGCACCCGGGGGTTCCGGCCGCTCGTCGAGCGCCTCGGCCATGGCGTCGAGGTCGGCCAGGAGAGCCGTCAGCCGCCGCGCGGGGATGGATCCGATCATGCGCTCCTCGACGGCGTAGACGGCGCCGCGGGCGGCGTGCAGGCGCTGCCGTCCGGCGGGGGTGAGGTGGACGGGCAGGGCGCGGCCGTGGTCGGTGGCGGCCGGCCGACTGATCAGTCCGGCGTCCTTGAGTCCGCGCAGGACGACATTGGCCGACTGCCGGGTGACGAAGGTGCCGCGGGCCAGGTCGGCGTTGGACAGGCCGGGCTGTTCGTCGAGGAGTTCGAGGCAGGAGTACTGCGGGACGGTGAGGTCGTACGCGCGCAGGGCCTTGTCCATGGCGCCGCGCAGGGCGGCCGAGGCACGTTTGAGGCGGTATCCCACGTGCTCGGTGATGTCCTCGGCGGGGTGGGGCGCGGGCACGCGCGCACGGTGTTCCATGTCAGCATTTTGACATAAGGGAGGGCCGGCGCCTACCGTCCACTGATGTCAAAGTCCTGACATCGATTCCGGATGCGCCCACCCTGGAGGAACCATGCCCGCCACCGTCGAAGGTCCCGACTTCATCGCCCTGCAGGTGAAGGACGTGCCCGCCGCGGCCGCCTTCTTCGAAGAGCGCCTCGGGCTGCGACGGGCCCCCGTCTCACCGCCCCACGCGGTCGTCTTCGCCACCAGCCCGGTCCCCTTCGCCGTCCGCGAGCCACTGCCGGACACCGACCTGGACGGCGCCGCGCGCCCCGGTCTGGGCGTGGCGCTGTGGCTGCGCACCACGGACGCCGACGCACTGCGCGAGCAGCTCGTGGCGGCGGGCACGCCCGACGTCACCCCGCTGCAGGACAGCCCGTTCGGGCCGACGTTCTCCTTCAGCGGCCCCGAGGGCTACCGGCTCACCGTGCACGGGGGCTGACCGTTACAGCTGTCGTCCTCACGCCCCGCGGCCCGTTCCGTCTCGCGGCGAGCCCGCGCTTCCCGGAAGGGTTCGCCCCCGCCCGCGTGCGCCAGGAACGGGACCCGGAGGACGCCGGCGTGGGCGGGATCGGGCGGGCCGTGCGCCTCGGGCGGGACGTCCTTCGAGCCGGGCGGTGCGTCAGGCGGGATGTTCCACCGAGGTCGGCCAGACGCCCCGTTCGGAGAGGTGAAGCACGAGGGCCGCGATGTTCCATGCGTCGTCCTCGCCCCGGTGGTGACGGCCTTCGAGCCGCCTCCCGGCGATCTCCAGGGCCTGTGCCATGCCGGGGCGTTTGCGTAGACCGTATGCCTCGGTGAAGACAGCCTTGGCGTTGGTGTGGTGGCGGCCGAAGGGGTAGGGCGTCCGTGTGGCCCGACACTGCCGTGTGAACTGGTGGCGGTCGTAGTCGCCCCAACTGACCCACGGCCGGGCGCCCGCGCGGTGCTCGGCCGCCAGTAGTCGGCACGCCTCGGCGAAGGTGACCCCCTGGTCGACCTCGTGTCGGGTGAGGCCGGTCAGCTCGGTGCAGAACTCGCTGACCGTGGACCGGACGGGCCTCACCAGGATCCGGTGCCGGGCGAGGCGCTCGCCGGCGTCCAGGTCGATGACGGTCAGCCCGATCTCGATGATCTCGCCGACCTGGCCGGGCGGCGGGGAACCGGCCCAGCAGGTCGCTTCGACGTCCACGACGTTGACGAGGCCCTCGGCCCAGGTGCTGTCCATGGCGGGAAGCGTAGGGAGGCGCAGCATCAGGAGCACGTGGTTTCCGGGGCCGCCTGCGACAACGGATCACCGCACTCGCGGCGGTACCGCCGAGCCGTCCCGTCAGCCCCACCACCACCAGATCAACCAGCCGTACCCACCTCCACGGCCGGGCATCGAGAACACCGGCTGAAGGCCCGGCGGCCCTCGTGTCGGAGCGAGGCCGGGCCGGAGAAGAACCGCCTCCGGTCCGCTTCTCGCGGTCGTCTACACGGCGGGGCCGCTCGACGCACCGCCCCGGCCCGATGCCCCGCGAACCGGCCCGGTCCGCTGCACCAGGGCCGTGGCGGCCCTCCCCCACTCGGGGTACGCGAAGGCGAACCCGGCCGCGCGCAGCCGGCCCGGCACCACCCGACGGCTCTTGAGCAGCAGCTCCGTCTCCGAGCGCAGCGCGAACGCCCCCAGCTCGGCCATCCAGCGCGTCGCCGGCAGCCCCACCGGGACGCCCCAGGCCGTGCGCAGCGCCCGCATGAAGTCGCGGTACGGAAGGGGGCCGGGCGAGGCGAGGTTCACCGGTCCCTCGATGTCGTCCCGGGCGATCAGGAACTCCACCGCGCGCACGAAGTCCTCGTCATGGATCCACGAGACGTACTGCGCGCCGCCGGCCACCGGGCCGCCCAGCCCGAGCCGCGCCAGCCTCGACAGCACGTCGAACACACCGCCGCGGTCCGGGCTCATGACCATCGCCGAGCGCAGCGCCACCTTGCGGGTCGCGGGGGTCGGCGCCTCGGCCTGCGCCCGCTCCCAGTTCTGCGCGATCCGCACGCTGTACGCCCAGTGGTCCGGCACCCCGGGCTCCGAGCCGCCGATCACTCCGGTCGCCTCGTCGTGCGCCGCGTCGAAACGGTGGGCGTAGACCGTCGCCGTACTCATCTGCAGCCACACGCGGGGTGGCCGCGCGGCGGCGGCGACCGCCTCGCCGACCACCCTCGCCGAATCAACCCGGGAGTCCATCATGGCCCGCAGGTTCTCGGCGGTGTAGCGGCAGGAGACGCTGCGTCCGGCCAGGTTGATCACGACGTCGCAGCCGTCGATCGCCGCGGCCCAGCGGCCGAGCGAGGCCCCGTCCCAGCCGATGTCGTGCGCCCGCACGGGACGCCGGGTCACGACCGTGACCTCGTGGCCGGCCGCCGTCAGCGCACGGTCGAGAATCCTGCCCACCTGTCCGGTTCCCCCGGGCAGCACTACCTTCATCGAACCCCCTCGGCTCCGCTCGGCATCAGCGTAGCCCTCTTTTTTGAACATGTTCAAGTAGGGAGTCGGGGGGCGCGTTCCGCCGGCGCGGGCCGTGCGCGAGCTCATCGCCCTGGGGCAGGAGCGGACGGTCGACCAGGACCCCGCCTTCGCCGTCGGGGTCCTGGTCGACATCGCCATCAAAGCCCTTTCCCCCGCCGTCGACGACCCGACGACGGCCGTCCAGGTGTTGAACTGCCTGGAGCAGCACCTCCGGGCCGCCGCCGCGGCCGGCCTGTCGCAGCAGTACGTCCGCGTGGACGCCGCGGGGCGTGGCTGCGGTCTGACCCGTTCGACGACCCGCGTGCCACCCCCACGCCGTTCAGCACAGCCGCCTGCCGTTCTGAGACGCCGGGGTGCCGAGGCGGCCCGCCAGGAAGGGTTCCCCGGACAGCACGGCACCCGTGGTGACGCCGACGGCGATGGCCACGCACACCACGATCAGCCAGGAGAGCAGGACGAAGACCGAACCCGCGGACCCGTAGTCGGCCAGCGCGCGGCCGAGGGCCCGGGGCATGTAGAAGTGCGCGGTGACGGACAGGCCGGCGACCGCGACCGCCGTGATGACGGCACCCGGCAGAAGGGGTGCCCAGCGGACGAGTCCGCCCAGCAGGAGGTGCTGCGTCCACCACCACAGAACCGTCTGGGTCACGAGGACGATCGGCACGCCCAGCCACAGTCCCAGGCCGAACCCGTCGCGCAGCGGCCCCTGGAGGAGCAGGACCCCGAGCCAGAGGACGATCCAGGCCAGCCACCGCCAGGGAGCGACGCGTGTCCCGGCCCGGGGTATCGCCCAGGCCCGCTTGCAGAGCCGTTGCATCGCGCGGCTCACGGCGGTGGCCGAGAGCAGCACCATCAGTCCGCCGACCACGCCGGTGGCCTGCTGGAGATCGTCGTTCGGGGGCTGGAACGCCTGCTGCAATTGCGCTTTCGCGTCCCCGGTCAGGCCGAAGACGGCACTCACCGAGGCGACGAGCTGTTCCTGCACCGCCGTCGGAGCGTACGCGCCGACGACGAAGAGCAACGGCACCGCGGTCAGGAAGCACTGGGCCGCCAGACGGGTGGCGGAATCGAGGATGTTCACCGCCACCATGCGGTCCACGAGCCGCGTGATCACCGGCAGCCGGGTCTCGAGACGGGCGTGGAAGGCCATGGCCCGGGCAGCCAGCTCACGCATCCGGCCACGCCACCAGGACGCACGCGTCACGGAGCGGGTCCGGCGACGCGTGCCGGGCGCGCGCTTCGCCCCGCCGGGCGGGCCGGGCGGTCGTCCTAGGCCGTTGCCGGCGTTCCCGGCGTTCCCGGGCGGCATCAGCCGCCGGCGGTCGAGGTGCCTGGGCACCTCGACCGCGTCCCGGCCACCGACGGGCCCTGTGCGGACGTCTCCATCGAGTGCTCCTCTCCCAGTTCCAGGGTGGGCGAAGGCGGAGTCCGTGGCACCCGGCGATGCCGCCCGCCGACGCCGCCGGCGGGCGGGCGGGCGGGCGGAGCGGACGCGCGATGGGCGATGGGCGATGGGCGATGGGCGATGGGCGATGGGCGATGGGAGGATCCGACGCGGGGGGCGGACCGAGCGCGCTATGGGCGGGTCCAACGCGCGGTGGGCGAACGGACGCACAAGGCGAACGGACGCACGATGGGCGGACCGGACGTGCGGTGGATCACCCCCGTGCATAGGCTCGACCCGTCCGTGCACGACGGGATATCGACATGGTCTTCGACCTGCTGCTCATCGCCCTGGCCATCACTCTCGACCCGCTGCCCGTCATGGCATTCGTCCTGGTGGTGGCGTCGGCACGGGGTGTGTGGAAGGGGCTCGCCTTCATCCTGGGATGGCTGGCGTGCTTCGTCGCGGTGATCGCCCTGGTCCTGTCGCTGACCGGGGGCCAGCCCCCACCTCCCCGGTCGCCTCCGTCCGCCGCGGCCCTCGTGGCGAAACTGGTGATCGGCGTGTCGCTGGTGCTCTACGCCGGATACCGGCGCCGACGGGCCGTCCGCGAACGAACGCCGGGCGGGGTCGCCCCCGCGGCACCGCAACCGCACTCGCCGGGCCCGAACCCGTCCGGACCGGACCCGACCGCCACGGCCCCGTCCGGACCGGACCCGACCGGGCCGGTCGCCTCGTCGCACCGCGGGTCGTCCGCGCCCCTGGGTGAGCACATGGATCGCGGCTCGCCCGGTGCGGCGGCGGGGCTGGCCGTACTGCTTCAGCCGTGGGGTCTCGTGGCCGCGGGCGCCCTGACCGTCGTGGAAGCCGACACCTCCCACCTCTCGACGTGGCTGGCGCTCTTCTCCTTCTGCGTGCTCGCCACGGCGACTCTGCTCGCCGCCGAGCTGTACGTGGTCCTCGCCCCCGCCCGGGCCGGGCGCCGGCTGCTCGACATGCGCATGTGGATGGAGCGGCACCAGGAGCGGGCGATCGTGGTCGGCAGTCTGGTGATCGGCCTGTGGCTGGTGGGGAAGAGCCTCTACGAGCTGACCGGTTGACGTGCCGGCACCCGTTCCTCGCCGGCACCCACGAACGTGCGGTCCCCTCCCCGCGGTGCTGCAATGGCTGGGGGGGCTGTCCGCCTCCGTTCGCACGGCGCGCGCTGTCGCCCTCAGGCCCTTCGCATCGGGCCTCGGGGCACTCGGCCGACGCCCGCTGCCGAGGAGTGGTCATGACTGAGGAACTCGAGGAAATGGGACCCGTCGACTACCTGATCGTCGAGTTCCCCGGGAACCGTATGACGGGCGAGGGCCTTCCTCTCCTCGTCGACCTCGTCGAGCGCGGCATCATCCGCCTCATCGACCTCGTCTTCGTCCGCAAGGACGCCGACGGCTCGGTCACCGCGCTGGAGTTGCAGGAGGTCGGGGACGAACTCGGCCTGACCGTGTTCGCGGGCGCCTCCTCCGGACTGCTCGACCAGGGTGACCTGGACGAGGCCGGCGCGGCGCTGCAACCCGGCAACTCCGCCGCGGTCGTCGTGTACGAGAACGCGTGGGCCGCTCCCCTGGCCCGTGCGCTGCGGCGCAGCGGTGCGCAGATGGTGGCCGGCGGCCGCATCCCGGTCCAGGACCTGCTGGCGTCGCTGGAGTCGGCCGACGCCGGGGCATGACGCGGCCGGGAACGAGCCGTCGCCCGCCGGACGGGCGACGGGCGGCGGGCGACGGGCGACGCGTCAGTGGACGATGGTGAAACTGCGCCACGTGCCCTGGGAGGGGGCCACGGTGTCCGCCAGCTGGGTGCCCAGGTAGGTGCTCTGCCCGCCCGGTGGCTCCGTGCAGTCCGCCGTCGGGTAGAGGACGAGGTCGTTCACCGTGTAGTTGGCGACGTGGGTCACCCCCGCACGGAAACGGTGGCACCCGTCCACCCGTGGGTTCGAGATGGTCTCGACCAGTTCTTTCTTCGCGTTGCGCGTGTCGATCGTGCCCAGCGCCTCCCCCTGTCCACACGCGGTCAACGTCGCGCCGAGCACGACGACGCCCGCCAGGGCGCTCCACGACGGTGAAACGGACATCAGGCCTCCTGTGCCACGGCCGGTGGGCCGGCCGGAACGTCGTCCGGGCACCAATATCCGTCAAAGCGGCCGAGTCCGCCCGCCGTCCGTTCCCCCACCGGGACCGGCCCGAGCCGGGTCTCCCGGCGCGCACGGCGGCACGTGGGCCGCCGACCGCCTCGACGCGCCGAACACAGATCGTCTCCTTAGGCTGAATGGGTGCCTTGGGGTGGACGGCAAGAGAAGGGCAAGCCTTCATGAAGGACTACCCGCTCATCGAGAACCACGGTCTCCTCGGCGACTTGCAGACCGCGGCGCTCGTCACCACCGACGGGACCGTCGACTGGCTGTGTCTGCCGCGCTTCGACTCCCCCAGCGTGTTCGGCGCGCTGCTGGACAAGGACAACGGCGGCCACTGCACCGTCCGGCCGAGGAGCGCGACCTACGCCACCAAACAGCTGTACCTGCCGGACACGGCGATCCTGGTCACCCGGTTCATGACCGAGGCGGGCGCCGGGGAGGTTCTCGACTTCATGCCCGTGACGGGCACGACGGTCACGGGCAGGCACCAGCTGGTCCGGATGGTCCGCTGTGTGCGCGGGAGCATGACGTTCGAGATCGAGATAGCCCCGCGCTTCGACTACGGACGGCTGTCCCATCGGCTGCACCTCTCCGAGCACGGGGCGGTGTTCGAGGCGGACGACGGCACACGGCTCACCGTGCACGGCATCCGCGAGCCGGACGACGACCGGCTGCTGGACATCCTCACGGACCGGCAGGACGACCTGCACTTCACGCTGACCCTCGAGGCGGGCCGGCAACGCGGGCTGGTCCTCGAATCGGACGCCGACGGACCGCCCCGGCAGATCCGGCTCGCCGAGTACCAGCGGCTCTTCGACCACAGCCGTACGTTCTGGCGGTCCTGGCTGGGGCAGTCTCAGTACTCGGGGCGTTGGCGCGAGACGGTGGAGCGCTCGGCGATCACCCTGAAGCTCATGACGTACGCGCCCAGCGGCGCCCTGGTGGCCGCCCCGACGGCGGCACTTCCCGAGCAACTGGGCGGCGAACGCAACTGGGACTACCGCTTCACCTGGATCCGTGACGCGTCCTTCTCCGTGTACGCCCTGCTGGGGCTGGGATTCACCGAGGAGGCCCAGGCGTTCATCCAGTGGCTGAGCAACCGGGTCAGGGAGCGGGCGGGCAGCGACGGCGACAGCGGTCCGCTCAACATCATGTACAGGGTCGACGGCTCCTCCGAACTGGACGAGCAGCTTCTCGGCCACTGGGAGGGCTATGCGGGTTCCGCGCCGGTCCGGATCGGCAACGGCGCCGCCGACCAGATCCAGTTGGACATCTACGGAGAGGCGCTGGACAGCATCTACTTCGCGCACCAGCACGGGATCCAGGTGGGGCACCGGGGATGGGGGTCGCTGTCCACCAACCTCGACTGGCTGGTGGACCACTGGGACCAGGCCGGGGAGGGTTTGTGGGAGACGCGTGGCGGCCGCAAGCACTTCACCTACGGCCGGGTGATGTCCTGGGCGGCGTTCGACCGTGCCCTGCGGCTCGCCGAGGCCAACGGCAGGCCCGCCTCGACCGAGCGCTGGCGCCGCGCACGGGACGAGATCTACGACCAGATCATGGCCAAGGGATGGAGCGAGGGACGTCAGGCCTTCGTCCAGCACTACGGCAGTGACGTGCTGGACTCCTCGCTGCTGCGCATGGCGACGGTCGGGTTCATCACCCCGCAGGACCCGATGTGGACGACGACCCTGGACGCCATGGAGCAGGAGCTGGTCAGCGACAGCCTGGTCTACCGGTACAACCCCGAGGCGTCTCCCGACGGCCTGCGCGGCTCGGAGGGAACGTTCTCGCTGTGCACGTTCATGTACGTCGACGCCCTGGCGCGGGCGGGACGCCTCGACAGGGCCAGGCTGGTGTTCGAGAAGATGATGGGATACGCCAACCATCTGGGCCTGTACTCCGAGGAGATCGACCCCACGGGCCGTCAACTGGGCAACTTCCCGCAGGCGTTCACCCATCTCGCCCTCATCGACGCGGCCATCACCCTGGACACGGCTCTCGACCGCAGGTGAGTCCCGTCGCCGGGCACCGGGCCGGGTACGCCCCCCGCCCAGCCAGCCCACAGCCCAGCCAGCCCAGGGGGATAGCACCGGTCGCGCAGCAGATCACGCAGCCGCAGCCGGTCCGCCGCCTCCGGCCGCGGACCGGTTCTCCGCGCCGCGGCCGGCCCCCGTTCCGTCACGGCCCTCCGTCACGGCCCTGTCGCCGCGCCTCCGCTCAGCCGAGCACCCGGCGCTTCTGGGCCTCGAACTCCTCGTCGGTGAGAACGCCTTGCGCCTTGAGATCGGCGAGTTGCTTCAGCTGGTCGATCTTGCCGGTCATGTCGTCGGCGGCAGTCTGTGACGCGGCGGGAGCGGTGTCGGCCGCGGGCTGCGACGGGCGGCCGGAAGGAGCGTCGGCCGCCGGCTGCGTCATGAGCTGCTGTTCGTAGTCCTGCTGGGCCCACCGGCCCGCCTGGCGCCGCGAGACGCGGTTCGACACCGCGGTGGCCGTGCCCGCGATCGCTGCGGTGCGGGCGACACCGCGAAGGAGTCCTGGCATGCTCGCTCATCTCCCCATGTGGTCACTGCGAGGGTGCGCGGCGCCGTGACGCGTGCGCGCCTTCCCAGGTGGACGCGGATCCGCCTGGGGGCGGCGTCGAGTCGCGCCCCTTACCGCGGCGGCCCGGGCACCGGCTGTTCCCCGCCCGGACGTCCGGACAGCCCTTTCACCAGCCATTGCAGCACTCGACCGAACGGCCCGCACGTTCGGCCCTCCACGCCCGGAGGGTGGTGTCGCGGTGTTCGGTGGGGTGGGCCAGGGACTCCCCGTCCCGAAGGGGGGCGTACGCGGGTCCTCAGGACCCGACCCCGCGAGCGGCGCGCGTCGGGACGGCCGTGCCACAGCATCACCTGTTCGACGTGTTTGGCCGGATGAAAGCACATATGTACATCTTCTGCTCGTAGCGTGACCTCACCGTTTTGACCGCACGGACAACCAGGAGGAGAGATGCCGAGCATCACGGGTGCGGGCAGGACCCGGTCGGGTCAGGGCTGGCAGAAGTACGAGGCCGGAGGGGGAATCTACCTGGACGTCGACACGTCGTCGGCGGGGTTCAGCGCCTCCTTCGGCACACCGGTGTACGTCCTCTCGCTGGGCGGGAACGGCACCCACTGGACCGTGACCGGTTCTTCCGCGGTGTATTCGCCGACCCACTCCGGCTTCCGCGTCTACCTCAAGAGGATCGAGCGTGCCGCCCCCCTCACCGTGGAGGAGGCCCAGGAGTGGGGCTTCCACGTCAACTGGGTCGGCGTGCAGAACTTCTAGCGCCCCGCGAAAGACGGCACGTCCACACCGGCCGGGTGGTCCCTGCCCTCGGCCCCCGGGACCACCCGGCCTCGTGGAGCGTCCCCCTCCGGCCGAGTTCCGCCCGACGAGCAGCACGGCCAACTACTTGCTTACGCGGTATATTGTGAGCGAAGGTATATGCGCTGCGATATTATCGCCGCACGCAAGAGCAGCGACCGCGAAGGAACCGGGTGACCGGTCCCTCCGCGCCGCTCGCCCCCCAACTGCCCGGAGATCCACTTGAGTTCCCTGTTCGAGCCCTGCACGCTGCGTTCCGTGACCATTCCCAACCGGGTGTGGATGCCCCCGATGTGCATGTATTCCGCCGCTCCCACGGGCCTCGCGGAAGGCGTGGCCACGGACTGGCACTTCCAGCACTACGGAGCACGCGCGGCGGGCGGCACCGGGCTGATCATCCTGGAGGCCACCGGCATCTCGCCCGAGGGCCGGATATCCCCGTACGACCTGGGGCTGTGGAACGAGACGCAGGCCGGGGGGCTGCGCCGGATCACCGACTTCCTCAAGAGCCAGGGCACGGTCCCCGGCATCCAGCTCGCCCACGCGGGCCGCAAGGCGTCCACCAGCCGGCCCTGGGACGGGGACCGTCCGGTCGGCCCGGACGAGCACGGCTGGCAGCCGGTCGGTCCGAGCGCCGAGCCGTACCCGGGCCTGAAGGTCCCGGACGAACTGACCGTCGAGGAGATCCACGAGATCGTCTACCGGTGGCGCGCCTCCGCCCGCCTCGCCCTCGCCGCCGGCTTCCAGGTGATCGAGGTGCACGGCGCCCACGGCTACCTGATCGGCAACTTCCTCTCCCCGCACAGCAACCGCCGCACCGACGCCTACGGCGGCAGTTTCGACAACCGCATCCGGTTCGCCGTCGAGGTCGTCGACGCCGTCCGCGAGGTCTGGCCGGACGACCTGCCGCTGTTCTTCCGTATCTCGGCCACCGACTGGCTGGAGGAGGACGGCTGGACCCCCGACGAGACCATCGCCCTCGCCCGTGTCCTCACCGAGCACGGTGTGGATCTCATGGACGTCTCCACCGGCGGCAACGCGGCCCGGGTCACCATCCCGGTCGGCCCGAACTACCAGGTGCCCTTCGCCGGCCGGGTCCGGCGCGAGACGGACATGCCGGTGGCGGCGGTCGGCGAGATCACCGATCCCGAGCAGGCGGAGAAGATCCTCGCCGCCGGCGACGCCGACGCGGTGCTGATCGGCCGTCAGCTGCTGCGCGAGCCCACCTGGGCCCGGCGCGCGGCGCGCGAGCTCGGCGGCGACGTGCGCATCCCCCCGCAGTACGGCTGGCGCCCCTGAGCGGCCGGCCCTCGAGGGGCGCCTGATCACCGGCCCGGATCGTCGGCCCCCTTGCGGACTCCTTCCCCCAGGTCGTCACCGGTCCGGCGGGAGCGGGTGAGTTCCTCGGCCGCGCAGGGGGCGGCGACCGGCGACCGCAGCTCCGGCCGCCGGTCGCCGCCCCTCCCCCGGTGACCCAGGTGACCCCGGTGAACGGGTGGTGACGACGCGCCACCGCGCTTCCTCAGCCGATGGTCACGACACGCGCCCAGGGCGGTGGGACGTCCGGGACGTAGTCGGCGTTCTCCTCGTCCACGGCCCGGGCGGAACGGGGGAAGAGACCGACGACGGTGCGGCAGGGCGGCTGCTCGGCGGGCCATGGGGTCTGCCCGTCCGTCAGGGCGACGATCACGTCCGGGCGGGGCGGGGTGCGGAGCGCCCGGGCGAAACCGGAGCGCAGGTCCGTTCCCCCGCCCCCGACGAGTTCGATGTTCTCGGCACGGCAGAGCGGGACGGCGACCCCGGCCGCCGCGTCGCACGAGATCACCGACACCAGGTCGCGCCAGTTCGCCGCTGCGCCCGGAGTCCCAGAGGTGCCGGTGCAGGTCGAGCCGGAAACGCCGGTCGGGATGCGGGTGCGGATGGTGTCCTGGGGCGCCGTTCCCGGACGCCTCCCACAGGTCCAGGGACATCCGCTGTCCGGCGTCCGCCCAGGCCGGCGGTGTGCGCACCACCAGGTGCAACGGCGTGGCGGCGGAAAGCCGGTAACGGGCGAGGTAGAGGGTGAGGCCGGGCCGGAGCCGCCCGTCGGGGGCGATCCGGGGCATGTGCCAGCGGAGCAGATCCGGCGCCAGCCGGCGCAGGTCCGCACGGAGGTGGGTCACGAGATCGGTGCCGTGGCGGTCGCGCACGGCGCGCAGGTCGAAGTCGACGTCGATCCGGGCGGCGGCGCAGGCCCCCGCCCAGTCACCGACCGCAGGCCGTGCGGTCGCGGACTCGATCATGGACAGTGGCACGGCGTACTCGCGCACGCGCTGCCACATCGAGAGGCGGGCGGGAATGTCGTCGGCGAAGTGATGTGCCATCAGCACTCACCTTGCGCGGACGATTCCCCCATTCCGTACGAGGAGAAGTTCTTCATCCCTCACATCGTAAGCACCACGCTGATGATGTGTCATTCCTATTAATCATCGCAACACGGTCCAGCACGACCGCCGTGACAGCCGTTAGAGGCAAACCGTTTCATCATGCACGCAAAATCTAGCCATTCTTATTCATTGTCGAGATAAATGACACGTTTTCAGACAAATAACCTGTCAACTACTGTGAACCGATAGAGTCCTACTTGCGTGGAGAGCCGACATCCCCCCGGTATCACCGGGACGCCGGAGGTGCATATGGCACTGGTCGTGGTTCGGTTGCACCCCCTCGGGGACCCGGTCTCGGGTCCGGTCTTCTCCTCGATGCTGGAGGGGCTGACGATCCGCGTGGTCGATCTGTCCACGGCGGCAGGCGAGACCCAGATCGGCAGCCCCGCCCGTTACGTGGCTCCGCCGCACCCGGCCCATCCCGAGCTGCCCCACCCGGACACGGGCATCGTCCAGCACTTCCGGCTCACCGGCCCACCCCCGACGGGCGTGTTCAAGCCGCTGGCCGCGGCCACCGCGCTCTTCGAGGTCGCTCCGCCGCATCCGCCCACGGGCCGGCCCGAGCACGGCACCCGCGACCTGCGGATCGAGATGTCACGCGACGGCGGTGTCATCCTCGTCCGCCGGATCTTCATGAACGTCCCGGAGGCCACCGGCGCGATCCCGGCCGACCGTGGCGTGTTCCCCGGCATCGACCCGACCTCGCTGTACCTCGCCCTGCCCCCGGCGGACGCCCGGATCAACCCGGCCGACGCCTACGTCGAACTCCCCGTCGACGGCAGCCCGCCGGCCTACGACGGACTGCTGAACGCCGTCGCCCGGGTGCTGGGGCACGACCCCGGGACGCCGCCGTCCCTGACCGGGCTCAGCGTGCCGCAGGCCCGGCACGTGGCCCGCGAGATCGTCTGGAACCAGAAGTTCCGGCCGATGCCCGCGCCCGACACGACCGAACTGGGCAAGCTGTACACCGCCCCCGTCGGCGCGGCCGACGACGCCGAGCGCGGCCGGTTCGAGGCAAAGCTCACGGCATACCACGCCCAGGGCGACGCGGACGCCGAACGCCTGACCACGTACGTCTACGCGCTCGTCACGGCGGTCGACGCGGAGGCCCGGACGACGGCGGCCACCGAAGCGGCCCTCACCTTCCCCGTACTGCCGGGACAGACCGGCACCGGCGAGCGGTACACGACGGCACGGGCTCTGGTGACGGGCCTTCCCCCGACCGCCCGGTTCACGGTTCCCGCGCGCTACTTCTACGCGCTCGGGGCAGGCCTGCCCGTCACCCACGACGCCGACCAGCGCTACCGGTCCGCCGTCCTGGCCGACGCGGAGCGCTTGCGCGTCATGCTCAGGTCCGCCCAGGACGCCGGGGTGATCGACGAGCAGCCGCCGGCCGCCCCGCCGCCGGTCCCCGCCGGACAGCCCCCGGTCACGGACGCCCCCGCCATCGGCATCGCCCGGGCCGTGCGCCGGCTGCGGGCCCTCGGGGACACCTCCGGCAAACCGGCCCGTCTCCCCGCGGCCGGCGACGTCCTGGCACTGGTCACCGGCTGGCTCGCGGTCCCCCAGGCCGACATCGACACCGCGTTCTGGGACACCGTCGTCACCACGCACCCGAGCGGTCACCTCGATCTCGTGCTCACCGCGCTGACACGCGGCTACGTCGTACAGCCCGGCGACACCCCGCTCCGCGCGAAGATCCGCACCGGACTCCGGCCCGCGGACGCGCCCGCCCTCTCCCGCATCACGGCCGCGCAGTGGGAGGCGTTCTTCCGCGACGCCCCGACCTGGCCGGCCGACCTGCCCGACTTCACCCGCCCCGGCACCCCGGACGAACGGCTCCAGGCCTTCCTCCAGGAAGTGCGCAAGTTCTTCGTCCTCGCCCCGACGGTGCCCCCCGTCCCCGGGAACACCCCCGACACCCCTCCGCTGCTGCGCGTGCCCGACGGCGACCCGATCAACCTCTTCACCGCCGCCTACCGCACCCGCGCCGGGGCCGACTTCGTGTTCGGCGGCAGCAACGATCCGGGACACGTCCGAGGAGCGCTGACCGACGTCGGGAACGCCCTGTTCCCGGCGGACCCGCGCGGACGGCAGTGGCTCACGGCCGCGGTCACGACGGTCGACGACCTCACACGGCTGGCCGCCGCCGTCCCGGCGCCGCTGCGCTTCTCCCTCGTCGAGGCGCTCTACGCCCGCGGCTTCACCAGCGCCGCACAGATCGCCGCCCGCACCCGACAGGCCCTGCGGAACGCCCTGATCGGCACCGTCGCGGTCGACTTCGCCGACGCCCTCGGCACCGCGGCCGGAGGCCCGGCCCCCGAATCCGGCGCGGGCGGTGACGCCTGTACACCGGTGCCGGTCAACCCCGACGGCCGCCTGGTCGACTGCCGGCCACCCGACCACCTGTCCGCCCTCGGCCCCGTCGCCTACCTCAAAGCCCTGCTCGCCCTCCCCCTCACCGCCGACTGCCACGCCCCGGACGGAACACGGCACGGCGACGAGACCCCGGCCACCCTCGGCGACCTCGTCATGGCCCGCCGCGGTCCCGTCGACCGGTTGCACGCCACCGCCGCGAACCTCACCACCGCGGTCCCCGTCATCGACCTGGTCGACGAGTCCCTGGAAGCCCTCGCCGCCAACCCGGCGGCAGGCAGGGGCACCGTCCACGACACCTCTCCCGGCGCGACGGACGAGGACCTCGCGGCCCGGCCCGAGCACTCCACCCCCGCGGTCCCCCTGCCGGCCGGTGCCTCCTACGCCCCCCTCGCCACCGACGTCAGCCACCCTCTCCTCCCCTACCACCAGCCGCTGGACGTCGCGCGCAGCCACCTCGACGCGCTGGGCACCTGCCGGTACGAGGTCATGCGGGCCTTCCGCCGCGACATCACCGAATTCGTCCTCGCCCCGGACGCCGAACCCCCCGGGTTCCGCCGCACCCTCCGGCGCTACCCACTGCGCCTGCCCATCGCCCTGGAGTTCCTCGGGATGAGCCCCCAGGAGTACGCCCTGCTCTTCTCCCCGGGCCCGGCCACCGGCCCGCGGACGGGCACCCCCGTGTGGGAGTACTACGGATTCGCCCACCAGGTCGAGAACGACCGCTCCTGGACCGACCTCGTCGTCCGGCTGCCGCGCTTCCTCGACGCGACCGGCCTGGACTGGTGCGCCTTCCTCGACCTGTGGCGCAGCGGGATCGTCCCGTTCGGCCGCCGAGGCCCGGAGAGCCGGGAGGAGCAGGGACGCCCGGAGCCGGAGCAGCCCGCGTTCCCCGACTGCGAGCCGTGCCGGCTCGACGACCACGTGCTCGACCTGGCCCACCCCGTGGACGACCTGCGCCGCCTCGCGGTCGTCGTCCGGCTGTGGCGGATCCTGCGCCGGGCCGGCACGCCTGCCCTCACCTTCGCTCAACTGGCGGACGTGGCGGCCGTGTCACCGCTCTTCGGCCCGGACGGCTCCCCGAACCCCGACTTCGTCCGGCAACTGGCCGCACTACAGCTCCTGCGTCACCGCTTCGGCCTCCCCCTCGGGCCCCCGACGGCGCAGCGGGACGAAGCCCCGGCCCCGTCACCGCCGGGAACGGCGCGCAGCCCGCTCCTCGCGCTGTGGGCCGGACCGCACGACCCGCACTGGGACTGGGCCGTCGGCGCGCTGCTGGAGCACACCGGCGGGCACGCCGTGCGCCGGTTCGGCTGCCGGCCGCGTCCGGCGAGGTTCCTCGAGATCCTCGCCGAGAACCTCGACCGGCTGTCGGCCCTCGCCGGATTCGACCCCGCCGATCCCGCGGCCCGCTGGCACTCCCGGCCGACCCACACGCTGCGCTTCGCCGAGGTGCTGGCCAAGCTGTACGCCGGCGACCTCGGCGTGGGCGAGCTGCTGTTCCTGTTCACCGCCGAGGAGCACGCACAGGGCGACGACCCGTTCCCCCTGCCCTCGCCCGACGAGAGCCGCGACGACCCGCTCATGCTGCCGGACGACGACACGGCCCACTCGCTGTGGCGGCTGCGTGAGCGGCTGCTCGCCGTGGAGCCGTCCGGCGAGGGCGACGGGGCCGCCGCCTGGTCGTGGTCGCAGGTCGACGCCGCCCTGCGCACCGAGTTCGGCTACACCGGCGCACCCGGCTCCGGCCCGCTGTACCGGCTCGGGGCGCGCCTGTTCCCCTCGCTGCTGGAGGACGACGGCATCGTCGTACCGGTCGAGGACCGGCGCTGGAGCGCGCAGCTGGCCGGTTCACCGCCCGCGATGTGGAACACCCCGCCCGACGGCCCCTTCCGCCACGCCGTCGACCGGCTCACCGCGACACTGCCGATGCGGGACGAGGAGGTCGCCGCGAAACTGGCCCGGATCCGTCAACTGCGCCCCGACGAGCAGCACGCGGTGCGGGAGCTGCTCGCGGGGCCCCGGGCCGACCTGGCACCGTTCGCGTTCCTCTTCGACGACGCCGAGGCGGCCCTGCGCCTCCTGGTGCGCGAGGACGACGAACGGAAGCGGTTCGCCTTCTTCGCCCGCTCGGTACGCCGGGCGGTGGCGCGGGCGGGCGTCGTCGCGGACCACCTCGCGGAGCACGTCGAGGCGGTGACCGGGCAGCGCCGCGACGGGACGGCCGCGCTCGCCAGGACCCTGCTGCCGGCGCTGCGCGGCGACGAGAACGCGGGCCTCGCCCCCTGGGAGAACGACGCGGGGACGGCGCCCGCCGTGACCTGGGACGATGTGCACGGTGCCGCGCCGGCGGCGCTGCTCTCGGTCACCGGCACAGGGCTGCTGGGTGAGTACCGCCGGGTGACCACCGCGGGCCGGGGTCCGCTCGTCTGGCGGCAGCCCACCTCCGCCCTGCGCCTGTTCGGTCCGGGCCGCGACGAGGTCGCCGTGGCCGTGCCCGGCCTGGTGCCGGGGCTCGACGCCACGCTGACCGTGCGGCAGGCCCGGTTCGCCGGGGTCCGCAACGGGTTCGCGCTGAGCGACCCCACCGGCGAACCCCTCGGCGCCGCGGAGGGCTTCGCCGTCCGCTGGACCGGCAGCCTGCTCGTCGAGACGGGCGGCGCGTACACCTTCTTCGCCGGTGCTCCCGGGCAGGACGGCGAGGTGCCGGACGCCGGGGCCGCGCGGGCCCGGCGCTGGCGGGTGGTCCTGCGCCGGGGGCAGCGGGTGTGGGTGGTCCTGGCCCGGCACTGGCCGGGTGAGACGGGCGCGCCCGAGTGCGCGGCCGAGCTGGAACTGCGCCGTGGTGCCTACGACGTGGACATCGAGTTCGTGCAACCGGCACCGGAGTTCGCCGAGGCCGACGACGTGCGCCCGGCCACGACCGGGTTCGAACTCGCCTACAGCGGCCCGGACTCCGGCGGCTGCCCGATCGCCCTTCCGCAGCACCGGCTCTACCGGCGCACCCAGGACCCGGGTCCCCTGGACCGGGACCTGGAGGACCTCACCGACACGGAGCGGCGCGCCCTGCGGGAGCGGTACACCGGCTCGCTGCGCGACGTGCGGCGCACCTACCAGCGGGCGTTCAAGGCGCTGCTGCTGGCCCACCGGCTCGCCCTGTCCGCGGCCCCGGTGGCGGACGACGGGCAGGGGGAGACCGGCTATCTGCTCGCGCACCCGGACCGGTTCTCCGGAGCGGCCCATCGTGCGGAGGGCGGCGCCCACACCGTCCACCTGGCCGGCTTCGACCCCGACCTGCTGCCGGTCGCCGACCCCTATCTGGCACCTGATCCGGCCGTCGACCAGCGGGTCGCGCCGTCGAGGGTCCGGCAGCAGGCGCTGACCGATATCTGGGAGCGCCTGTTCGACTACACGGTCACGCGCGCCGAGACGGCGGGCTCCCCGGAGCGGCCCCTGTGGCTGCTGTTCCACGAGTCCGCGGAAGGGCACCCCGACCTGCCCGCGGACCTGCTGCGGTACGTCGGTGTGGACCTGCTGCGCACCCCGCTCGTCACGCGCTTCGCCGACGGGCCCGCACTGGTCGCCGACGATCTCCTCGACGAGCGCTGGCCGATCCGCGTCCGGCACGCGGACCTGCTGCTGCGCCGGGTGTCGCGCCGCTTCGTGGTCGCGGACATCCGGGCCGCACGGCCGGATCTGTGGGCCGGCGACGATCCGGCGGCCGGGGGGAACGCCAACCTCACCGCCTTCGTCGCCGACGGCCTGCTGTCGGCCGGGCCGCCGCGCCGGCATGCCGATCTGCGCGCCCTGGACGACGGGCTGCGCGAACGCGGCCGCGCCGCGCTGCTGGCCCACCTCACCCGCTTCGACCGGGTCACCGGCGTCGGCGGCGTCCCGGTCCGCGAGGCCCGGCACCTCAGCGACCTGCTCCTCCAGGACGTCGAGGCCGGAGCGTGCGAACGGGTCAGCCGCGTCGACGACGCCATCAGCGCCGTACAGGCCCTGGTCGGCCGGGCTCGGCTGGGCCAGGAGCCCGGCTGGGAGCCCACGTCCGGGTTCCTGGCCCTGTGGGACGCGCGGTTCGCCCGCTACCGGCTGTGGGAGGCCTGCGCCCGGCGGCGGTTCTACCGCGAGAACTGGGTGGACCTCGACGAACTCGCGCTCGCCCGGCGCAGTGAGGCGTTCGCCTTCTTCGAGGCGGGGTTGCGCCGGGGCACGCTGACCCGGCCCGAACCGGGCGGACTCGACGTGTGGGCGCAGCCCCCGGCGCCGGAACACCCGGGGGTGGCGCTGCTCCAGGTGCGCGACCCTGCCACACTCCACGGGATCGACCCCGCCCGGCACGGGTTCGACCTGCTCGGGACGGACCGGCGGCACGCGCGTCCCTCATGGCTGGCCGCGGTGACACCGCCGGCCGGCGACCGGACCCACGGACCGTCCGAGGGCGGCGGGGACGACGACCGGCACCCGCCGGACGACGGCGGGAACAGCACGAACGACCATCAGTCACCCGCCGGTGCCGGCAACGACGGACACGACCACGCCCCACCCGCCGACACCGGCGACAACCGAAACAACCACACCCCACCCGCCGGCGGCGGGATCGGTGCCGGCGGCCACGAGTCACCGGGCGACGGTCCGGTCGTCGTCGGGACGGCCGGGCACGACGAGGGCGGCGAGGACGGCGAGGACGACGAGGACGACGGCCCGCGCTTCTCCGCGGCGGTGGAACTGCCCTGGTGGACCGAGGCACCGGTGCGGCTCGGCACCCGCTTCCTGCGGGTCGCCGCCGCCGGGGACCCCACCGTCACGGCCGGGCCCGCGACGACCGGCCCGCTGCCTGCCGTCGCCCCGTCGTCGTGCTGCGCCACCTGCGGCTGCGCACACGGCCCGCTCGTCGACGAGTACTACTTCTGGCTGGTCGACGCCCGGCTCCACGACCCCGTCGAGCAGGACCCGGGCTGGCCCTGGCACGAGCCCGACCAGCTGCCCGGCCTGCTGGCGTGGCCCCAGCGGCGTGCCGTGCGGCTGGCCTGGTGCCGCGTGCGGCACGGCGAGTTCGGCCCCGTCCGCCACAGCGACGAGGCACTGCGCTGCACGGACGGCGCCTCGCTCGGCCTCGCCGGGCGGACCGACGACTCCGTCCACCTCGTCGTCACCGGTGGCATCGCACCGCCGGGGCACGCGGCGCAGCCGCCCGGGTTCCGCTACGACATCGCCGTGGACGACGTCGTCGTACTGCCGCAGGCCGTGGCCGCGCCGCCCGCGCCGCAGCCGCCGGCCGGACCCGTGCATCCCGGCCGGTTGCCCGCCTATCCCTACTTCGTGTTCCACAGTCCCGGGGCACCGCTGGTGCCGGCCTCGCCGCACGCCCCGGCGACAGCCGTGGCGGCGGCGCTGCGCGCGCACTGCCGGCCCGGTGCCGCGCTCGGCTGGTACCGGCTGGCCGCGGACGTCGCCCGCGGCGACGTCTCCTGGCTGCGCTGCGCCGGAGGGGACGAGCGGTCGCGGCACCGCGGATGCTGCCCGGACAGCACGCGCGCCTCGGAGGAGGACGTCCGGCGGCGCAGCATCGTCCTGCACCACGCCGAGACACTGCTGGAGTGGGCGGACGCCCTGCTGCGTTCCGGAGGAGGACCTGAGGAGCTCGACCAGGCGCGGGTGGTCCTCGACGGGCTCAAGGCGATCCTGGGCCCGCGGCCGCGTCTGGTCCTCGACACCGATGCCGCGCCGCCCGACGAGGCGCCCACGGTCGCCTCGCTGGTCCCGCACCCGGCGCCGCCCAACCCCCGGCTGATCGGGCTCTACGACGGCGTCGAGGACCGGCTGTGCCTGATCCGCGCGTGCCTGGACGCGCAGCGCCTGCCGGCCCCGCGGCCGCCGGACGGCCCGTTCACCGGGAGGGCCGAGCCGGTCGAGCGGATCGGCTGCGACGACGTGTGCGCGCCGGACAGTCCGTACCGCTTCGCCTTCCTGGTGAGCCGCGCCCGTGAACTCGCCGCGGAGGTGCACGCCCTCGGCGTGGCGCTGCAGGGCGCGTTCGAGCGCGGGGACGCCGAGTTCCTCGCGGCGGTACGCGCGGACCAGGAGCGTCAGGTGCAGGCCCTGTCGGTGCAGACCCGTCGGGTGCAGTGGCGTGACGCGGACTGGCAGGTGCAGGCGTTGCGCAAGACGAAGCAGATCGCCCTGACCCACCGCCGCTTCTACGCCGACCTCGTGGAGAGGGGGCTGATCCAGGGGGAGAACGACTACCTGTCGCTGACCGGGCAGTCCGTGGGCAGCCACGGCACGGCGATCCCGTTGGAGGCGACGGCACAGGCGCTCGGCTTCATCCCCGACATCTGGCTCGGTGTGGCGGGCATGGGCCCGCTCAACGCCAACCAGCTGCCGCTGGGTACGAAGCTGGCCGGAGTGTTCTCCGCGGCCTCGCGCATCGCCGGGATCTTCGCAACCATCGCGGGGATCACCGCCTCGGAGCGGCTGACCGAGGCCGGCTGGGACCGGCGCGCGGCCGACTGGCGTCACCAGGTCGAGATCCACGACATCGAGATCGAGCAGATCGAGCGGCAGATCCTGGCGGCCGAGCGCCGCCGGGACGCGGCGCGGCACGAGCTGGACGAGCAGCAACTGCGCTGGGAGCAGGCCCGCATCACCGAGGAGATCGTCCGGGACAAGCTCACGGGCCACGCCCTGTTCCTGTGGCTCCAGCAGGAGACGGCCGCCCTCCACCGGCAGGCCTACGAGCTGGCCGCCCGCGCGGCGGTGCAGGCGCGGCGCGCCTTCGTCCTCGAACGCGCCGTGCCCGCCCCGGACTTCCTCGCCGGCGCCCGCTGGGACCGGCTGCACGAGGGGCTGCTGGCCGGTGAACGGCTCGGCCTCGCCCTGCGCCGGCTGGAGCAGGCCTACCTAGATCTCGACGTCCGCGAGTACGAGCTGACCAAGCACGTCTCGCTGCGTCTGCACGCGCCGGTGCAGTTCCTGCGGCTGCAGGCCACCGGCCGCTGCGAGATCGAGCTCCCGGAGTGGCTGTTCGACCGGGACCACCCGGGTCACTACCTGCGCCGGATCAAGAGCGTCGCGCTGACGGTGCCCTGTGTGGCCGGTCCGTACACGGGCGTCCACGCGCGGCTGGCCCTGCTGGCGAGTACGACGCGGGTCAGCCCGCTGCTGACGCAGGAGCCGGCACTGTGCTGCCCGGCACGGCCCGGTGACCACGCGGCCGGCCGTGCGCGCGGAGGGAATCGCGCAGGTGCGCCCGGCGAGGGGTGCGGTTGCGGGCAGGGGGGCTACGCCCTGCTGCCCGAGGATCCGCGCGCCGTCCGCAGGTACGCGGCCCGGGAGGCGGTGGCCACCTCCACCGGCCAGAGCGACAGCGGCATGTTCGAGGTCCGCTTCCGGGACGAGCGCTACCTGCACTTCGAGTACCAGGGTGCGGTGAGCCAGTGGCTGCTGGAACTGCCCCAGGAGGACAACCAGTTCGACCTGTCGAGCGTGACCGATGTCGTGCTGCACCTGAACTACACCGCGCGGGAGGGCGGCACGGCGCTGGCGCGGGCGGCGCGGCGGGAGGCGCGCGAGCGGCTGCCCGGCGACGGGCTCCGCGTGTTCGACGTGGAGCAGGACCTGCCGCAGGCGTGGTCCGCGTTCCGCCACGGCGGCGAGGACGAGGAGCGGCGGCTGCCGCTGCGGCTGTCGCGCGCGATGTTCCCGTTCCTGCCGGGTGACCGTGCGCTGCGCGTCCGCCGGGTCGAGTTCTTCCTCGAGGCCGGGCACGCCCGCCCGTCGCTGCACCGTCCGGTGCGGTTCAGGCCGCCCGGTCGCCCTGGGGCCGAGGAGTTCGAGGACGTCGAGTGCGTGGCGTCGCGCGACTGGCCCGGCCTGTTCCACGGCGTGCTGCCCGACCTCGGCGCGGAGGGCGGCCCGACGCTGGTGCACGGCGCGCGGGAGGCGGACCTGGGCACGGTGACGGTGCCGCCGGGGTTCGGTGAGGTCTCACGGCTGTGGCTGCTGTGCGGGTACGAGGCCGACGACCGTGGGAGGGAGCGGCGATGACCGACCTGGGCCAGGAGGCGATCCGGGCCTTCGACGGCGCGGCGCGGGACGACACCGGGCAAGGCTCCGCCGGGCCCCGGCCGGACCCGTTGCCCGGGGCGGAACTGCCCTCCGCCGGCGGGGCGGTCCGCGGGATCGGCGAGACGTTCGGCACGGACGCGGTGACGGGCACGGCCTCGTTCGCCGTTCCGGTCCAGCTCACGGCCGGCCGCGACGGCTTCGGCCCCCAGCTGTCGCTCGGCTACGACAGCGGGCAGGGCAACGGGCCGTTCGGGTTCGGCTGGTCGTTGCGACTGCCGTCCATCACGCGGCGCACCGACCGGGGCCTGCCCCGCTACGACGACGCCCACGAGTCCGACGTCTTCGTCCTGTCCAGCGCCGAGGACCTCGTCCCCACCGGTCGGGACCGGCGGGAGGGCGGCCACCTGGTGCGCGGCTACCGTCCCCGGGTGGAGGCGGGCTTCGCCCGGATCGAGCGCTGGACGAGCGTCCACGACGCCGGCGACGTGCACTGGCGTTCCTGGTCCGCGGACAACGTCCTGACGGTCTACGGCGTCGACGCCGGCTCCCGGATCAGCGACCCGCGGGTGCCGGAGCACGTCTTCTCCTGGCTGATCAGCCTGACCCGGGACGACCGTGGGAACGTGATCGCCTACGAGTACGACCGCGGTGACGGCGTGCGGGACGGGGCGCAGCGCTATCTGCGGTGCGTCCGGTACGGCAACGCCGTACCGCTCCTGGACGACGCCGGGGAGCGCCCCTCCTCGGTGACCACGGCCGAGCTGCGCGCGATGCGGTGGCACTTCTCGCTCGTCCTCGACTACGGCGGCCACGACCCGGAGCGGCCGGGCCCGGAACCGGACCGGCGCTGGTCGCCCCGCCCCGATCCGTTCTCCTCGCGGCGCGGCGGGTTCGAGCTGCGCACCGAGCGGCTGTGCCGCCGGCTGCTGATGTTCCACTCCTTCCCCCTGGAACCCGGTGTCGGCGACGACTGTCTCGTGGCCGCGACCGAGCTGACGTACGCGCCGGCTCCGGCGCCCGACGCGGCCGTCCGCCCGGTCTACGCGGAGCTGACCGCCGTCACCCACGCCCGCTTCCGGCGCAGGTCCGGGGGCGAGTACCGGCGCAAGGCGTTCCCGCCGGTGGAGATGGCCTACAGTCAGGCGGCCGTCCGGCACGAGGCGGAGGCCGTGGAGCCGCGGGAGCTGGCCCGGCTGCCGCACGGCCCGGGCCGGCTGCGCTGGCTGGACCTGCACGGCGAGGGCATCCCCGGGGTCCTGAGCGAGCACCCGGGCGCCTGGTACTACCTGCGCAACCTCAGCGGGCGCCCGGCCGGGCGGCCGCGCGTGCGCCTCGGCGAGCCGGCGCCGGTGCCGCGGCTGCCCAACCGGACCCTGGCCTCGGGTGCGCAGCTGCTCGACCTCAGCGGAGACGGCCGCCTGGACGTCGTGGACCTGACGGGACCGCGGGCCGGGCTGTACGAGCAGGACGAGCACGGCGGCTGGCGGCCCTTCCGCCCGTTCGCCGACCCGCTCGTCGGCGATCCCCGGGCGGATCTGCGGCTGCTCGACGTCACCGGTGACGGTCTCGTCGACGCCCTGCGTCTGGCGCCCGACGAGCTGGGCTGGCACGAGGGGGCCGGCGCGTCGGGCTTCGGCCGTGAGCACCGGGTGCCGGTCGATCCGGCGCAGTGGCGGGGCACGCGCGTGCGCTTCGGCGGCGACGGGGACGGCGCGCTGCTGCTGGCGGACATGACCGGGGACGGGCTGCGGGACCTCGTCCGGATCGGCTGCGCCCAGGTCTGCTACTGGCCGAACCTCGGCTACGGCCGGTTCGGCCCGCGGCACCTGCTGGAGAACTGCCCCCGCTTCGACACCGACGACCGCTTCTCCCCCGACCGCGTGCGCCTGGCCGACATCGACGGGACCGGCACCAGCGACATCGTGTACCTCCATCCCGACGGTCCGCGCCTGTACTTCAACCAGTCCGGCAACGGCCTGAGCCGCGAGGTCCGGCTGCACGGGCTGCCGAGGACCACCGACGTGGACGACTGCGACGTCGTCGACCTGTTCGGGAACGGCACGGCCTGCCTCGTGTGGACCTCTCCCCTGCCGGGGAACGCGGGCCGGGCGGTGCGCTACGTCGACCTGATGGGCGTCAAGCCGCATCTGCTGACCCGGACGACCAACAACCTCGGTGCCGAGACCCGGGTCCACTACCGTTCCTCCACGTCCTTCTACCTCCAGGACGAGGCGGCGGGCCGCCCGTGGCGCACGCGGGCGCCGTTCCCGGTGCAGGTGGTGGAGCGGGTCGAGTCGGTGGACCTGGTGGCCCGGCACCGGCTGACCACGCGCTACGCCTACCACGACCAGTATTTCGACCCCGTGGAGCGGGAGCTGCGCGGCTTCGCGGTCGTCGATCAGTGGGACACGGAGGACGTCGACGCTCCAGGGGAGGGAGACTGGGAGAACTCCGACCCGGCCGTGCTGGTCGCGCCCGTCCTCACCCGCAGCTGGTTCCACACCGGTGTCCGGCTCGGCGGCGGCCGGGTGAGCCGTCTGCTGGCGGACGAGTACGACGAGGGGTGCGCCCGTGACGGCCTGCCGGACAGCCGGCTCCCCGAGGGCCTCACCCCGCGGGAGGAGCGTGAGGCCTGCCGCGCCCTGAAGGGCAGGCTGCTGCGACAGGAGGTGTACGGGCTCGACGGGTCGGAACGGCAGTCCGTGCCGTACAGCGTGCTGGAGCACAACTTCACCGTGCGGCTGCTCCAGCCGGCGGGCCGCAACCGGCACGCGGTGTTCCTCGCCCACCCGAGAGAACAGCTGACGGTCCGGTACGAACGCGACCGGGACGATCCCCGGGTCACGCACGCGATCACCCTGCGGGTCGACGACTTCGGCCGGACGCTGGAGGACGTGGCCATCGCCTACGGGCGGCTGCCCGCGGACCCTCGGCTGACGGCACCGGTCGACCGGGAGGAGCAGGCGCGGACCCTGGTGACGGCCACGGTGTACGAGCACACCGAGCCGCTGCTGGACGATCCCGGCCACTACCGGCTGCCGCTGCCCGCGCAGCAGAGCACGATCGAGGTGACGGACGTCGTCGTGCCGGAGGGCGGCCGGCTGCGCTTCGAGGACTGGACCGGGCCCGGTGCGCCGGCCGCCCGGCCGCACCGGCTGCTGCGGCGCACCCGCACCCTGTACCGTCCCGACGACCTCGGCGGCGCCGACCCGCTGGCCCTGCTGCCGTTCGGCCGGGCGGGGCGGCGGGCCCTTCCGGGGCTCGGCCTCACCCTGGCGTTCACGTCCGGCGTCCTGGCCCGCGCCCTGGTCCGGGACGGGCGGCCGCTGCTCGCGCCCGGGGAGCTCGACGCGGTCCTGCGCGAGGGCGGCTATGTGCCCGGTGACGTCCCCGGCGAGTGGTGGGTGCCCTCGGGGCGGACCTTCCTCGGCCCGGGCGGCGCCTTCCCCGGCGAGGGGGCGGAGGCGGAGTTCGCCTACGCCCGGGCCCATTTCTTCCGGCCGCGCCGTTACCGCGATCCCTTCCAGGACGGTGTCACCAGTGCCGACCGCGAGGTGCGCCACGACCGGTACGACCTGCTGCCGGTCGACACGGTGGACAGCCTCGGCAACCGCAGCACGGTCGGCGAGCGCGGTCCGGACGGACGGCGCGAGGAAGCGGCCGGCGGCGGTGTGGACTACCGGCTGATGAAGCCGGTCCTGGTGACGGACGCGAACGGCAACCGCTCCGCCGTGGCGCTCGACACGCTCGGGCTCGTCGTGGCGACCGCGGCCATGGGCAAGCGGGGCGAGCGGCTCGGGGACTCGCTGGAGGGGTTCGACGACGCGTTCGTCGACGCGCCGGCCGGGGAGGACGCCGACGACGCCGGTCTCGTCGACGACGCCGAGCGGCTGCTGCGCGGTGCGACCCGGCGGCTCTGCTACGACCTGGAGGCCGTCCGCCGTACGGCGTCCGAGCCGGTGGTCCGGCCGCTGTCGGTGCGGACCATCGTGCGCGAGCGGCACCTGAGCGACCTCGCGCCGGGCGAGGCCTCGCCCCTTCAGCAGAAGTTCGTCTACGTCGACGGGTCCGGGCGCGAGATCCAGGTCAAGAGCCAGAGCGACGAGCCGGGCGGCTGGATCTCCAGCGGCTGGAAGGTCTACAACAACAAGGCGAACGTCGTCCTGTTCCACGAACCGTTCTTCACGAGCACCCCTCGCTACGAACCCGGCCGACGCGACGGGGTGTCGACGGTCCGCTGCTACGACGCCGCTCAGCGGCTGGTCGCGACCGTCTTCCCCGACGGGACCTACACCAAGCGGGTGTTCGGCGCCTGGTGGTCGAGCACCTGGGACCGGGCGGACACCGTGCTGGCCGATCCGCGTCACGATCCCGACATCGCCGTGGCCACCCGCGGGCTGCCCGGTCTCCTCCCTGCGCAGTGGCGGCCTTGGTACGCGCAGCGCGTCGACGGCGGGCTCGGCGAGGCCGAGCGGCGGGCCGCCCGGGCCAGCGCGGCCCACGCGGACACCCCTGACCTGGAGTGGTCCGACGCGCTGGGCCGGACCGTGCTCGTCCGGCGGACGGACGGGTGCCGGGCGGTGGAGAGCCGGGTGGTGCGGGCGATCACCGGCGAGGTGCTCGCCGTGCACGACGCGATGCCCGACCCCGACGAGGATCCGCGCGGGCGTGCCGTCAGCCGCGCCGACCACGACCTGCTCGGCCGGGTCGTCCGGCACTGGGCGCTCGACTCGGGCTCCCGCCGGCAGCTCGCCGACGTCCTCGACCAGCAGCTGCGCACCTGGGACTCCCGCGGTCACCTCACCCGGACCCGCTACGACGCCGGCCGCCGTCCCGTCGCCGTTCTCGTCACGGGCGCCGACCCCGACCGGCCCGGGGCCGAGGTGACCGTGGAGCGTGTCGTCCACGGGGAGAGCCTGGCGGACGCCGAGCGGCGCAATCTGCGCGGGCGCATCCACCTGCGCTACGACCAGGCGGGGCTGTCGGTGTGTGACGGCTATGACTTCAAGGGGAGTCCGCGCGCGTCCACGCGGCGGGTGGCCGTGGCCTACGACCGCGTCCTCGACTGGGCCGAGGACCCCGTGCGGCCGCCGGAGGACGACGTCCTGGAGCCCGCACGCCTCGACGCCTCCACCCGTCTGGACGCTCTGCACCGCCCGGTCGTGCTGGCCTCGCCCGCGCTCGGCGGGCCGGGGAGCGTCACCCGCTACCGCTACGGCCGCTCCGCCCGGCTGTGTGCGCTCCAGGTGCGGATCGAGGGCGAGCTGGGCCCCGACGGGCAGCCGGTGTGGACGGACGTCGTCACCGCCGTCCACTGCAACGCACGCGGTCAGCGCACCCGGATCGAGCGCGGGAACGGCCTGGTCACCGACTTCGACTACGACCCGCTGACCTTCCGGCTGGTCCGCACCCGCTCCCGGCTGGGGTCCCGGACCGTGCAGGACCAGCACTACACCTACGACGCCGCGGGCAATCTGGTGCTGGTGCGGGACGACGCCGTGCCGCCGGTCTTCTTCCGCAACCAGCGCGTGACGGGCGAGTCCGCCTACCGCTACGACGCGCTGTACCGGCTGGTCGAGGCGACGGGCCGCGAGCAGCTCGGGCTCGTCGACGCGGGCGGCCCGCAGCGGCCCGGACGGCCCGTCGCGCACACCGAGGACGGCATCGCGCTCGGACGGTACGTGGAGCGGTACGCCTACGATCTCGCGGGCAACCTGCTGCGGATCGCCCACCGCGGCAACGACCCGCAACACCCGGGGTGGACACGGGAGTTCCATTACGCGCCGGGGTCCGGAAACCGGCTCCTCGCCACGTCCGCCGCCGACGGCGACGGCGCGCGGGAGACGTACGCCTACGACGCGCACGGGAACACGGTGGCGATGCCGCACCTGACCCGGATGGACTGGGACCACCGGGACCGGCTCAGGTCGACGTGGCGGCAGGTGGCCGACGAGGGCGGCGCGTCACCCACGGCCGCCGTCGACCGGACGTACTACGTCCATGACGCCACCGGTGCCCGCACCCGCAAGGCGACAGGGCGTTCCAGCGGCAGGCCGGTGCACGACGAACTGTCCTTCGCGGGCGTCGAGTTCGTTCGCCGGCTCGCCGGCCCTCATGCGGGCCTGATCCGCACCGGCCTCGACGTGGGGGACGGCGTCGGCGTGTTCGCGCGCGTCGAGACCCGCAACGACGTGGACGACGGCTCGCCGCGTCGTCTGGTGCGCCACCGGCTCACCGACCATCTGCGTTCGGTGGTGCTGGAGTTCGACGACGAGGGCAGACTGCTGTCGGCGGAAAGTTACTCGCCCTACGGCGGCACCGTGTGGCGGGCCACGCGCGGGCAGACGGACGCACCGGCCCGCCGCGGCTTCCTCGGCAAGCAGCGCGACGACGAGACGGGTTTCTACCACGTCGGTGCCCGCTACTACGTCCCCTGGCTGGGCCGCTGGCTCTCGTGCGACCCGGCGGGCCAGCTCGGCCCGACCAGCCGGTACGCCTACGCCGCCTGTGACCCGGTGAACCGGCTGGACGACAACGGCGCCTGGGACATCAGCTGGAAGGACGTCGCCATCGGTGCGGCGGTCGCCGTCGGGACGGTCGCCGTGGTGGCGGTCGTCGTGGCGAGCGCCGGCACGGCGGCGGCGCCGGTGATCGCGGCCGCCGCCACGACGCTCGGCGTGAGCGAGACCGCGCTGGTCACCGGGGTGGCGGTGACCGGCACCGCTTTCGGTGTCGCCGGGACCGTGAACACGGCCAACGAGGTCGCCACGGGCAGGACGGTGACCGGAAGGGTGCTCAGCGACCAGGAGCGCTCCCGCAAGCTGGGCGCGCTGCCGGTCGAGGCGGTGGCGACCGTCCTGGGCATGCGGGGCATCTCCTTGGGAGGCGGTGGCGGAGGCGCGGCGTCGAGCATCGCGGCCGATGTGTCGGTCGGCGCCAACGGGACCGCGGCGCTGACGCGGCCGGCCTTCGACTTCGGGTTCAGCCTGCCCCGCCTCGTCGCCAACGCCGAGGCCATCGCTCCCGCGCTCATGGCCACCGCGGTTCCCGTGGCCACCGCGATCGCGGGCGGGGGCGGCGGGGGCGGCGGAACGTCCGGCGATTCCGGCGGGCAGTCCACCGAGCCGAACCAGTCCACCGAGCCCCCGCCGGAACCGAACAGTTCGTCGGCGAACGACCCGAGTGCCGCCGCCTCCGACACCGCGGGAGCGGCCACCAGCGGCACCGGCGCGGGCGGAGCCACGTCCGGCGGCTCGACGGCAGGCCCGAAAGTCGCCCCGTACAAGCAGATCGGCGGCCACCACATCCACCAGTCGGCCGCCAACTCCCCGGCCGGGCAGATCTCACGCACGGGCAACCCCAACCACGGCGACGCCCTGGCCATCGAGCAGGGCGTGCCGGGCTTCACCGAGGCCGACCACAACCTGGCGTCCGCGCTCCAGCGCAACGCCAACCGTGCGATGTGGGGCAAGGAGATCACCGACGAGCCGATCGGTCCGGTGACGCTGACCGTCGGCGGAGAGGGCACGACGCTCGGTTCGCCGTCGCCGTACTTCGAGGACATCAAGGCCTACTTCGCCCTGGTCGCCGCGGGCCGCCCGCCCGAGCAGTCGCTGATCGACGTGCTCCGCTCGCGGGCGCAGATCGACGCGTCGGGGGTCGGGACAGTGCGCGTCCCGACGCGTTGACGGGCCCGGCCTCCCCGTGAGCCGAGCCCGTCGCTGTCGGTGTACCCGCCCGGGTGCGATCGCCGAAGCTTCGCGGGGTCCGTGCGTGGCGTCTTCCACTGTGTCCGCGGCTGAGCCATCATGATCCGCCGTCAGCCTTTTGCTGATCACAAAGAGGTGAGGCGCATGGCCAGGCTCCGTATGGGTGAGGGAATTCTCCGCCGCAAACCCATTGAGCACATCGAGGAGACGGAACTCGTCGAGGGCACCCGGCTGGAACGGTCGCTCGGGCTGTGGCAGCTCACCGCGATCGGCGTGGGCGGCATCATCGGCGCGGGCATCTTCACCCTCGCGGGCACCGTGGCGAACGGTACCGCGGGGCCGGCCGTGCTCATCTCCTTCCTCATCGCCGGTGTGGCCAGTGCCGCGGCGGCGCTGTCGTACGCGGAGTTCGCGGGGCTCATCCCGAAGGCGGGGTCGGCGTACACGTACGGCTACGCGGTGCTCGGCGAGATCGTGGGCTGGTTCATCGGCTGGGACCTGCTGCTGGAGTACACGGCGATCGTGGCGGTGGTGGCGATCGGCATCTCCGGCTACTTCAGCTTCCTCGTCGGCGAGACGGGCGCCGACCTGCCGAGCTGGATGCTGGGGGCGCCCGGCACCGGCGGCGGGCACCGCGTCGACCTGTTCGCCGCGCTGCTGTGCCTGCTCATCGCGTACCTGCTGAACCTGGGGATCAAGAACGCGGCCCGCTTCGAGACCGCCGTGGTCGTGCTGAAGGTGCTGGTCGTGCTGCTGGTCATCGGGGTCGGCGTCTTCTACATCAACACCGACAACTACACGCCGTTCTTCCCGTTCGGCATCAGCGGCGCGTTCACCGGTGCGGCGACCGTGTTCTTCGCGGTCTTCGGCTACGACGCGATGTCGACGGCGGCCGAGGAGTCGAAGGACGCGCAGCGGCACATGCCGAAGGCGATCCTCTACTCGCTGGCGATCTCGATGGTGCTGTACGTGGCCGCCTGCCTGGTGCTCACGGGCATGCAGAACTACCAGGACATCGACCCGGAGAGCGGGTTCTCTACGGCGTTCAAGTCGGTGGGGCTGAGCGGGCTCGCGGATGTGATCGCGGTGGGGGCCATCATCGGCATCCTGACGGTGATGTTCACCTTCATGCTGGGCGTGACCCGCGTGTGGTTCGCGATGGCCCGCGACGGGCTGCTGCCCGAGTGGTTCGCCAAGACGCATCCGACACGGCACGTCCCGACCCGCGTCACCTGGATCGTCGGGTTCGCCTCGGCCGCCATCGCCGGCTTCCTGCCGATCGGCGAGGCGGCCGAGCTGACCAACATCGGCATCCTGCTGGCGTTCGTGGTGGTGTGTGCGGCGGTGATCGTGCTGCGGTACCGGCAGCCGGAGCTGCCGCGGACGTTCCGTACGCCGTGGATGCCGTTCGTGCCGGCGGTGGGCATCGTCTTCTCGCTCTGGCTGATCACGTTCCTGCGGTGGCAGACCTGGGTGCGCTTCGCCGTGTGGTTCGCGCTCGGCCTCGTGATCTACTTCGGGTACTCGTACCGGCGGTCGGAGCTGGCCCGCCGTTAGCCGGGGGGCAGGGTCCCGACGTCCGGAGCCTGCTCGCCGAAGTGTCGTCGCAGATGCCGCCGGATGAACCGGTCGCCGCTGCGCAGCAGGTACGCGCGTCCCGCCGCGGTGCGGCCGAGGACGTGGTACCGCAGGAGGTTGGCGGCCAGCAGGGGTGGCACGGCCCAGGGCAGGGAATCGGGCAGGCCCAGGTCCCGCATGCCCCGGCGGCCGAGGAAGTAGCGCAGCATGCTCAGCAGCCGCGCCCGGGCATGGGCGCGGCGCACCCGGGCGAAGCGGGTGAAGTGCAGGGAGCCCTGGGCCGCCACGAGGGCGCCCGCCAGCGGCGGGCCGGCCGTACCGCCGTAGCTCTGGGTGAGCAACAGGTGGTAGTTGAAACGATGTTGCGCAAGCTCGCGGTCGAAGAGCCAGTCCTCGTCCACGCCCATCAGGTGGCCCACGTACTTCCACAGGTGCATCAGGGCCCGCGACTCGGCGCGCGTGACACGGACCCCGAGGAGGCGGACTCCGAGCAGCTGGACCGCGTTGAACAGGCCGAGGGTGGCGGCCAGGTCGGACCGGTTGACCGGCAGTCCCCAACGGCCGGTGTCCCAGCGCCCGTTCCGCTCGGCCGCGTGGTTGACCAGGGCGTGCATGAGGCGGACGTGCACCGTGAGGCGGAAGCCCTGGCCGTCGCGGCGCATCGCGTCGTGGCCGGTGACCGCGGTCGCCCACTGCTGGGTCTCGGCGATCCGGCGCAGTGCGGATCCACCGGTCAGGCCGCCGGTCTCGACCAGCAGGTTCGGCGGTCCGTCGAACCGGTAGGAGCCGATCAGTGCCAGCTGCAACATGACGTCGGCGGAGTTGCGGCCGAACCTGCGGGCCACCCGGCCGCCCTCGTTGACCAGGTCGAAGTCGACCCAGGCCGGTACGGCGTCGACCGCGGCGAAGAAGTCGCGCAGCGCCCGGGGCGCCGACGGCACCGCGTCGATCCCGTCGGCGAGGGCGCGTCGGAACTGCCTCATCGACACCCGCTCCGGATCCGCCGTGTCGGAGGTCCTCATGGCGCTCGCCAGCGCCGCTGCGATCTCGTCGCGCGCCATCAGCCGCTCGCCGATGGACGCCAGCAGGTCCGGGTCCACACCGCCTCGGCCCCACAGCAGCATCCGCAGCGGCCTGCCGAGACGGCGGTTGAGGCTCTCGGTCTCGCGGAAGCGTCGCGGGTACGGGGTCGGGGGCGCCGTCACGTCATCCGGTCCGACGGGGCTCTCACACTTCGCAGGCTCGTGTGCCACCATGTGTCGATGCTGACGGCTGCTCGTACTCGCGTTCAATTCGCGTTCTGACGCCCATGTCATCGCCCCGTCCCGGCGCGCGGCGCACCACGGCCGCTCGCGTCTCGCCGCGCAGGGCGCCGCGCCAGGAACGGTCCCGGGCGATGGTGGAGCGCATCCTCGACGCCGGGGGGCGGGTCCTGGCCGAACACGGCTACGAGGGGGCGTCGACCAGCAGGATCGCGGCGACGGCCGGGGTCAGCCCCGGCTCGCTGTACCAGTACTTCCCGCACAAGGACGCCATCGTCTCGGCGGTCCTGGAGCGCTACGGCGACGCACTCGTCTCCCACGTCACCGCCCGTATGTCCGGCCAGTTCGAGCAGTCCGCGCCCGTGATCGTCCGCAGCACCCTCACCGCACTGCTCGACGGACTCGACGTGGAGCCGCCGTTCCTGCGTGCGGCGGTCGAGGACGGCCCCCGGCTCGACGACGGTCGCACGCTGCGCGCCTTCGAGCAGCGCATCGGTGAGCTGGTCCTCGCCTATCTGACGACACAGCGCCGGGGACTGCGGCCGGACGCCTCCCTCGACACGGCGGTGTGGATGCTGGTGCGTACGGTCGAGCACCTCACCGTGCGGTACCTCCTCGACCGGCCGCCCATCCCGAGGGAGCGGTTCCTCGAGGAACTCACCCACCTCGCTCTGAACTACCTCAGGCCGGCCTCGTGACGCCCGCTCGGGCTCGGCCGGGTGAGGACACTCAGATACTCACGGCTTCGCCCGGCTCGAGGGCGAGGGCTTCGTACGCCTCGGTCGCGGCCGCGTCGAGGAAACGGGACAGTTCGTCGGGCCGGGTGTCGTAGAAGCCGGTGATGTGGAATCCGTCGTAGTGGATCGGCACCGCGATTCCCGCTCCCAGCAGTCGCGCGGCCACGGCCGCGTGCTCGGCGTCGAGCGAGGCCGGGTACGGGCTCGCCGGCTGACAGTGCGGGAAACACACGGTCGGTCCGTTGATGGGCGTCAGCACGGCGTCGAAGGGGCCGAACCGGTGGGCGGCGCGCCACCAGTAGCCGTGGAACATGCTGTCGCCCAGGTGGATGACACGCTTTCCGCCGGCCGCGACCGCCCAGGACACCTGTGGATCTCCGAGCGCGTCGACCGCCGGGACCGCCGCGACGGTGAACGGTCCCACCGTGGCGGTCTCCCACAGCCCCATCGCTCGACGGGGCAGATCCCACCGGGTGAGTTCCCCGTCGGCCTGGAGCGTCCAGAGGTTCTCGTGGTCGTCGCCGCCGTAGGGCCGGGGGTGCAGAACCGTGCCTCCGGGACGCAGTGCCCGGGCGAGCGCGGCCGCGTCCGTGTGGTCTCGATGCAGGTGCGTGCAGAGCCCCGCGAGCACCTGACCCTGCGTGTGCGGAGGTGTGACCGTCGGCATGGGGGCCGACAGGGGCGTTCCCTCCAGGACGCCTTCGGGCCGGCCGAGCAGGTCGATGACCAGGCTCTCGCCCTGCGCTTCGAGTTCCACTCCGGCCCAGCCCAGCCATCTGATACGCACACCCGCCCCCTTGACGTACGATCGTTCGCCAAAATTTAGCACACGATCGTTCGCTAAACAGCCGGTCGGAGGGAATTGGCCGACGGCCGCGGCACACCTCCCCTCCCGGCCCTCCCGGCCGGGCTAACGCCCCCCCAAGCGCAGTAATCCGCCCCTGACCCGCGGCTCCTTCGCAAAGGCGCCCGGAAAGCGAGCCCACCGGCCCCGAGGAACCCTCCCGTTGCGCCACGGAGATCAAGTCGAGTGGCAGACCGCCGGTGGACGACGGATGCTGAAGCCGGTTTCGCGAGGCCACGCATGCGTGACCCCGCAGCGCCCGGGCCGCCATGGCCGCACCGCGGACCGCACTCGGCGCGAGGCAGCCGGGCGCCGGTCGCACCGGTCCACGCCGATCAACATTCCCTCAAGGAGTCGCATTGGTGGACAAATCTGCCGAGTCTCTCACGACGACCATGCCGAATGAATCCGCAGTCGCCACGTGCAGCACCGGCGTCTCGCCGGCGGAGAGGACTCCGCCGGCGGAGAGCAGCCCGTCGAGAGACGTGGAGAGGGAATTCGCCGAGATCCTCGCCGGCGTCATATGCGTCGATCGGGTGCCGTTCGACAGTGATTTCTTCGCGGACCTCGGCGGTAATTCACTGGTGATGGCCCAGTTCTGCGCACGGGTCAGGAAGCGCGCCGATCTGCCGTCCGTGTCGATGAAGGACGTCTACCGTCATCCGACGGTCCGCAGTCTGGCGACGGCGCTCGCCGATACGGACGTCACGGCCGGAATCGGTTCCGCCGCGCCGCACGTCGCCGCGAGTTCACCGGCCCCGCCCCCGTCGGAGGCGGTTTCTCCGGCCGGCGCACTGCAGTACACCCTCTGCGGAGCGCTGCAGTTCCTGCTATTTCTGGCCTATTCGTTCACCGCCGCACTGATCGCCGCCCGCGGCTATGAATGGGTGTCCGCGGGATCGGATCTGGCCGACCTCTACCTGAGATCGGTCGCGTTCGGCGGCGCCGCCCTCATCGGCATGTGCGCTTTCCCGATCGCGGCCAAGTGGATCCTCGTCGGCCGGTGGACCGCGCGGGAATTCCCCGTCTGGGGCCTGACCTATCTGCGCTTCTGGACCGTCAAGGTGCTGCTCCACGCCAACCCGATGGTCTTCTTCGTCGGCAATCCCCTGTACGTGCTGTACCTCCGGGCCCTCGGTGCGCGGATCGGCAAGGACGTCACGATCCTCTCCCGCTCGGTTCCGGTCTGCACCGACCTGCTCACGATCGGCGCCGGTACGGTGATCCGCAAGGAGTCGTTCTTCCTCTGCTACCGGGCGCACGCCGGCCGCATCCAGACGGGCCGGGTCACTCTCGGCCGGGACGTGTTCATCGGCGAGAAGACCGTGCTCGACATCGACACGGCCCTGGGCGACGGGGCGCAGCTCGGTCACACGTCCTCGCTCCACCGGGGCCAGGCGGTCCCCGACGGCCAGCGGTGGCACGGCTCTCCGGCGCAGCGCACGGAGGTCGACTACGTGCGGGTCCCGCCCGCCAGGTGCGGCGCCCTGCGCCGGGCCGGCTTCGCCCTCGCCACCGTGGGTCAGCTGTTCCTCCTCGGCGTGCCGCTGGCCGTCGGGGGACCGTACGTGCTGCTGACCGAGGTGCCCGCGCTGAGCGACCGGCTGGGTCCGGGAGCGGCGGGACTCGTGTCGCCGGAGCTCTACCTCGACGCGTTGATCGTCTCCTCGGTCCTCTTCTTCGGCTTCGTCGTCGTGGGCGCCGCCCTTCTGTTCGCCGTTCCACGTCTGATGAACCTGGTCATCGAACCGGACAGGGTGTATCCGCTGTACGGCTTCCACTACTCGACGCACCGGGCGATCACACGCATCACCAATGTCAAGTTCTTCAAATGGCTGCTGGGTGACAGCTCCTACATCGTCCACTATCTGCGCGGCCTGGGGTACGACCTGTCCCGGGTGGAGCAGACCGGGTCGAATTTCGGCACGGAAGTGCAGCACGAGACCCCCTATCTGTGCTCCGTGGGAAGCGGCACGATGGTCGCCGACGGCCTGTCCATCGTCAACGCCGAATTTTCGAGTACGTCGTTCCGGGTGTCCCGGACGTCGATCGGGCCGCACAACTTCCTCGGGAACAACATCGCCTATCCGGCCGGGGGCAGGACGGGCGACAACTGCCTGCTCGCGACGAAGGTGATGATTCCGCTCGACGGCGAGGTACGCGAGGGGGTGGGTCTGCTCGGCTCACCGTGCTTCGAGATTCCCCGGTCGGTGGAACGCGACTCCCGCTTCGACCACTTGCGGACCGGGGACGCGTTGCGTCGCAGCCTCGCCGCGAAGAACCGCTACAACATCCGGTCGATGGTCCTCTTCCTGCTCCTGCGGTGGCTGTACTTCTTCGTGCTCACGGTGATCGCCTTCGCGGACGTCGAGGTGTACGACTCCTTCGGACATGTGTCGATCGCGGCGTTCCTGGTGTTCAGCCTGGTGTTCACCCCCCTCTACTACGCCTTGGTGGAGCGAGCCGTCGTGGCCTTCCGCGGGCTGCAACCGCGCCTGTGCTCCATCTACGAACCGTATTTCTGGTGGCACGAGCGGCTGTGGAAGGTGCCTGACGAGCATCTCCAGATCTTCAACGGCACCCCTTTCAAGACCGTGCTCTGGCGCCTCCTGGGGGTGCGGATCGGCAGCAGGGTCTTCGACGACGGCTGCTACATCACGGAGCGGCAGCTCACCACCATCGGGAACGGCTGCACCCTCAACGTGGGGAGCAAGGTCCAGTGCCACTCGCAGGAGGACGGCACGTTCAAGTCCGACCGCAGCACGATCGGCGAGGGAGCCACCCTCGGTATCGGCACCCATGTGCACTACGGCGTGACGATGGGCGACGGATCGGTGCTCGCGCCCGACTCCTTCCTGATGAAGGGGGAGGAAGTCCCCCGGCACGCGCGGTGGGGCGGAAACCCCGCCACGGAGATGCGGGACACCCCCGGTCCGACGGCGGCGACGACGGCAGTGCAGCTGCCCTGACCGGCGGCGACAGCGACAGACACGGTGGCCTTGGCGAGTGGAGAGGGACGCGACGATGGCAACGCGAGCAGAGGCGGATCGGGAGTTCTGGCGCGGTGTGCTCACCGCCGGCGGACCCACCACGATCCCGCGGTGGACGCTCCGTCCGGTGACGGGCGTCGCCGAGCACGAGAGCACGGTCCCGGGTGACGTCATGGAGGCCGTGCGCCGGTCGGCGAAGGCCCTCGTGATACCGCTGGACTCCGTGCTGCTGGCCGCGCACACCGTGGTCGTCGCCGCGCTGTCCGGCGAGCAGGACGTCACGACCGGCTACGTGCCCACGGAGGGCGGCCCGCCGTTGCCCTGCCGGCTGACGACGGCACCGCGGTCGTGGCGGGCGCTGCTGGTGGAGACCCACCGTGTCGCGTCGGAGGTGCTGTCCCGTCAGGACTTCCCGGTCGACGACCTCGGTCGCGAGCTGGGCCTGACCGAACCGTCGTTCGAGACCGTCCTCGATCCGCACGCGGCCTCCGGTCCTCGTCCGGCCGGCGCCGGCGGCGGTCCCGACGCGGACACCGTGCTCCGGGTGGGATTCTCGGAGCACGGCGGCCGGACCGTGCTGCGGCTGCGGTACCGGACCGACGTACTCGACGCGGACTGCGCGGCCAGGATCGCCGGCTACCACCTCACCGCGCTCGCGCTCATCGCCGCGGACCCGGAAGCCGAGCACGCGCGGCAGAGCCTGCTGTCCGCCGAGGAGCTCCGGTTCCAGCTCGAAGGACTGGCCGGACCGCGCCGTACCCTGCCGGACGCCCGGGCGCACGAGGTGTTCGAGCAGCGGGTGAAGGACCACCCGGACGCCGTCGCCGCCGTGCACGGCGAACGGCAGTGGACCTACCGGGAACTCAACGCCCGTGCCAACCGGCTGGCACGGGCCCTGCTGGCCCGCGGGCTGCGGCGCGAGGGCGTCGTCGCGGTGGTGACCGAGCGGAACCTGGACTGGATGGCCTCCGTCCTCGCGGTGTTCAAGGCCGGAGGCGTGTACCTGCCCGTCGAGCCGCGCTTCCCGGCCGACCGCATCGCGGCCATGCTCGCGCGCGCCGAGTGCGAGCTGGTGCTCACCGAACCCTTGGGCACCGACTCGCTCGACCGGGCGCTGGACTCGCTCCCCGGTGTCCACAAGCTCGTCATCGGCACGGCGTACGACGAGGGCCACTCCGACGACGACCCGGGCATCGCCGTCACCGCGGACCAGCTCGCCTACATCTACTTCACGTCCGGCTCCACGGGAGAGCCCAAGGGCGCGATGTGCGAGCACGCCGGCCTGCTCAACCACCTCTACGCCAAGATCGACGACCTGGAGATCGGCGAGGGCCTGGTGGTCGCCCAGACCGCGCCCCAGTGCTTCGACATCTCGCTGTGGCAGCTGGTGTCCGCGCTCCTGGTCGGCGGCCGGACCCTGCTGGTCGAGCAGGAGGTGATCCTGGACGTCCAGAGGTTCGTCGACCGGATCGCCCGCGGCCGGGTCGCCGTGCTCCAGGTCGTCCCGTCGTACCTCGAAGTGGTCCTGGCGTACCTGGAGCAGCACCCGCGTGAGCTGCCCGCCCTGCGGTGCGTGTCCGTCACCGGTGAGGCGTTGAAGAAGGAGCTCACCCAGCGCTGGTTCACGGCCGAACCCGGCATCAAGCTGGTCAACGCGTACGGCCTGACCGAGACCTCCGACGACACCAACCACGAGGTCATGGACCGGGTGCCGGACCGCGAGCGGGTCCCGCTCGGCCGCCCCGTCGGCAATGTGCACGTCTACGTCGTCGACGAGCGACTGTCGCCGGTGCCGCTCGGCGCGCCCGGCGAGATCGTCTTCTCCGGTGTGTGCGTCGGCCGCGGATACGTCAACGACCCGGAGCGCACCGCACAGGCCTTCCTGCCCGATCCGCACCGCGAGGGAGCCCGGCTGTACCGCAGTGGCGACCACGGCCGCTGGCTGCCCGAGGGCAAGCTGGAGTTCCTCGGACGCCGCGACACCCAGGTCAAGATCCGTGGCTTCAGGATCGAGATCGGGGAGATCGAGAACACCCTGCTGCGGGTGCCCGGTGTCCGCGACGGTGCGGTGGTGGTCGTCGAGGGGCCGGACGGGAGCAAGCGCCTCGTGGCCTTCTGCACCGGCCCGCGGCCGTGCCCCGCGGAGGACCTGCGGGACCGGCTGCGCGCATCGCTGCCGCCGTACATGGTGCCGTCGGCCTTCCACTGGCGGGAGCGGCTGCCCCTGACCGCCAACGGCAAGACCGACAAGAGGGCACTGGCGGCACTCGCGGCGGGCCTCGACGCCGTCGAGGACGTCGACGGAGGCCACCGGGCGCCGGGCACGCCGACCGAGCGGCGGCTGGCGGCCGCCTGGGCGGAGGTGCTCGGCATCCCGCAGGACCGGATCGATCGACGGGACCACTTCTTCGACCGGGGCGGCACGTCGCTGTCGGCCGTGAAGCTGGCGATCACCCTGGACCGCGCGGTGTCGCTCAAGGACGTGACCCGTCATCCGGTCCTCGCCGATCTGGCCGCCCTGGTCGACGGCAGGTCCGACCGGCGTACCGGGCTGCTCCAGTCCCTGTACGAGCCGGAGGGCACCCCGACCGGTGTCCTGGTGTGCTTCCCCTACGCGGGCGGCAACGCGGTGAACTTCCAGCCGATGGCCAGGGCGCTGCGGGGCAGTGGGATCGCCGTCTTCGCCGTCGAGCTGCCCGGTCACGACGTGGCCGCCGAGAGCGAGCCCTTCGCGCCGTTCGCGGACGTCGTCGCCCAGGTCGTCGCCGAGATCGCCGACCGCGGCCTGTCCGACGTCCTGCTGTGGGGTCACTCCTCGGGCGCGGCCTTCGCCGTGGAGACGGCCAGGCAGCTCCAGGAGCGCGGGCTCGACGTCCGACGGGTGTTCGTCGCCGCTTCGCTGCCCGGCGACACCGCCGGGCAACGCGACGTGGTCACCGAGCTGAGCGTGCACAGCGACGCCGAGATCGCCGCGAGGCTGAGCAGGGACGGCGGCTACACCCAGCTCCACGAGTTGGACGCGCAGCGCGCCGAACACGTCGGTGCCGCCTACCGGCACGACTTCGTGTCGGCACACCGCCATCTCGCCGGCCTCCTCGACACTCCCCCGGTGGTGAAGCTGTCCGCGCCGCTCACCGTGGTCGTCGCCGCCGACGACCCGGTCACCGCCGGTCACCCACGTCGCCACCGCGACTGGGAGCTCCTCGCCACCCGCGTCGACCTGCACGAACTCAGCGAGGGCGGCCACTACTTCCTGCGTACCCGTCCGGCCGAGGCGGCACAGGTCGTCCTGCGCGCCACCGAACTGCTCCCTTCTCCCTGAGCGGTACCCGGCCGCACTTCACGCACATCGAAAGGAAACCGAGATGTCCCCCACATCACCGGCGTCGCCGCTGGACGACGTCGAGCTCAGACCCGGCCGGCCCCCGGTCCTGCGGGCCGCCACCCCCGGCGACGCGCCGGGGTGGGCGGCCGGGCACCGGGAGGCGCTGCGTGCCGTCGTCGCCGAACACGGCTGCGTCCTGGTCCGCGGTCTCGGGCTGCGCGACGTGCCCGGGGCCCGCGCCGTCTTCGAACGGCTGAGCACCGGCCTGATGACCGAGCGGGAGGCCTTCGCGCCCCGGCAGGCGTACGCGGACGGCGTGTACTCCTCGGCGCAGTGGCCGCCGAACCAGCCCATGTGCATGCACCACGAGCTGAGCTACACGCTCGAGGTCCCCGGCCTGATGCTGTTCGCCTGCCTCACCGCGCCCGACGAGGGCGGGGCGACCGGAGTGGCCGACGCGGCGACCGTGCTGGAGCAGTTGCCCACCGAGCTGACCGACCGCTTCGAGCGGGAGGGCTGGCTGCTCACCCGCAGCTACAACGACGAGATCGGGTCGTCCGTCGGCGAGGCGTTCGGCACCGACGACCGGGCCGCCGTCGAGCGGTACTGCCGCGCCAACGCGATCGCGTACGACTGGCGGCCCGACGGGACGCTGCGCACGAGGCAGCGCCGCAGCGCCGTGACGCGCCATCCGGTCACCGGCCGGCGCTGCTGGTTCAACCAGATCGCCTTCCTCAACGAGTGGACGCTGGCTCCCGAGGTCCGCGACTACCTGATCGAGGTCTACGGCGCCGACGGCCTGCCCTTCAACACCCGTTTCGGGGGCGGCGACCCGATCGGCGAGGACGTCGTGCAGCTGCTCAACAAGGTGTACGAGGCCAACACCGCACGCGAGCCCTGGCAGGCCGGCGACCTGATGCTCGTCGACAACATCCGCACCGCGCACAGCCGGGAGCCCTACGCGGGCCCGCGCGACGTACTCGTCGCGATGGCCGACCCGGTACGACCGTCCGCGTCCTCGCCGACCTTCGAGGAGACAGCCCGATGACCAGCCGCCCGACGACCACCGTCCCCACCGAAGCGACCGCGTCCGCGACGGCCGAGCCGCACCCCGTGCCCCCCTTCGCGGTGATCTCCGGTGCCCAGGTCCAGCAGGTGCTGGAGGGCAGCGAGAAGCAGATCGTCGAGTTGGTCGAGGCCACCTACCGGCTGCACGGCGCCGGCGACTCGGTGAACCCGCCGTCGTACTTCCTGCGGTTCCCCGACCGCCCGTCCTCCCGGATCATCGCGCTGCCGGCCTCGATCGGCGGACACGTGCGGGTGGACGGGCTGAAGTGGATCTCCAGCTTCCCGGAGAACGTACGGGCCGGGATCCCGAGGGCGTCCGCCGTACTGATCCTCAACGACCGGGACACCGGCTACCCGTTCGCCTGCCTGGAGAGTTCCGTCATCAGCGCCACCAGGACGGCCGCGTCGGCGGCGCTGGCCGCCGACCGGCTCAGCCGGGGCCGGACCCGGCCCACGCGCGTCGGGTTCTTCGGCACCGGCCTGATCGCCCGCTACATCCACACGTTCCTGGCCGGCAGCGGCTGGTCGTTCGACGAGATCGGCGTGCACGACCTGGCCGCCGACAGCGCGGCGGGGTTCCGCCGCTACCTCGAACAGTCGGGCACCACGGGCCGGATCACGGTGCACGACGGCGCCGAGGAGCTGATCCGCGGCAGCGACCTGGTGGTCTTCGCCACCGTCGCCGGTGAGCCGCACGTCAGCGACCCCACGTGGTTCTCCCACGACCCCCTGGTGCTGCACGTGTCACTGCGCGACCTCGCACCGGAGATCATCCTCGCCTCGACCAACATCGTCGACGACGTCGAGCACTGCCTGAAGGCCGACACCTCGCCCCATCTGGCCGAGCAGCTCACGGGCAACCGGGACTTCCTCCAGGGCACCTTGGACGACGTGATGGCCGGGCGGGTGACGGTGCCGGAGGGCCGGCCGGTGATCTTCTCGCCCTTCGGCCTCGGGGTGCTCGACCTCGCGGTCGGCAAGTACGTCTACGACGAGGTGGTCCGCTCCGGAGAGCTGCGCGTCGTCGACGACTTCTTCCACGAACTGCGGCGGTACGGATGACCGTCCCGGAGCGCTTCGGCTCCGGCGTCCGCCACCCGGCCGCGCCGGCACCGTACCCGACGAGGAACCGGAGGCATGACACCCCCCACGACCGGAGGGACGTTCCGAAAGTCCTGCTGCAGATGAGGAGGAGGCCGTCGTGCCCGTCATATCGACTCCCCATGCCTTCAACGAACCGCAACTCTATGTCGACCTTCAGTCCATCTTCGGGCGCTCCCTGTTCCTGAAGTGCGAGGGCTTCAACTTCGCCGGCTCGATCAAGCTCAAGGCCGCGACCGAGATGGTCGAGACCGCCGAGCGGGAGGGCGTCATCAAACCGGAGTCGATCCTGGTCGAGTCCTCGTCCGGCAACCTCGGCGTGGCCCTGAGCATGATCGCCGCGAGCAAGGGCTACCAGTTCCTGTGCGTGACGGACTCCCGGTGCAACCTGTCGACCAGACTCATGATGGAGGCCTTGGGCAGCCGGGTGCACACCATCACCGACCTGGACGCCAACGGGGGCTTCCTGGGCGCGCGGATCGACTACGTCCGGGCGCTGTCCGATGCCGACGACCGGTACGTGTGGCTCAGCCAGTACACCAACCCGAGCAACTGGAAGGCCCATTACCACAGGACGGCGCCGGAGATCGCGCAGTCCTTCCCGCGCCTGGACGTCCTGTTCGTCGGGGCCGGCACCACCGGAACCCTGATGGGCTGCGCGCGTTACTTCCGCGAGTGGCACCGTCCGGTGCGGATCGTCGCGGTGGACGCCACCGGCTCGGTGATCTTCGGTGGTGCGCCGGGCCGCCGTATGATCCCCGGCCTCGGTATGAGCATGCGTCCACCGCTGCTCGACGAGTCCTACGTGGACGAGGTGGTGCACGTCGAGGAGACGGACACCATCCGCGCCTGCCATCGTCTGGCCAGGAACGGATTCCTGTTCGGCGGCTCCACCGGTACGGTCGTCAGCGGCGCGATGCGCTGGCTGGCCGACCACGACGCGCAGGACCTCACGGCGGTGGCCATCGCCCCGGACCTCGGTGAGCGCTACCTCGACACCATCTACCAGTCCAACTGGCTCCAGCACCTCTACGGCGAGGACGTGCTCACCGTGGACGACACGGACGACGGTTCCTGGGCGGCCGGCCCGGTGCCCACGCGTCAGGTGAGCCGCTCACCGCGTCAGCCGCAGACCGGCGACGGCGGCGAACAGGACCGTCAGGCGTAGGCCGCCCCGCGTCGGCGGTGTGCCGCTCGTACCGGCCGCCGTCGCGCAGCACGTCACCCGCCCGCCCCGATGGCGTTGTAGGCGGACAGCCAGCCGATACCGAGGTGGTCGCCCCGGGTGAACACCGCTCCCCCGCGGTGCTGTCCCGAGGCGTCCGGGCCGGAGCCGGGAAGGGGGTACGGAAGGTCGGCGGCGGTGCCGTCGCCGGTGTGGCGGACCACCGCGGTGCCGGTCCACAGGTGGACCGTGGTGCCGCGGGGTGCGCGGACGCGGACGCCGTCGGGGCGGTGGTCCGATTCGATGCCGGTGGTGCGGGTGGCGAGCAGCGCGCGGTAGTCGTCGAGAGGGAAACGGCACGTAGCGGGGGGTGTGCTGCCGGACCAGTCGGGGGGCGTCGACGCCCCGTTGCCGGGCGGCGCGCCACAGATCGCCGCGTGGGGTCGCCGCGGGGAAGGGGCCTCGGGCGAGGCGGGGCGGCCTCCTCGCTCGCTGCCCCTTCCGACGTGGGGTCAGTCGCGGCCGAGCACCGTGCCGACCCCGAGCTGCATGAGGTCCTCCCCGACGATCAGCCGCCCCGAGTAGCCGCGTTGGGCGAGTCGCCAGCGGGAGAGGGCGTTGTTCGCGGGCACGAGGTGGTTCAGGACCAGGTTCTTCGCTCCGGCGGGCTGTGCGACGTCCCGGCCGACCTGCTCGATGGTGGTGTGCGCGGCGAGCAGATGCTCCTTCAGTGCTTCTGCGGTCCCGGCGGGCAGGGCGGCGGTGAGCCGGTCGACGAACTGGGGGTCGATGACTTCGTGGACGAGGTAGTCGCAGTCCCGGGCCAGGTCGATCAGGTTCTCGCTGACGGCCGTGTCCCCGGACACGACGACCGAACCGTCCGGGGTGTCGAACCGGAACGCGAAGGCGGGGGCGGTCGGATGGTGGTCGACGAGGGTGGCGGTGACCCGGACGTCGCCGTCCGTCCACACCTCGATCGGCGCGTTCAGCCGGGGCGGTCTGCCCTGGGCGTCCACGGTCCACAGGTCGCCGATCGGGATGTCCTGGACGTCGAAGAGGGTGTCGGGGCTGGTGGCGTTGCTGTCCCGGGCCCGGTCGTTGAGGTCCTGGGCGAACGCCTTGCGCAGGTGGGCGGTCATCCCCGCGATGCCCGGGGTCGGGTCGTCCGGGTTGAAGACGGCGGGCGCCGTACGGTCGTCCGGGAAGACGCGGGTGAGGCTGCCGCGGTCCCCGGGGCCGAACACCCTGATGGCGGGAAGGGTTCGCCCGACGATGTTCATCGCGCCGGTCGAGTACACCGTGGGCCAGTCCGTGAAATGGTCACTGTGCAGGTGGGTGAAGAAGATGCCCTGGACCGTGGACAGGGTCGAGCCCAGACCGGTCTTCGGGGCGAGTCCGCTCTGCGCCAGCCGCAGGAAGGCGCCGACGCCGAGGTCGACCACGTACACACGGCCGTCGTGAACGATGGCCGTCGAGGCGCCGTACCGCTCACCGCCCAGCAGCGCCGGGCCACCGCCCGTACCCAGCAGGACGATCCGGGTGCGGTGCCGCGAGGCGGACGAGGAGGCAGCTGCCGCAGTGGCCGCGACGGCCTGGCCGCCACCGCCGGCGGCCAGGAGGCCCCCGGTGGCCACGCCCGCCCCCACCGCCTTCAGGACCTTTCGCCTGCTCGGTTCGGGCAGCGCGTCGACTTGCCGCATGACGGAAGCGATGACATCACACACAGGATCAGGCCTTTCCGTTCTCCGGTCTTTCCGGCGGGCGCCGCCTTCGACCCGGGGCGGACAGGGGCACCGGCCCTGGGGGACCTCGGCAGCCACCGACCCCAGCGACTATGCAGGCCGGAACCCGGCAGGCCCAGCCCCCGCACGATCCACATTTCCCATGGGAGCGATCCACGGCACGGATACCGGCTCCCCCGTCCACCCGCGCGCCGGCCGGGTCCCGGTCCATGCCGCGGCGGGCGGCGTGGGCAGTCAGCCACCGACCACCTGTGGTCCACCCACGGGACCGTCTCCGGGTTCAACCGCACATATTCGCTGCCGGCCCTCCGTACGGGCGAGCTTCGCCTCTCGTCGGGGCACGGCGCGGTCACCCCGGGCAGGCTGGAACCCGACTGCCGTACCACCTGCCGGAGATCGCGGCCGGCCCGCGCCCCAACCCCCCACTCCAGAACAGGTACGCCATGCGCTTCTCGATCCGCCGCATGCGGCGCCCGCTCCCCTTGTCCGTCCTCGGGGTGCTCATGACCCTGCTCGTTCTGGCGGCCGTTCCCCCCGAGCACGCCCATGGTGTCAACGGGAGCACTTCGCCGTGTGCGCTGCGGGGACGGGGAACCGCGCTCGACGAGGGCCAGAACACCGACTACACCCAATATCTGAATCCCACGGGCACCAAGAACATCGGCGTGGTGTACGTGGACTTCCCCGACACGGCCGGCGCGGGCGATGTCGCGGATTACTACAACCTCCTGTCCCCGGCCGCCGACTGGGTGTGGGAAGCCTCGTACGGCAAGACCTGGCTGAGCATGCGAACGGTGTCGAACCGGTGGGTGAGGATGCCGACCGCCTCCACCACGTACGGCTTCCCCGTACCCACCTACCAGCAGCACTCCCGGTACGTGGCCGACGCACTGCGGGCCGCGGCCGGCGCCGGTGCCGACCTGTCCGGGTACGACATGTTCTACATCGTCTCGACCGCCCACTCCCAGGTCTCCCGCTCCACCGCGTGGTTCTGGACCCCCACTGCTCCGATCGTCGTGAACGGCACGACGATCCGCTGGGCGGTGACGTTCGGCACGGACATGTGGCACTGGGGTCACAAGGTGGCCGCCCATGAGACCGCGCACGCCTTCGGAGCGCCCGATCTGTACGCCTTCGGCGGCGACGCCTACCGGTTCACCGGTGGCTGGGACCTCATGGGCCACCTGGCCGGTCGGGGCCCACAGTACTTCGGCTGGACCTCATGGAAGTTCGGCTGGACCGGTGACGACCAGGTCGTGTGCGTGTGGCAGTCCAGAACCCAGAACACCGCCACCCTGAACGGTGTGGAATACACCGGCGGCACCAAGTTGCTGGTGGTCCGGACCGGCCCCACCACCGCCTATGTCGCCGAGGCACGCAGGCAGGCCCACAACGACTCCGCCGCCTGCTCCTCCGGCGTCGTCATCTACCGGGTCGACACCTCACTGGCGAACGGCCAGGGACCGATCCGGGTGGTGCCCAACCCGAACGCCGCGGTGCCTCCGGCCGGCTGCGGCACACTGGACATGGCCACCTGGCAGCCCGGCCAGACCTTCCACGACCGCGTCGCCGACGTCCAGTTCACCGTCCGGTCCGCGGACGCCCACAGCAGCACGGTGAACGCCGTCAAGTGGTGAGCCGCGTCCGGCGCGGCCGGGGCGGGTCAGTGTTCGCGCAGCAGGGTGCCCGCCCCCTCGACCTTGTCGTCGATGCCGTTGTCCCGCAGTGCCATCCACCAGGTGGCCGCGTTGATGGCGATGACGGGCAGGCCGAGCCGGCGTTCGGCGCGGTCGGCGAGGCCGACCATCGACAGGTTGGTGCCGCACTGCACCAGGGCGTCGACGTCGGGCAGGGCCGCGAGGCCGGTGAGCGCCCGGTCCAGTTCGGCCTCGGTGACGTGTGCGATGGACACGGCGGTGGGGCAGCGCAGTCCGGTGATGCCGGCCACCTCGAAGCCGAGTTCGGTGAAGAAGCGCCGTACGTTGGCGTCGCCGACGGGCTGGTACGGCGTCACGATGCCGATGCGCCGGGCTCCGAAGAGGCGCAGGGCGCGCTCGCAGGCCTCGGCTCCGGTGGCGACCTGGAGGCCGGTGAGGTCGTGGATCTGCCGCAGGAACGCGCGGTTGCCCTCGATGCCGCCCCAGAAGGTCTCGGCGGACATGCCCATCACCATGTAGTCGGGTTCGCAGGTGAGGACGCGTGCGCAGGCGGCGCCGATCTCGTCGCGGATCTGCTCCAGCAGCCGGGTCATCCCCGCGTCGCCCGCCATGTTCTGGTCGCGGATGTGGATGCGGGAGAAGTGGGCGGTCACGCCCGGGACGGTCATGCCGTAGAAGTCGGGTTCCACGATGGTGTTGGTGCTCGGCGCGATCACGCCGAACTTGCGGCGCCAGCCCAGGGCGTCGGTCATGGGGTCACCGTCCGGTCGTCGTCGGCGGGGCCGGCCGGACCGGATGGGCCGGGCGGGTGAGGAGGAGCGGGGGCGGCGGCCGGGCCGGGCAGGGCGGCGGCGAGCCGCCAGGCCGCGACCACCACGGCGGCCTGGGTGAGGGTGTTGCAGGACTGCTCCACCCACTGGAGGGCGACGCTCTGGTCGGGCCGGGCCGCGAGCGGTCCGAGGACGTACATGCCCAGGAGCCAGATGCCGGCCGCCCCGGCGGCCCGGGTGTCACCGGCCCCGCGGGCGAGGAGGATCAGCCGTACGGCGCAGACGGTGACGGCGGCGACGGTCAGCACCAGGGCGGGGGCCGTGGAGCGCAGGGTCAGGCAGACGGCGGCGGTGGCCGGCCAGAGCACGGCGAACGTCCGCTCCAGTCGGCGGATCGCCCCGGGGGCGGCAGCGGGGGCGGGGGCGGGGCTCTGCGAGGAGGGCGGCGGCAGCCTCAGCAGGGCGAGGGCCAGCAGCAGGAAGCCCGCCGACAGCAGGGGGAACAGGGCCTTGTCGAGGGGGTGGAGGTCGGGTCCGTCGAGGGCCACCACCAGCTTCCACACCGCCTTGGACAGGCCGCCGGCCGCGATGAGCAGCGCGCCGCCGGTGGCCGTCAGGCGGCCGCGCCGTCCGGTGGCCGCGGCCGGGGTGATCAGGCGGACCGCGGCGGCCGCGGTCAGCACGACGGGCACGAAGTCCTCGACGGCGAGGGAGAGCGGGTAGTCGGCGGGGTGGCTCATCGGTCCGCCTCCTCGGCGCGACGGGGCCGGGCCGGGTCGTCGGTACCGGCAGCAGGACGGTCGGCGGTGGGCAGGTCGGGCATGACGCGGCGGTGCCGGAAGGCGGCCGTGGCGAAGCGGGCGGCGGCCTTGCGGCGGGTGAGCCAGGCGACGCGGCCGCCGTTGCGGGTGCGGCCCGACAGGACCTGGTCGGCGAGCCAGGGCGTCACGGTCTCGACCCGGTCCGCGAGGATGTCGAGGACCTTGCGGGCCCGCGCGTACTCCTCGGGCGTGTAGCCGTGGGTGAGGACGTCGGTGACCACCATGCCCGGTGACAGCGCCATGGCGCGGACGTCGTGCGGTCGCCGGCCCGCCCGGTGGCGGAGGTCGGTCGCGAGCGCCTGCGTCAGGTAGGCGACGGCGCGTTTGGTGGCGCCGTAGGCGCCGAGGCCGGGCAGCAGGCGGCCGTCGGAGCCGAAGCCCTCCATGTTCCAGACGCTGCCGCGTCCCAGGGCGAGGAAGCCGGCCGTGGCGACGGCCGAACCGTGCGCGACGCCCAGCAGGTTGGCCTCGGTGACCGCCCGGGTCTCGGCGGCGGACAGCTCCCACAGGGGGCGGCGGGCGGTCGCCGCGCCGGCGTTGTTGATCCAGACGTCGACGGTGCCGAAGGCGTCGTGCGCCGCGTCCCAGAGTGCGGCGAGCCGGTCGCGGTCGGTGACGTCGGCCGGGAGGCCGAGCAGCCGGCCGGGGGGCGCGTCGAGCGCGGCCAGTGCCGCCTCGACCGTGTCCGGGGCACGGCCGCACAGAGCGACCCGGCAGCCCCGGTCGAGGAAGGCGCGGGCCAGGCCGTGTCCGATGCCACGGGTGCCTCCGGTGACGACCACGACGGGGCCGGCGGGATCCGGGGCGGACGTGACCGGGCCGGCGGGGCCCGGGGCGGGCGTGCCACGGCCAGGGCCGACGGGGCCCGCGACGGACCCGAGACCGGCGGGGCCCGGGGCGGGCGTTCGAGGGCCGGCCGGATCCGGGGCGGACGTGACCGGGCCGGCGGGATCCGGGGCGGACGTGACGGGGCCGGCGGGGCCCGCGACGGGCGTGCCAGGGCCGAGACCGGCGGGGCCCGGGGCGGGCGTGCCAGGGCCGGTGGGATCCGGGGCGGTCATGGCGTGGTCCAGTCGAGGACGCCGTGGAGGACGGCGGAGAGGATCTGTCCGGCGAACAGCTCGTAGGTGACGGCGAGTCGGCCGCCCGCGCCCATCCCGGGCGTCGCGTCGATCGCGAACTCGCGCCCCACGACCCGGACGTCGTCGCCGGCGAAGTGCCACACCGGGTAGTTCGCGCGGCCGAACGCCTGCGCGCTGCCCCAGGCGCCGGGGCCCTCCCAGAACTCCCGGGTGCCGTCGCGGCGGCGTACCACGGTGGTGTCCCGGTCCAGGCCGCCGCCGCTCCACCGGACGCGGTGCTCGGTGCGCAGCAGGTCCAGCGGGGTGAGGCGGTCCTCGACGTGGACCGTGCCGAGCGGCTTCCGGTCGGCGCCCCACAGCTCGCACTCCCCCGTGAAGGCGCCCGCCTCCTTGGTGGGCAGGATCCACGGGACGGGCCCGCAGCGGGTCTCCGCGGCCAGGTGGGCGGCGATCTCCTCCCGGGTGGCGGGGTCGGTGTCGTGGTCGGTGGTGCGCCGGTAGACGCCGTTGAAGCAGCCGACCACGGTCCAGCCCTGGTGGAGCATCGAGGAGTAGACCTGGGTGTCGCCGTCGGGCAGGACGTGGTTCCAGGTGTGGAGGCCGACCTGCCAGCCGGGGCCGTAGTAGCGGGCGTCCACGAAGGAGCCGTAGGGCTGGCCGCTGCCGTGGAAGTCGGGGCCGTGGTAGAGGCGGCTGTCGTCGCCGTCGGTGACGCCGAAGGCGAACGGGGCGGCCAGCCGGAACCGGCCGGCCAGCGGGCCGCCGCCCTCCAGGCCGCCGTCCATGCGGTAGACGGTGGCGCCGTCGGCGTACTCGGAGGAGCGGCGGATGTCCTCGAAGCCCTGCCAGGTGCCGGTGGCGTCGAACAGGGAGGGGCGGCCGTGCCACTCGCCGGTGATGCGCCGCTGCCAGGAGCTCGGGCCCTCGGCGGGGACGGCTGCGGGGGTGTCGCTCATGCGGCGTCCTCCGGGGGGACGGGGCGGCCGGTGATGAGCAGGGCGCGCAGCGCGTCGGTGGTCGGCGCGCCGAGGAGCCGGTCCACCCGGTCCCACACGGGGTCGATCTCGCGGCTGAACAGCAGGGCGCGCACCCGGCGGTCGCGGTCGGCGAGGTCGGTGGCCTTGACCTCCTCGGCCGCCTCGGCGGGGAAGTCGGCGGCGAGGGCCAGCCAGTGGTCGAGGTAGGCCGCGGCCACGGGGCCGATCGCGGTGAGCGCGGCCTCGTCGGCCCGGTGGACGAGCATCCACGGAGACATCAGGGAGCGCTGGCGCGGGCCGATGTGCGCGGGGCTGAGGCCGGGCAGCGCCTCGGCGTGGGCGTGGTGCTCGGTGAGCGGCCCGTAGACCCGGTCGGTGTAGGCGGGGTGCGGGGCGAGGTCGGTGCGCTGCACCAGGTCGAGGTGGAAGGCGTAGGCGTCACCGGTGCGGACGGCGTCCAGGGTGAAGTGCGGCAGCGGGCCGTCGGCGGCGCCGAAGGCGAACACCATGTGGCTGTCGAGGCCGACGGGGGGTACGACCAGGGAGATCCGGACGACGGAGGCGACGGGTCCGTCGCCGTGGAAGCAGCGTACGGAGCCGACCGGGCCGGGGAAGGCGGCGCCGGTCAACTCGGCCCAGGGGGTGGGGACCTCGCGCAGGCCGGTGGCGGCGAGCAGGCGGTCCAGTACGGCGTCGGACAGGGCGGCGGAAGGGCTGGGCGGGGCGGGGGTGTCGGTCATGTCGGTCACTCGCTCTCCGGTTGCCCGGCGCCGTGTTCGGCGCCCTCGACGGTCGGATGGAAGCCGTGTGCCTTCTGTTCCCAGGCGCGCGCGAACTCGGGCACGGCGCGGCGGCCCGGTGAGGGGATCACGGTCGAGGTGCGTTCGGGCACGTCGCCGGTGATGCGGTCGGCGGGGCCCACCGTCCAGCCCTTGGCGGCGAGTTCCTGCCGTCTGCGCCGGTAGGCCACGGAGATCAGGTCGGAGCGCAGGTGGAGTTCGGCGCCCAGGTCGGCCGGGAGGAGTTCGGGGCGGGTGCCGTCGACCACGGGGGCGTCCTGGCCGAAGATGCGGTGTACGCGCTTGCGGGCGTTGGCGTCGGCCCAGGAGCCGGTGAAGAAGTCGCGCAGGGCGACCCACTTGACCAGGGTGGTGGTCTCGTCGAGGGGGATGTTCGTGTCGTAGATGATCATGTTGCCGAAGGGCAGGCGCACATGGAGCTTGATCATGTTGGGGAGCATCCAGCCCGCCGTGGTGACCACGGGGGGCCGCTCCTTGCCCTGGGAGACGCGGTCGGCGTGGAGCCGGGCCCACAGGCCCCGGGCGGCCGGCGGGTGCAGGGCGACGGTGGCGAACGCCGACCACTCGTCGGGCTGGTCGAGGGCGTACTCCTCGACCTCGGGGCGGTCGGGGTTGCCGAAGGCTCCCGCGTGCACGAAGGGGGTGTGGGCGATGTCGCAGCCGTTCTCCAGGATGCGCTCGTAGTTGGAGTGCCACAGGTACTCGCCGGTGACCGTGCGGAACCGGCCGCCGTCGGCGATCAGTTCGTCGAACTCGGGCCAGACGGGGATCGGCGGGCGCTCCTGCTCGGGCAGGTCGCCGAGGAAGACCCAGACGAAGCCGTAGCGTTCCCGTACCGGGTAGGAGTCGACGCGGGCCTTCCTGGGGATGCCGCGGCCGGGGAGGTTGGCGGGGATGGTGGTGCAGGCGCCCTCGGGGTCGAAGCGCCAGCCGTGGTAGGGGCAGACGACGCAGTCGCCGGAGAGGGTGCCCATCGACAGGGCGGCGCCCCGGTGGGCGCACAGGTCGGACAGGGCGACGGGGGTGCCGTCCTGGGTGCGGTACAGCACCAGGCTCTGCCCCAGACAGACCACCTTGACGGGCTCGCGCCCGACGCGGTCGGCGAACTCGACCGCGTACCAGAAGTTCTTGAGCATGGCGGGGAGGCGCTCCTCGGGTCGTTCGGGGGTGGGTCTCAGCGGCGGCGCACGTCCAGCAGTCCGGGGTGCGGGGCGCCGAGCAGGTCGTCCAGGCGCCGGCCGGCCGACGCGTCGGCGCGCAGCCGGGACCGGCAGAAGTCGGTGACCAGGCGCCCGAGGAGGGCTCGGGGGGCGGTCCGGTCACCGGCGGCGGTCTCCAGGAAGCCGCGGGAGGCGGTGGGGTCGTACGGGTCGCAGGCGGTGAAGTGGCCGGCGCCGGCGAGCCGGGCCCAGGCGCTGGCGCCGCCCGCGTCCGGCACGGCCTCCTCGAAGGTGCGCAGCACCGGGTCCCAGGGGCCGCGGGCGGAGGTGTAGCGGTCGCTGCTGGCCGCGATCACACCGTCGTGCTCGCCGGACAGCAGCAGGACGGACGGGCCCGGGCCGACGGGCAGGACGGATCCCTCGGGCCAGCCCAGCAGGCCGGCGACCAGGGTGTGGGCGGCGTAGGCGAACACCGCGCGGACGCCCGGGGTGAGGGCGGCGGACTGGAGGGCGACGGTGCCGCCCGCCGAGTGGCCGCCGAGGGCCACCCGGTCGAGGTCGAGCAGGCCGTCGAGCGGGGGCCGTCGGCCGAGGTCGCGCAGGGCGCCCAGCAGGGCGCCGATGAGCGGGCTGGTCGGCCGGGTGCCCCAGCCGGCGGGCGAGGCGGCCTCCAGGTCGACGGCGGGGGTGAGTCCGTGACTGCCCGCGAAGAGCTCCCCCACCAGGTCGGCGGTGACCGTGACCAGGCCGGCCCGTGCCAGTGCGACGGCGAGCCACCGGTAGGCGTCCTGGCCGACGTTGATGCCGGGCAGCAGCACGACCACCGGGTAGGGGGCGCCGGCCGGGTCGGCGGGGATCTCCCCGGTCAGTCGTTCGGCGTCGGCGCCGGTGGGCCGGGCCGGGTGGAAGACGCGCAGGTGGGCGGTGTCGAAGGGTTCCTTCAGGCCGGGCACGCGGCACGCCCACCACAGGGCGCGCACGGGGACGGCCGTGTCCCCGTCCGGGTGCTCCGGGTGTGCGGTGCCGGTCATCTCGGCCTCGGCAGTGCGCGGTCGCCGCCCCACAGGCCCCGCACCAGCCGGTCGGTGGTCTCCTGCCCGAAGTAGCGCACGCCCATCACGTTCGCCGGGTCGCGTTCGGCGATGTTGCGGCGGGTGGCCAGGTCGGCGGCGGCGAGGGCGGGCCGCTCGTCCTCGGGGACGGTCTCGGCGGCGTCGACCCAGCCCAGCCAGCGGTCCACATGGGCGTGGGTGAGGCGGCGGACGAGACCGATGTGCTCCTCGTCGCGCGGCAGGCTGTAGCAGTGGGCGGTCGGGGAGAGACTGGCGCGGATGAACCCGGCCCGGCTGGTGAACCACTCCAGCCGCGGGTGGCGCTCGCGGACCTCCAGCCACTCCGCGTCCAGCGGGGCGTAGTAGCGGTCGTAGTACGGGCCGTCGGCGAGCAGGTGGGCGCGGGGGACGGAGTCGAGGTAGAACCAGCCGCCGGGCCAGCACAGCAGGGCGACGGCGAGGTGGGGGACGCGGACCTGCGGTCCGAGCCACACGGTCAGGTGGAGGTTGGCGAACCCCCGGGTGGGGTTGCCCAGCCAGGAGTGGACCATCCAGTCGACCTCGGGCCCGCTGTAGGCGGCCAGGGAGCCGCCGGGGCTGTCGGGCGGGTTGCCGTAGGCGTCCAGGGTGAGCGTGGAGGGGTCGCGGGTCAGCCGGAAGCGGGCGTCGATCTTCTTCTTCAGTTCCGCCAGCAGTTCCTGCCACTGGTGGAAGGTCTCGGTGACGTCGGTGACGGGGGCCGCGTCCGTCATGTCCTGCACGGCCTTGAGGGTCTCGGCCATCACGCTCCTCGGGGCGACAGTTGGCGGGAGGTGGTTCGATCAGGGCGTGCGGGCACCTGGGGTGTGTGTTCCGGGTGTGAGGTGTTCCGGGTGTGAGGTGTTCCGGGTGTGGTGGTGGTCAGGGACGGCGGTGGTCCGGGGGGCGATCGGGCGTGCGGGGTGCGGGTGTGATCAGGGTGTGCGGGCCGTGGGTTCGGGGGTGCGGGCCGTGGGTTCGGGGGTGCGGGCCGCGGATTCGGGAGTGCAGGCCGCGGATTCGGGAGTGCGGGCCGCGGATTCGGGAGTGCGGGCCGCGGATTCGGGGGTGCGGGCCGTGGGTTCGGGGGTGCGGGCCGCGGGTTCGGGGGCGGTCAGGGCGCCGGAGAGGCGCCAGGGCCGGCCGTCCACGAGGTCGGTGCGGCGGGAGACCAGGCGGCGGGTGGCCTGTTCGGGGAAGACGGCGGCCAGGGTGAGGGGGCCGTCGGCGAGGGTGGTCGTGGGATGGCTGATCCGGCCGGTGAAACCGCCCTCGCGGCTCTGCCAGAGGCCGAAGTCCGCGGGCAGGGCGTGGACGGCGCCCTCGCCGTGTCCGGCGGCCACCACGTTCATCCGGTTCTCCGCGGCGCGTTCGGGCAGGCCGAGGGTGCGTTCCCAGGGTTCGGCGCCGCTGTAGCAGACGGCGACGGTGTCGGCGCCGGCGAGCGCGGCGAGCCGGAACGTCTCCGGGTGGACGGCGTCGTCCCCGACCACCAGGGCGACGCGGCCCCAGCGGGCGTCGTGGGTGGCGGGCGGGGCGGGCCGGTCGGCGGCCCAGCCGGAGTGCCGTGCGCTGGGGTGGAGTTGGGGCACGCGCAGGACCGGGCCGTCGGCGCCGAGGAGGAGACCGGTGTGGACTCCGGCGTCGGGCAGGGTGCAGGCGAGCAGGGCGTCGGTGCCTGCGAGCGCGTCGGCCAGCCGCCGCAGGGCGGTGGCCGCGAGGGCGGGGTCGGGGGCGCTGCCGACGGGCGCGGTTCCGCCGGGGCAGAGGAAGAGCTCGGGCAGGACCAGCAGCAGCGCGCCGGCCGCAGCCGCGCGGGAGGTGAGGGCGACGGCGTCGCTGAGCGCGCCCGGTCCGTCGCCGCCCGGTCGCAGCACCGCCGCGGTCACGGTGCCGGCGCGGGTGCCGGGGAACGGTGGCGCGGGGCGGGGTGCGCTCGCGATCGGTGTGTAGAGCCAGGGCCGTCGGGCGGCGAAGACGTCGGTGCCGTCGGGACGGCGTTTGTCGTCGGCGGCGGCCGGTTCGATGTCGGCGACCACCACCGCCTCGCCGGTGCGGGGGGCCTCGGCGGCCACGCTGCCGTCGGGACGGACGATCTGGCTGCCGCCCGCGCCGTGCAGTGCCTCGGGCGGGACGCCGAGTCCGGAGGCGACGGCGGCGAGGTGGGCGTCGGGGATCAGCGGGCCGACCTTGTTGGCGGCCACCACCCACACCTTGTTCTCGGCGGCCCGGACCGGGATGTGCAGCGAGGCCTCGTCGAGGGCGAAGGAGTTGAGGCTGTTGAGCAGGACCTGGGCCCCGCGCAGCGCCAGGCCCCGGCAGACCTCGTTGATGACGCCCTCCATGCAGGAGTAGAGGCCGAGCCGGCCGAGCGGGGTGTCGAGGACGGGGCCGGTCTCGTCCGCGGGGTCGAGGTGGTCGTTCTCGCTGCCCATCAGGGTCTGTTTGTCGGCGCGGCCGAGCAGGGCGCCGTCCGGCCCGAACAGCAGGCTCGCCGCGGTGATGCGCATGCCGTCGGGGCGGCCGTTCGGCCCGGTGGCCGGGGTCGCGAGGGTGACGTGCGCCTTCACGTGCATGCGGTGGCCGGCCGCCGTGTCCGCGACCGAGGTCAGGAACGGGTCGCCGGGCCGGCAGGCGGCGTCCAGCGCGTGGGCGCGGTCGCGGTACCAGGAGAGGTGGTTGCAGAACTCGGGCAGGACGACGAGGTCGGCCCCCCGGTCGGCGGCGGTGTCGATGGCGCGCAGCACGGCGGCGAGGTTGGCGGTGCGGTCCTCCCCCACGGCGAACTGGGCCGCGGCCACCCGTACGGAGCCGGCGACAAGGGCCATGGATCCTCCTGTGGTTCCCCTGGTTCCCCTGGCGGAACAGCGTTTCCTCAACATACACTCGCGGCCACCCCCGCGACAGAGGGGACGTCACGATCCGACACCGGAGGATCAGCCGTGCTCACCCATGTCGTCCTGATGCGGTTCACCGATCCGTCCGACGCCCCGGAGGCCCGGCGGCGGCTGGCCGAACTCGCCCCCCAGGTACCGGAGATCCGGTCCGTCGACCTCGCTCTGGACGTCGTCGGATCGGCCGTGTCGTACCACCTGTGCATGATCACGCGGCACGACGACGCGGCCGCGCTCGGCGCCTACCAGCGGCACCCGCTCCATCTCGCGCTCGCGTCCTGGCTGCGGCCCCGGCTGGCGGACCGGGCCGTGGTCGACCATCTCGACGAGGGCGACGGCTGACCCGGTCGCCGGGGGCGGGCGGGGTGGCGCGAGCGGATCGCGGCACCCCGCCTTCGTCAGCCCCCGGAGCCGGACAGGGTGGTGACGGTGCCCGCCGCCAGCAGGGACCGGTAGTACGCGCCGCCCGGGTAGTAGGTCGCGGTCGTCGTGCCGGAGAAGGCGTCCGCGGCCCAGCCGACGGCCAGCGTCTGCAACGCCGTGACGTTCCGGGACTGCGAGGTGCCGCAGGCCAGCGATCCGACGGCATCGGTGGTGGCGCCCTCGGCGTCCACGTGGGAGCCGGTGGTCAGCTCGACGCCGACGAAGGGCGAGTCCGCGTAGGCGTCGCGCAGCGCGGTGGTGCCACTGGCGCTGCTGTTGCAGAGGTACGGCGGTGAGGAGAGCGTGCGCACCGGCAGCGGGGTGGCCGCGAGAGCGGTCAGCGAGGCCTCGGTGTTGTCACCGATCGCCGAGGCGACCGGGTCGAGCAGCACGAGCCCCTTGAGCCGGGCGAAGGCGGCGGGCGCGGCGCCGTGGAGCCGCTGGGCCACGTAGGCGACGGCCTCGCCGCCCGCGGAGTGGCCGGAGAACAGCAGGGACGAGGGCAGCGTGGATCCGCCGCGGCCGGCGAGTGCGGCGGCGCGCGCGTAGCTGCTCGCCAACTGCCCGGTGGAGTCGGCGGAGTCGGCGAACCAGCCGGACACGTTGTCGAGGAACGGCTTGTTGTTGCCGAGGTTCTGCAGCGTGCATCCGAAGAGGTCGGCGCTGGGCAGGGTGGGGACGAACACCAGGTAGCCGGCGGCGGCGTAGTGCTCGGCGAGATCGCCGAGGTGGGCCCCGGAGCGGGCGAACCCGTGCTGGAGCCAGACCAGCCCCTTGGGCGTGCCGGACGGGAAGTACCAGTCGGCGTCCGGGTGGTAGGTGAACGCGGCGCAGGAGACGTCGACGGTGGTCGACACCGCGGTGACGGATCCGGCCGCGTGGGCGGGCGACGGGGCGGCCAGGGCCAGCAGGGCCGCCGCGACGGCGGCCGGGGCGAGCGTTCTCAGGCGGGGGAGCAGGCGCACGAAGGCCTCCGATCCAGGACGGCCGTTTCCTTGATGGAAACGGTGTTCCGCACTGATGTGAAGCAGATGACAGCGAAGACCCCCCGCCACTGTCAAGAGCCTGCACCCGCGCCGCACTCGGCGGTGACCCCGGTGCGCCGATCGTGACGTGCGGTAACCCAAATGTTTCGCGGCATCCGGCTCCGACCTCTGGCAGCGCGTCCCCCTGAGTGGAACTCTGTTTCCCACCAAGGAACGCCCATCCCTCCCCCGCCTCGTTCGGAGAGCCCGTGAGAAACCACCGAGGGCACCTGCTGATCCCTCTGCTGACCCTGCTGGCCGCACTGTTCGCCGTCCCCGCGCCCGCGTCGGCCACGTCGGCAGCGTCCACCGTCGCGTCCTACCGGACCGTCGTCGACGGCGACGACGCCGACGTGTACTACCCGACCGGCACCGCCACCGGCCTGCCCGTCGCGCTGCTCCTCCAGGGCGCGAAGGTCGGCCGCTCCCACTACGCCGGCTACGCGTCGGCGATCGCGGCACAGGGCTTCGTGGTCGTGGTGCCCGACCACTACCGGCTGATGCTCTTCGAGTACGAGCGCTACGCCGCCGTGGACCAGGTCACCGACACGGTCGCCTGGATGAAGGACGAGAAGTACGACGCCACGTCCCCGCTCCACAAACGCATCGACAGCGGCACCCTGGCGCTGCTCGGGCACTCCTTCGGCGGTGCCGCCGGGCTGTCGGCCGCCGAGGACACGTGCAGTCCGGTCTTCTGCCCCGCGCTGAGCTTCAGCCTGCCCGGCCAGGTCAAGGCGGCGTCCTTCTACGGCACCAACAACGGCCTGCTGGGCCTGATCTTCGCCGACGTGGACAACCGGATCCCGGTGCAGCTGGTGCAGGGCGCGGCGGACGGCATCGCCGCCCCCGCCGACGCGGAGAAGACCTACGCGCACCTGCTGAACACGCCGAAGCAGATCGTGCGGGTCGCCGGCGCCAACCATTACGGCATCACCGACGCCCAGAACCCCTCCCCCGCCGAGACCGAGACGTCCGCCCAGACGCTCACCCAGACCGCGAGCATCGAGGTCGCCGCCCGCTGGGCGGGCCGTTTCCTGCTGGCCCAGCTCGGCGACGACGTCGCGGCCGACTACGTGTGGCGCACCGGCGACGCGTCCGACAACGGCGTGACGGTGACCGGCGCGCCGTGAACGGCTCACCGGCGCGCCGTGAACCACCCCTTCCGGTGACCGGCGCGCCGTGAATCGCCGCCCCCTCCGGTGCCGGGCGTGGTCAGCCCGGTACCGGGTAGGCGCCCGGCGCCATGCCGCCGCCCCCGCCGCGGAAGGCCGCCGGGGCGTGCACGACGCACGGCTGCACGTACTCCTCCAGCCCCTCCGGGCCGTACTCGCGGCCGTGCCCGCTGCGCTTGACGCCGCCGAAGGGCGCCCGCAGGGACATGCCGGTGCGGTTGTGGGTGTTGACGAAGCAGAATCCGGCGTCCAGCCGGCGGGCGAGCGCGAAGGCGCGGTCCTCGTCGGCGCTCCACACCGACGCGCCCAGGCCCAGTTCGCCGGCGTTCGCCCGGGCCACCACCTCGTCCTCGTCGTCGTAGGCCAGCACCGGCAGCAGCGGCCCGAACTGCTCCTCGCGGACGACGGGCGCGTCCTCGGCCGCTCCGGTCAGCAGCAGCGGCCGGACGAAGTGACCGGCCGCCAGGTCGGTGTCCGGGCACACCTCGCCCAGCGGCAGCGCGCGGGCGCCCCGGCGCACCGCGTCCGCCGTGAGCGCGGCGAGCCGGTCGGCGGACCGGGCCGTGATCACCGGACCGACGGTCACCCCGGGCCGCAGCGGATCGCCGAGGCGGACGACGCGGTCGGCGGCCGCGAGGAGCGCGGCCACGCAGCGGTCGCGGGCCGAGCGCGGCACGTAGAGGCGTTTCACCGCCATGCAGACCTGCCCGGCGGTGGCCAGCGCGGCCGTCACCAGCCGGTCCATGGCCTCGTCGCCCAGATCGGCGTCGTCCAGCAGGACCGCAGGATCGTTGCCGCCCAGTTCCATGGTGGTCGGGGTGAGTGCGGCGGCGGCGAGGGCGCCGACGGCGCGGGCGGCCCGCTCCCCGCCGGTGAAGGCGACCTTGTACACGCCCCGGTGTCCGACCAGTGCGGCGGCGGTCTCCTCGTGGCCGTGCAGGGTGTGCAGCAGGCCGGGCGGGAAACAGGACGCCACGGCCCGCAGCAGGGTGTCGACGGCGAGCGGGGCGAGCGGGGAGGGTTTGACCAGCAGCGCGTTCCCGGCGACCAGGGCGGGGGCGAGTTTGAGGACGGTGAGGATCACCGGCGCGTTCCACGGGGTGAGCGCGGCCACCGGGCCGTACGGGCGCCTGCGCACGGTGAGCCGCCCGTGCGCGTCGTCGGTGTGCCGGTCGGCGAGCAGCGGCGCGGCCGCGTCGGCGTACCAGCGCAGCACCACCGCGGAGAAGGCGATCTCGCCCTCGCAGTCGGCGAGCGGCTTGCCCGACTCCCGGGCCAGCAGGACGGCGGCGGCCGGCGCCTGCTCCGCCAGGACCCGCGCGGCGTGGCGCAGGGCGGACGCGCGCCGTTCCACGGGCTCCGCGGCCCACGCCCGTGCGGCCGCGCCCGCCGCCGTCACCGCGCGCCCGACCTCGTCCGGACCGGCGACCGGCACCGTGCCGACGAGGTCGGCCGCGCGGGCCGGATTGTGACGCTCTATCAGGTTCAGGTCTGGGTCGGCATGGTGTACCGGGTCCAGGTCCGGGTCGGCCACGGGCCCTCCTCGGGTCGGCGCGGTCGGCCGGTCAGGAGACGGGCCGCAGCGAGGCGATCATCGAGCTGCGCAGCAGGGCGCGGCGCGCCCGTGCGGGATCGGCGGCCGTCGCGCGCAGATCGGCGACCACCTCGGCGCGCAGGCGCGGGTCGCGGGCGCGCAGCCGCTCCCAGTTGCGGTGGGCCTGCGCCCCGACGTAGGTGAGCGCGCAGGCGCGCCGGTCAGCGGCGGCCCGGTCCAGGGCGGCCTCGGCACCCGGTTCGCCGTGGACGACCGCGGCCAGCGCGGTGCCGAGCAGGACGGCGTCGTGGATGCCGCTGTTCATGCCCATGCCGCCGAGCGGGTTGTTGACGTGGGCGGCGTCGCCGCACAACAGCACCCGGCCGTGCCGGAAGGCGGCCGCCACCCGCTGGTGCACCCGGTACAGGCTCGCGTGCGCGACCCGCCACGGGGCGCTCGCGCCGGCGCCGGCGTCGGTGCGCAGACGGGCCAGCCGGTCCGGCAGACGGGCGAGTTCGACGTCGTCCGGGACGCCGTCGGCGGTGGGCAGCAGCACCCGCCAGTGGTCGGGGGTGCGCAGCAGGACGAGCCACTCGTCGGGGTCGAGGACGTAGGCGATGGGCGCGAGGCCGGGAAGGTGGGCCGTCAGGTCCTCGTCGAGGGAGGCGACGAGGAAGCGTTCGGGATACGTCATCCCCGCGAAGGCCACGCCCAGAGCGTGCCGTACGGCGGAGTGGGCGCCGTCGGCGGCCAGCAGGTGGCCGCCCCGCACGGTGCGGCCGTCCGCGAGTTCGACGGTGACCCCGTGGCCGTCCTGGCGCACCCCGCACACCCGCGCGCCGAACGCGACGCGGGTGTGCGGCAGCCCGGTCAGCGCACGGAGCAGCAACGGGGTCAGCTTGCTCTGCTCGCACTGCACGCGGTACGGGTACGGGGTGTCCGCCCGCAGCAGTGCCAGGTCGAGTTCGGCGACCGGGCCGGAGTGCCGGTCGCGGTACTGGAAGGTGCGGGCGACCAGGCCGCGGGCGAGGAGGCCGTCCACGACGCCGAGCTCGGCGAGCATCTCCAGGGTCGGCGGGTGGAAGGTCGACGCGCGTGACTCCGCGGCGAGGGAGGTCCCCGCCTCCAGGACCGTGACGGCGACGCCCGCGCGGGCCAGCACCAGCGCGGCGGTGAGTCCGACGGGGCCGGCGCCGGCCACCAGGACGGACGCCCCGGGCGCGGGAGCGGGGCCGGCGTCGGCGGTCATGGGGTGTCCCCCTCGGCCGGGGCCTCGAGGTGCAGGGCGAATCCGTTCTCGACGCCGGTGACGCGGGTGCCGGTGAAGTGCAGCAGGGTCTCGTCGGTGCCCTCGTCCACCAGGCCGGACGCTCCCCACGCGGGGCGCGGGGTGTCCTGGTGCAGGCTGAGCACGGAGGAGCCGTTGACCTTGACCTCGCCGGCCCGGATGCGGGCGGCGACGGCCAGCGCGGCTGCCTCGTCCGTGCCCGTCACGTAGGCCTCCAGGCCGTATCCGGTGGCGTTGGCCAGGTGCACGGCCTCGTCGAGGTGCTCGTAGGGGTGCACGGTGGCGACCGGGCCGAAGATCTCGGCGCGGGCCCGCTCCTCGGGCGCGCCGGTGATCAGGGTCGGGGCCAGCCAGTTGCCGCGCTCGGGCAGCGGGGTGGAGGAGTGCGCCGTCGCCCCGAGTCCGGTCAGCGTCCGCGTCGCGGCCAGGGCGGCGCCGCGGTGGCGGGAGTGGGCGAGCGGTCCGTAGCCGGTCGTGGGGTCCAGGGGGTCCCCGGTGCGCAGTGCGGACAGCGACGCGCCGATGGCTTCGAGGAGTTCGCCCGTGCGTCCGGCCGGCACGACGAGCCGTCCGAGGGCGCGGCACCACTGGCCGTTGAGGGTGGTGAGCAGGTCCACCGCGATCCGCGCGGCGGTGTCGGTGTCCGCGTCCGCCATGACCACCAGGGCGTTGTTGCCGCCTAGTTCGAGCTGGGCCGGTTTGAGGGCGTGGCCGCAGGCGGCGGCGACCTCGCGGCCGGCCGGGGTGCCGCCGGTGAAGGAGACCGCCCGCACCCGGTCGTCGGCGACCAGGCGGGCGCCGGTCGCGCCGTCGCCGTGCAGGAGTTGCAGCACGGCCGGGGGCGCGCCCGCCTCGGCGAGCGCCGCCGCGGCGGTCTCGACGAGCACCTGGGTGCCGTACGGGTTGAGTTCAGGTGCTTTGACCAGGACCGGGCAGCCCGCGGCGAGGGCGGAGGCCGCCTTGTGGGCGGCCATCGGGGCGGGGGCGTTGTAGGGCACCACGCACAGGGCGGGTCCCAGCGGCTCGCGCCGGACGGTGACGCGGCGGCCGTCGGGCCGGACGGCGTCGGCGCGCAGCACGGACGCCCGCAGCCGTGCCGCGGCGAGCCGGAACGCGCCGCCGAGGATCACGCCCAGGAGGCCGGTCTGCGCGACGGGCACGCCGCTGCCGAAGGCCTCGGCGCGGGTGATGTCGTGCGCGCGCCGGTCGACGGCGGTGGCCGCCGCGTCGAGCAGGTCGGCGCGTTCGGCGTCGGGGCGGCCCGCCCAGTCGCCGCGGCGGTGGACGCGGTCGGCGGCGTCGAGGGCGGCGTCCAGACGGGCGTCGGTGCTGCCGCGCAGGGCGTCCAGTTGCTCACCGGTGACGGGGATCTCGCGGGGCGGGCCCGGGATGGACGGGCAGGGTGCGCCGCGGCCGTCGACCAGGTCGGCCACCGGTGCGGGCGTGAAGGGGACGGAAGCGTCCGGGACGGGAGGATGCGGGGCGGGAGAGCCCGGGACGGAAGGACCCGGGACGGAAGGACCCGGGACGGAAGGACCCGGGACGGAAGGACCCGGGACGGAAGGACCCGGGACGGAAGGACCCGGGACGGAAGGACCCGGGACGGCAGGACCCGGGACCGGCGAGGAGGCGCTCATCGGCCGGGCTCCACGGTGGCGAAGAGGGCGTTGGCCCTGTCGTCGGAGACCATCTTGGCCGCTTCGAGGCGTCCGCGTTCGGCGGGGAAGGTCATCACCAGTCCCATGGCCAGGTCGCGCAGGGTGCGCCCGATGATCCCGTCGAGGGTGGCGCCGGAGGTGCCGCAGGCCTTGAGCGCTCCGAGCGCCACGTCGAAGCACGCCTCGGTGACGGACCCCTTGCCCAGCCGCCACTGCCGGAAGACGTCGGGTTTGGGCCGCAGCGGGGGTTCGGAGGTCTCGAGCTCCAGCTGGCGGCGCAGCCACAGGTAGGCGGTCTCCAGCCGCTGGGTCATGTCGCCGATGAGGACCTGGTGCATGGGGCTGGTGGCGATGGGCCGCCCGGTGTCGGCGAAGGACCGGGTGGTGAGCCGGTCCAGGGTGTGGTCGTAGACGGCCTGGGCGGCGCCGGTGTACACGGCGGCGATGGCGAGCTGGTTGCCGACGAAGCTGCCGCGGCTCATCCGGAGCATACGGGTGAAGGCGCCCGGCAGGGTCAGCGCGTCGTCGTCCGGCACGGTCACCCCGTCCAGCCGGATGCCGTGGTTGGCGCTGCCCCGCATGCCGATGCCGTTCCACGGTGCGCGGGAGGAGACGCCGGGCGCCTCGCGCTCCACGAGGAACAGGGCGAGTCCGTCACCGCCGTCGACGCCGTCCAGACGGGCGGTCACGAGGTAGAGGTCGGCGACCCCGGTCGCGCAGCCGAAGGACTTCTCGCCGTCGAGCCGCCAGCCGTGCGCGGTGCGCCGGGCGGTGGTGGCGATGGCGATGTTGGCCTCGGAGCTCTTGACGGACTCGCTGGCGAAGTTGCCCAGCCAGGAGCCGCCCGCCATCACCTTCAGCACGCGCTCCGCGAACGCCGTGACCTCGGGGATCTCGGCGTCGTCGAACAGGCCCGCGCGGACGGCCTCCAGAGGGAGCAGCCCACGGGAGGCGCTCGTGTTGTGGAAGAAGTAGGCGAGCGCGGTGGAGGGGCAGGCGGTGCCCATGGCATAGGTGGCGGCCGCCAGGTCGCGCAGGGTGCCGCCGAGTCCGCCGTACTCCTCCGGGACGACCAGGCCGAGCAGTCCGTTCTCGCGCAGCAGGGCCACGTGGCCGCGTGGGAACTCCCCGGCGGCGTCGGCCCGGGCGGCGGCCTCGCGCAGGGCCGGCAGGACGGACTCGACACGTCGGGCACGGTCCTGCTCGGCCGGGGTCATGCCATCGATGAGACGCTCGCCGGTCAGGCGCTGTGCGGTCATGCGTCGACTCCTTGGTGCGGACGGCGGGAGGAGGTTGGCGGATGCGGGTGACCGGCCGGCCCGGCTGCCTCCCGCGAGGAGGGGATGCGGGGCTCGGCTTCGGTCGGGGAGGCTCACGCCGGCCGGCGGGGGCGTCCGCGGCGCACGAGGCGGGCCAGTTCGTCGCGGCACCGGGCGAGCGCCGCGGACTCGACGGCCGTGTCCACGCCCATGCGGGAGCACAGCAGCAGGAGGCGTTCGGTGTCCAGGGTGCCGTCGCAGCCGCCGAGGGCCGTGTCGAAGTGGCGGATGCCGCTCTTCATCGCGGTGAGCGCGTTGACCAGGCCGAGGCCGTGGTCGTCGCGCAGGCACAGCCGCAACGGGACGGGACCGGCGACCTGGACGGCGTCCTGGAGCAGCGTCCGCAGGTGCAGGGGCGAACTCGGCGCCGGGGCCGCGCCCCCGGCGTCGGGCGCCGCCTCCTCCAGCGCGATCTCGTCACACCCCGCGTCGCGCAGCGCGGCGACCAGGTCGAGCACCGCCGCCGTGCGCGCCGGGTCCAGGGCGCGGGGGACGCGGCCGACGGCCGTGCCCGCGCCGGCGACCGCGGACACCAGGGCGGGCAGGTCGGCGGCGGCGACGCCGTCGACCGCCGGGACGGCGCTCGTGGCAGCGGGGGCCGTGGGGCGGTCGGTGGTCGTGACGCCGGGGGTTGTGGAACGGTCGGCGACCGTGACTCCGGGGCCCGTAGGACGGTCGGCGACCGTGACGCCGGGGGGTGTGGGACGGTCGGTGCTCGTGACGCCGGCGGCCGTGGAACGGTCGGCGACCGTGACGCCAGGGCCCGTGGAACGGTCGGTGCTCGTGACACCAGGGCCCGTAGGACGGTCGGCGACCGTGAACTCCACCGTCACCGGCCCCGCCGCGACCGCCGCCGCGGCCTCGGCCGGACCGGCGACCAGGACCGAACGTGACGGCAGCCGCCCCGGGGACGTCCGGGCGGCGGACGTCCGGGCGGCGGACGTCCGGGCCACGACCGGCCCGGTGCCGGACAGTCGCACCCGTACCCCGGCGTCCCCGAGGTCCTCCAACAGCCGGGCCGAGGCGCGGCGGGACGCTCCGGCGAGGGCGAGCCGTCCGGCGGTGCCGGTGTCGGCGACGGTGACGCGGTCGGGCAGCGGGTCGGCGACCTGGCCCCAGGAACGGGAGTGGAACAGCAGGGGCGGAACCAGACGGGGCACGCAGGCGTCGACGACCTCGCCGACGAAGATGGTGTGGTCGCCGCCCGGATAGGCGTGCCGGACGCGGCAGTCGATCCAGGCCGCGGCGTCCGCCAGCACCGGACTGCCGGTTACCCGCGGCCGCCAGTCACCGCCCGCGAAGCGGTCCTCGACACCCGGCTCCAGCCCGGCGAACCGCCGGCCGAGGCCGATGTGGTCACGGCCCAGCACGCTCACCGCGAAGACTCCGTGCTCCTGGATCAGGCGGTGGGAGCGGATGCGCCGGTCCGTGCAGACCAGGACGAGGGGCGGGTCGAGGCTGAGACTGCAGAAGGAACTGGCGGTCATGCCGTGCCGGCCCAACGCGCCGTCGGTGGTGACGATGGCGACGCCACTGGGCCAACGCGACAGCGTCTGCCGGAACGTTGACTCGTCGACGGCGGCTCGCATCAGGCCTCCCGGCGGTGGTGGACGGGACGGGTGCGGCCGGAGTGCTCCCCCGGCGGGCCGGCCGCCCGCGACCCCTGCCCCGCATGTTTCCTCTAGCGGAACGATGTCACGATGAGCGTAACGACGGGCTTCTCCCGGTGTCAATGCCGAACGGTGACGGCGGGGCGATCGCGTTTCCCTTGGGGAAATCCTGCCCCTATGCTGGGCCTCGGTCGGTGGAGCCGCCCCGACCGGCCCCCACGGCCCCGCACCGCACCGCAGAAGGAACCGCGTGAGCGAGGAGAACAGCAGCAGGTCGATCGCCGCCGTCGAGCGGGCCATGGACGTACTCCTGCTTTTCGGCCGCAGCGGCCGTCCGGACCTCGGCGTCACGGAGATCGCCCAGGAACTCGACATCACCAAGGCGGTGGTGCACCGCATCCTGACGGCCCTGCGCAACCGGGACCTGATCATCGCCGACCCCGTGACCCGGCGCTACGCCCTCGGCCCGGCCGCGATCTCGCTGGGCCGCGCCTACCTGGCCCGCACCGACCTGCGCATCATGGCCGCGCCCGAACTGCGGCGGCTGGCCGCCCAGTGCGGCGAGACGGCCACCCTCTCCATCCGGCGCGGCGACACGCGGCTCTACGTCGACCAGGTCGTGCCGGAGCAGGAGCTGCGCATCGAGGTGGCCCTCGGCATCCCGTTCCCGCTGCACGCCGGCAGCTCCTCCAAGGCGGTGCTCGCGTTCATGCCGGAGCCCGAGATCGACGAGTATCTCGGCCGGCACGAACTGGAGCCGCTCACCGAGCGCACCATCACCGACGCCGTCAAGCTGCGCAAGGAGCTCGCGACGATCCGCAGGCGCGGATACGCCACGTCCGTCGGCGAGCGCGAGGCCGGCTCGGCCTCGGTCGCCGCGCCGGTGCTGGGCCACGACGGCCATGTGGTGGCCGCGCTCAGCGTGGCCGGACCGCTGAGCCGCTTCAAGCCGCGCATGGCCGCGTGCGTCCCCCTGCTGCTGTCGGCGGTGGAGCGGCTGTCGGCGGAGTTCGGGCACCGGCCCGGCACCACGTGAGCACACCGGGTCCGGGGCGCCCGCCGCACGACCGCTTCAGGTGACCCCCGGGGCATCCGCTCACCGTGGGCCCCGGAAGGGCGCCCTTCGCGAGGGCGCCCCGCACGGCATCACAGCGCCGCACCGGGTTTGAGCACGCCCAGCGCGGCCGCCGCCAGCACGCTCAGCCAGATCCCGGCGACGTACGGGACGCAACCGTCGACCGCGCGGCGCAGCGCCCGCTCGGTCTGCGGTGTGGAGCCGTCGCGGGCCAGGGCGGCGAACGCGGCACCGAAGGGACGCAGGGTGAGCCTGATGCCCAGTCCGCAGGCGATGGCCGTCGCGTAGAGCATCACCTTGGCGCCGAGCCAGTGCGGGCGGGTCGTGACCCCGAAGGGCTCATCCGCCAGCAGCGCGTACCCGCCGACCGCGAGCAGGGTGGCGGTGAGCGCGATGCGTACGGCCCAGTCGGCGCGGCGGACGAGGGGGTGACGGCCGGGACTGCGGTGGTCACGGACCGTCAGCCAGAGCCAGCACCCCGCGCCGGCCCAGGCGGCCGCCGCCGTCCAGCCGCCGAGCAACGGGGCGCCGTGCGGCTCCAGGGCCATCAGCGTCACCCCGCTGGGCAGGAACAGCACCAGGCAGATCTTGGGGCCGAGGTCGAGCACGCCCATGATGCGCAGGGCCGTCGCCCGCGCCTCGAAGGACAGGTCACGGGCGAGGACGAAGCGACTGGAGACGTAGACGCCGAGATCGCCGCCGAGCCAGAAGACGAACAGCACCAGGTGCAGCAGGATCCACCAGCCGTGTGCGTGGGCTCCCATGACGCCCCCTCAGCCCACGCGGCCGGAGCGGCCGGAGCGGTCGGAGCGGCCGGAGCGGTCGGAGCGCGCCGTCTGCGCCGGGTCCGCGGCGGACGGGCCACCGGAGCCGGACGGCGGGGACGGTGAGGACGATGGGCACAGGGGCGGCTGCGGGGGCTGGGGGGATGGCGCGGCCTGCGGGGACGACGGGGGCGACGGGGGCCGCGGGGACGGCGGGGGCGACGGGGACGACGGGGGCCGCGGGGGCCGCGGGGACGGCGGGAAGGTGCCCGCGCGGCCGAGGAGGGCCGGGACCGGCTTCCCCAGGCGCTCCCCCAGCCGGCCGGCGACGCCGATGGCGGCCTCCAGTTCGATGCCGGTGCGCACACCCATCCGTTCCATCAGGTAGACGAGGTCCTCGGTGGCGATGTTGCCGGTGGCGGCGGGGGCGAACGGGCAGCCCCCGATGCCGCCGAGCGAGGCGTCCAGCCAGGTCGCCCCCGCGTGCAGCGCGGCGACCGCGTTGGCGTAGCCCGTGTTGCGGGTGTTGTGGAAGTGGCAGCGCAGCGGGACGCCGGGGGCGGCCTCGGCGACCGCGTGCAGCAGCCGGGTCACGGCGTCCGGGGCGGCGACGCCGATGGTGTCGGCCAGCACGATCTCCGCCGCCCCCGTGCGCGCGGCCCGGCGCGCCAGGCCGACCACCCGCGGCTCGGGGATCTCGCCCTCGAAGGGGCAGCCGAAGGCGGCGGCGACGGTGACGGACGGCGCGACGCCGGCGGCGTGCGCGCGGGCCGCGACGTCCTCCCAGACGGTGAGCGCCTCCTCGGTGCCCACCCCCTGGTTGCGGCGGCAGAAGGTGTCACTGGCGACGACCACGCAGTTCACCTCGTCGACGCCGCCGTCCACCGCGCGCTCCAGGCCCCGCCGGTTGAGCACCAGGCCGGAGTACCGCACGCCCGCGACGCGGGGCACCAGCGCCATCACCTCCTCGGCGCCGGCCATCTGCGGGACGCGGCCGGGACGGACGAAGGCCACCGCCTCCACGCGCCGCGCGCCCGCCGCCACGGCGCGGGCGACCAGTTCGGCGCGCTCGGCGGGCTCCAGGATCTCGGTCTCGTTCTGCAGGCCGTCGCGCGGGGCGACTTCGACGATGCCGACGGCGGACGGCGCCGCCCCGGCGGATTCGCTCTCCATACGCGCCATTCTGCCCCGACGGTTCCCCTGGCGGAACAGCGTTTCCTAAATCTAGACTCGGCTCATGACTGGACCCCTCTGCGACATCCGTGTGCTGGAGACCGGCACCCTGCTCGCCGGCCCCTTCTGCGGACAGCTGCTCGGCGACCACGGCGCCGAGGTCATCAAGCTGGAGGACCCCGGCCGCGGGGACCCGATGCGCCAGTGGGGCCGTGAACGCCCCTACGGCACCTCGCTGTGGTGGCCGGTGGTCGCCCGCAACAAGAAGTCCGTCACCTGCAACCTCCGCCATCCCGAGGGCCAGCGCCTGGCACGCGAACTGGCCGCCACCGCCGACGTGCTGGTGGAGAACTTCCGCCCCGGCACCCTGGAGCGCTGGGGGCTGGACCACGCCACCCTGTCCGCTCTCAACCCACGGCTCGTCCTGGTCCGCGTCACCGGCTACGGGCAGACCGGCCCCTACGCGCCGCGGGCCGGCTTCGGCTCCATCGGCGAGGCGATGGGCGGCATCCGGCACATCACCGGCGAACCCGACCGCGCCCCCTCGCGCACCGGCGTCTCCCTCGGGGACGCCCTGGCCGGCACCATGGCCGCCTACGGCACCGTGATGGCCCTGCACGCGCGACAGCGCACCGGGCGCGGCCAGATCGTCGACTCCGCGCTGTACGAGGCGGTCCTCGCCTACATGGAGTCGCTGATCCCCGAGTGGGAGATCGGCGGCTACCGACGTGAACGCACCGGGGCCGTCCTGCCCAACGTCGCCCCCAGCAACGTCTATCCGACCGCCGACGGCGCGGACGTGCTGATCGCCGCCAACCAGGACACCGTCTTCGCCCGGCTCACCGAGGTGATGGGCGACCCGGCGCTCGCGGCCGACCCGCGCTACGCCACGCACAGCGCGCGCGGCGCCCACCAGGCCGAGCTGGACGAGGTGATCGCGAAGTGGACCGCGCGACAGGAGTCCGGCGCGCTGCTGGCCGCGCTGCACGCGGCGGGCGTCCCCGCGGGCCGCACCTACACCGCCGCGGACATGCTCCAGGACCCGCACTTCGCCGCGCGTGAGGCCATCGTCCGGGTGCCGCACCCCGACTTCGGGGAGATCCCGATGCAGAACGTCGTGCCGCGGCTGTCCGCCACTCCGGGCGCCGTGCGCTGGGCGGGGCCCGAACTCGGCGCCCACAACGAGGAGATCTGGGGCGGTGTGCTGGGCCTGGACGCCGAGCGGCGCGCCGCGCTCGCCGCCGACGGGGTGATCTGAGGTGGCCGGCCGGCTCGACGACGACTACGCGCGGGCCGGCTTCGGCCGCCGCGTCGGCTGGGGCCTGCGCCCCGCGGTCCTGCTCGTCGACGCGGTGCGCGCGTACGCCGACCCCGCCTCGCACCTGTACCTGCGCACGGCGGAGCCGGCGCTGGCCGCGATGGCCGCGCTCGCCCGCGCCGCCCGCGCGGCCGGGGCGCCGGTGGTCTTCACCGCCGTCCACTACGCGGGCGACCCGGCCGCCGACGCACCGCACTTCCACCGCAAGGTCCCCGGCCTGGACGCCTTCCGCGCGGGCAGTCCGTACGCGGACTTCACCGAGGTGTGCCGGCCCGCGGACGGCGATCTGCTGGTACGCAAGCACTACCCGAGCGCCTTCTTCGCCACCGGCCTGGACCGGTGGCTGGCCGGGCAGGGCGTGGACACCGTCGTCGTCGGCGGTTTCTCCACCAGCGGCTGTGTGCGGGCGAGCGCCCTGGACGCGTTGCAGTACGGCTTCCGGCCCCAGGTGGTACGGGAGTCCGTCGCCGACCGGGACCCGGGCCCGCACGAGGCCAACCTGTTCGACCTGGACTCCAAGTACGCCGACGTGATCGCGCTGGAGGAGGCGCTGGGGCGGCTGTCCTCGGGAGCGGCACCCCGCCGGACACCGTAGGCACCCGCCGGACGCCGTAGGCACCCCGCGGCGGTGCGGGGGCGGACCGCGACCGGTGGCGCGGCCCGCCCTCGCACCCGGCCGGCGTCACTCGTGGCGGCCCCGGCGGCGCGGCATCAGCAGCAGCGCCGAGCTGCCGCACAGCACCAGGGTGCCGGCGGCGAGCAGGCCGACCGGGACACCGTCCACGAAACCGGTGCTGGCCAGCGCGTCGTCCGTGGACGATCCGCCCGAGCCGTCCGTGGTGCCGCCCGAGCCCGCGGTGGAGGAGCCCGCGGACCCGGTCGCCGCGCTCGACGAGGAGCCGCCGCCCGAGGAGGATCCCCCCGAGGACGACCCGCCCGAGGATCCGCCCGAAGAGGAGCCGCCGCTCGCCGAGACGGTGAGCGGGACCTGCACCATCTCCTTGGTCGCCGTGATGAAGACGGCGATCACGCAGGCTCCGGCGGCGCTCGTACAACTCGCCCCGCCCGCCTGAGCCTTGACGGTGACTTTGACGCTGGTGGCGTCGGTCGAGGAGCTGTGCCAGACGCCGTCCGCGTCGGTCCTGCCGATGTACGCCGCGTCGGCGGAGGTGTCGCAGTCGGTCGGACCGGACGGGTCCGGCTTGCACAGGCCGAGCGGCGCGAAGGACTGGTTCTTGCTCAGCCCCTTCGCCGACACAGTCACGGTGTCGCCGACCACCAGTCCGGTGGTCTTGCTGACGGTCAGGACACCGGCGGCCCCGGCGGGGCCGGCGGCGAGCAGGGCGCCGGCGAGCACCATCGTCCCGGCGCCGGCCACCGCCGTAGTTCTGAGAAGCACGCTACGCATCAGGGAGTACCTCCGGTGTGGGAGAGCGGGGCGGGGTCCGGGTGCCGTGGAGGACGGGAGACGACGACGGCGCCGGCCGCGCAGAGCGCGACGACCGCCAGCGCGAGCGACCACAGCGGCGTCGAGAGCCCCTCCCTGCCGGATCCGGCGGCGGAGGGCGCGGCGCTCGCGGTCTCGGCCCGCCCGGTGCCGGACGGATCCCCGGTCACGGTGCCGCCCGCCAGTCCGATGCGGACGTCGACGGTGTTCGGGAGCCGTAGGGACGCCGGTGTGCCGGTGGGCAGCGGCGAGACCCCGACGACGCACTGCTTCGTGCGGCAGTCGGTGCCGGCGACCGTGCGGTGCACGGTGAGCGTGACCTCGGGCAGCCTTCCGCGCGCGTCGATGTTGACGAGCGCGGCGCCACCGGTCAGGTCGCAGTCGGCGTTGCTGCGGTAGTGCTCCGCGCACAGGCCCACCGCGACGGAGGTGAGGCCGGGGGTGAAGCCCTGGCCGGTGACGGTGATCCGCCGCCCCTCGATGAGTCCGGTGGTCCGGGAGACCGTGACGGTGGCCCCGCCGTCGGCGGCCGCGGCGGGGGCGGACAGCGGCAGGAGCAGCGGTCCGCAGACGGCCAGGGCCAGGGCGGCGCGCCGCAGCCGCAGGCGCGGGCACGGCGGGGGCGGCGTCGCGGTGCGCGCGAGGGTGGTCATGCCGGTCTCCCTTCCTGGAGGTCCGCCGCGCCGTCCGGGGCCGGGACCCCGACGGCTCGGACGCGGCGGTCCCCCTTCGTGCGGGCGCGGGTGCGGGCGGGCCGGCGCTCGGTGAGGTCGAGCACCCGGGCGTCGAGGAGTGCGGCTCCGCTGCCCGCGGTGGCGACCAGCACCGCCGTGCCCTGGGCCGCGACCCGCCGTACCAGCACGGCCACGTGAGGGTCGTCGGCGAGGGCGGCGGACGGGGCGGACGTGAGGTCGAGCAGCAGCAGGCGGGGACGGGCGAGCAGAACCTGGGCCAGTCCCAGCACGCAGCGTTCGGCCGGTTCGAGGACGCGGGGCGGGTCGTCGAGCCGGTCCCGCAGGGCGGGGAACGCGGCGGTGACACCGTGTTCCAGTTCCTCGGCGCGTCCCGGGCCGTAGGACGCCGCGGCGGCGTGCAGTGCGTCGCGGACCGTCCGGTCCGAGGCCATCTGGGGCAGCAGCCCGGTCCCGGTGGCGTCCGAGGGGTCCAGCGCGGCCGACAGGCCGAGCAGCCAGCGCGTCCGGACACCGGTCGCCCGCAGGTCGTGGCCGTGCAGCCGGCAGCCGCCGGCCGCGGGGCGGGCGTGGCCGGCCAGCACCTTCAGCAGGGCGGCCGCCCGCCGGCCGGACCGCTCGTCGCGCAGGACCAGCACCTCCCCCGCGGCCACGGTCAGCCGCAGTCGCCGGATCACCGTCCGGCCCTGGTGCCGGACCGTCACGTCATGGAGCAGCAGGAAGGGTTCCCGCGACCCGGTGGGCGCGGACCCGGCGCGTGCGGTGCGGGCGAGGACGAGGGTTCCGGCGAGGGGCGGCAGGGCGCAGAGGGCGAGCGCGTCACCCGCGTCCACCAGGCGCCCGGCACCGGCGAGCAGGCCGATCCCCGCGAGCGCGCCGGCGATCGTCCAGCGGGTGCCCGTTCCGGGGCGGCGGTCGCGGGTCTGTGCGTCGAGGAGCCGTCCGGTGAGTGCCGCGCAGGTGAGCAGCGCGCCGAGGGCGAGGGTCAGGTGCGCCGCCCCGGGAGCGGCCGCCTGCGCGAGGAGGGCGGCGGCGGCGCCGGCGAGGGTCAGGGCGGCCGCGCGGCGGGCGGCGGCGCCCGTCGGCCGCAGCACCGGGTGCGCGGCGAGGACGGCGACGGCCGCCGCCGCGGCGGCCGGGGCGACGTGACCGGCCGGGTCCGCGCCGAGCAGGGTGAAGCGGAACGTATACAGGTCCAGGGCGGCCAGGACACCGACGGCCGTGGCCGCCCCGAGCGCGGCACGGGCGATGCGCTCGGTTCCCCCGCCGAGGGCTCCGCCGCCCGGTCCCGGATCGTCGGCGGGGCACGGTGGCCGAGGCGGGGCCTGTCGGGGCGATGGGGTGGGGGGCGGCGGGGTGAGGGGCGGCGGGGTGAGGGGCGGTCTGTCGTCCGGCGCGGGTGGGCGCCCAGCGTGCGGCGCGGGTGGGCGCCCGGCGTGCGGCGCGGGTGGGCGCCCGGCGTGCGGCGCGGGTGACGGCCCGGCATGCGGTGCCGGTGACCGCGTGGTCTCCAACGCCGGTGACGGCCCGGCATGCGGTGCCGGTGACCGCGTGGTCTCCAACGCCGGTGACGGCCCGGCATGCGGTGCCGGTGACCGCGTGGCGTTCGACGCCGGTGACGGCCCGGCATGCGGTGCCGGTGACCGCGTGGCGTTCGACGCCGGTGACGGCCCGCCCTCCGGCCCGGGTGACCGCCCATCATCCGACTCCGTCGGCCGGCCACCGAACGGGGGCGGCCCCGCAGCCGTCCCGCCGGGCGCGGCCGGCCCGCCCGCACCGCTGTCCGCGGCGGTCCGCGACGTCGACGTCCGTCGTGTCAGTGCGTCCGGGGCCAGCAGCAGGGCGCCGGTCGCCCCGCAGAGGAGCAGGGCGGTCTCCGGGCGGTCGGGCAGCGCCTCGAGGAGGGCGGCGCTCCCGGCCAGTCCCGCCAGGACCGCCGGATACCGCACGGCGGACCGGCGCGGGCCGAGCGCGGCGGCGCCGAGGAGGGCCGCCGTCAGCACCGCCGCGCAGAAGACGGCGACGCCCGGCAGCGCAGCGGCGAGCGCGACCGCCAGGCAGCCGGCGGCGGCGCACCGGGCGGCGCCCCTGCCCAGGCCGTGGCGGGGCGCCGCGAGGCGGCGGACGGCGGGCAGGGCGACCAGGGTCAGCAGGAGCGCGGTGAGCAGGACGTAGCGGACGGCGGCGCCGGGCATCCCGATGACCCCGCCCAGTTGCTGGGCGCCGAGCACGAGGGCGCCGGGCACCAGACCGGTGGCGGCTCCCGTCGCGGCCGTGCGCAGGGGCGCGAACGGGAGCGTCCGAGCGCGCGCGGGAAGGAGCAGGTTCCGGGTCACCGACCCTCACCCGCCTCGGAGACCGCGCCGCTCGCATCGTCCAGGGGACCGGCGGGACCGGCGGGATCGGCGGGATCGGCAGGACCGGCGGGATCGGCGGGGCGTGGGTCCAACAGGCGCTCCAGGGTGTCGAGTCGTGCCGTGTCCACGAGGGACGGCCGTCCGGACAGCTTGCGCAACAGGCCATCCAGGCCGAGCCGTTCGGCTGGTGCGCCGCCCGCCTCCGGGTGGGCCGGGGCGACGGTGAGGGAGGCGAGCACGGCGCGCAGTCCGTCGCCGGTGACCTCGACGGTCGCCGGGGCGGGCAGGACGGCGGCCCGGGGCGGCGGGACCGGCTCGGGCGGACGGGTGAGCCGGCGGCGGATCGCCCGGCCGATCGCGAAGACGGTGAGGAGCACCGAGCCGCCGGCGGCGGCGAGAAGGCCCCAGGGGTAGAGGTCGGTGACGACGAGGAAGGGCTGTGCGGCGTACGTCCCGCCCACCGCGTAGCGGCCGAAGGCCGCCAGGGGCAGCGCGACGGGAACGCGGTAGGTGGCGCGTGCGCCGGGCTCCAGGGGTGAGGTGAGCGGGGTGACGACGTCGGTGTCCGCGGTGCCGCCCGTGCCCCACCGGATGACGAGCGGGCTGCGGCCGAGGGTGGCCGTCCCGGTGTTGCGGACGGTGACGACCAGGGTGCGGCGGGGCCGTCCGCCGAAGAGTTCGGCGAGGCCGGGGCGGCCGGTCAGGACGGTGTCGACGATGCGCACGTCGGGCGTGGCGGTGTCCGGGTCCGGGACGGTCGTCTCGGGTACGCCGGCCACCTCGACGTCCGTGACGGCCGACCGCGCCCCCGGCCCGCCGCCGGTGGTGGCGCGGACCACGCACGGGCAGTGGACCGGCGGGGCGCCCACGACCAGGGTGAGCCGGAAGGTGCCGTCGGGTGCCACGAGGGCGACCGCGCCGCGCAGGGTGTCGCAGTCGGCGCTGCCGTGCACGGCCCGCAGCCCGCACACCTCGGTCTGCACGGTGGCCCCCGCGGCCCAGCCGGTGCCGGTGACGGTGACGGGCCGTCCGGGGACCAGGCGGGTCGCGTCCGCGGTGACGGCGGGGGCGGGCGGGCTCGCCGTATCCGCGGCGTGGGCCGGTGCGGCGGTCAGGGCCGTGGCACCGAGCACGCCGAGGCTCACGGCGAGGGTGCGGCGGGCCGCGGCCGGGCCGCGGGCACGGCGGTGGGTCATAAGTGCTCCTGCGCGAGGGTGCGGCGGCGGCGCCGGGCCTGGGAGAGCGCGGCGACGAGGAGGGCCGCCACCGCGGTCACGACCCCGAGGGTGGGCCAGGACAGGGCGAGCCGGTGCGTGCGGGCGGTGGTGGCGGGGACGCCGGCGGCGGAGACCGTCACCGTCGCGGTCAGCAGGTCCAGCGGCGGGGCGCGGCCGAGGGCGAGAGCGAGTTCGGTGTGCTGGCCGGGCAGGACCGGCGGCAGCGAGCGGGTCCGGGTGACGATCTCGCGTCCGAACAGTCCGGTGACGGTGATGACGGCCTTTCCCTGGACCGGTGTGTTGCCGGTGTTGGTGACGGTGTAGCGGACGGTGGCCCGGCCGGCGGCGAAGGGGGTGCCGTCGGGTGTGTGGACGAGACCGACCCCGCGGACGGCCAGGCCCGGGGTGAGCGGTCCGGCGACGGTGAGTTCGAGCCGTACGGCGATGGCCCGCTGGATGCTCACCTCCACGCCGGAGTCGGTGGTGCCGCCGTCGTGCAGGGTGTTGTCGAGCGCGACGACACCGCCGGTGTGGGTGCCGGGGGTGGCGTCCGCGGGGACGGTCACCGTGAACGGGATGTCGGCCGCCCGGCGTCGGGGCAGGATCAGGGCGTTGGTGCTCATCTTCACCCAGGCGCCGACGTCGTGCTGCGCCTCGCCCGCCTGCCGGTAGCCGAGGCCTCCGTCGCGCGGGGTGGTGTAGGCGTCGGCCGCGTACACCTGGAAGGAGCGGGGCTCGGTCGACAGGTTGCTGATGCGCACCGAGTCGTGGATCACCGAGCCGGGACGGGCGTCCAGTCGGAAGGCCAGGCGTTTCGCGGCGGCGCCGGCGCTCCGGGCGGTGGGCTGCACCGACCAGGCCTGGGAGGACCCGCCGGAGCCGTCCTCCGCCGCCGCCCGGGGCGCCGGCAGCCAGGCGGCCAGGACGGTGAGCGCGGCGAGCGCGGCGAGCGCGGGGGCGGTGCCGTGGCGGGGGCGGAGGCGGCTTCGGAGTGGTGGGCGCATTGGTCAGGACAGCGTGAGACGCAGCACGGCCGCGTACTCGCCGGCCTGGGTGATGGCGGGCACCCGCAGGTCGAGGGAGGCGCCGGCGTCGAAGTCGCCGCCGGTGACCGAGGTGGGGTCGTCACTGGCGGCCTGGGTGCACAGGGGGGCCGCGGTCGTGGCGCTCAGGGGTCCCGGGCTGCCGGGGGTGACGGTGGAGGCAGCCGCGGCGCCGGCGTGGACCGCGCAGGTGGGCGTCCACGACAGGTTCCCGGCCGGGACGGCCGCGCCGGCGGAGTTGGTGAAGTCGGTGACGGTGCCGACCAGGGACCAGCCCCGGGTACTGCCGCGGAAGTCCTTGACCTCGACGGCGTTGAGGGAGCCGGTGGCGCTGTGTTCGGTGCCGTCGACGGTGACGGGCGACAGGGTCACCTCGCCCGCCGCCTGGGCCATGGTCAGGGCACCGCCGGAGACGACGACCTTCAGGGTCTGCTCGGCGCTGCCGCCGTCGGCCGTGGCGCTCCAGGCCGCCTCCGCGAAGTCGCCGGCGCCGCCGTCGGCCTCGGTGGCCACCACCTTCACGGTGCCGGCGGCGGGGGTGAGCGTCGCGGTGAAGGCGCCGCGGGCGTCGACGGGGGCGACGAGAGCGGCACCGGTGGCCTCACCGTCGGCGTCCACTCCGGTGACGGTGACCTCGTCGCCCGGGTCGAAGGAGGCGCCGGTGACGGTGGTGCTCGTGCCGGGTCCGCCGCCGGACGGGCTGAGCTGGAGGGAGCGGGTGCCCAGCACGCCGAGGACGACGGTGGCGCCGAGCGAGCCCTGCGTGACGACCAGGGTGTGCGGGCCGGGCGTGGCGCCCGCGCCGATGAGGACGGTGCCGGTGAGGCGTCCGTCGCCGTCGACCGTGAGGTCGGGGGTGAGGACGTCGTCGGCGCAGGCGCTGGTGCCGTCCAGGGCGCACAGCCGTACGCCGTCGACGGGTTCGTCCGCGGTCCAGCCCGTGCCGCCGAGGGTCACGGTGTCGCCGGGGCGGGCTCCGGTGGTGTCGGTGGCGGGGCGGCCGGAGATCTTCTCGACCGCCGCGGCGGCGCTTCCGGTGCTGCCGTCGGTGACGGTGACGGTCGACAGGACCGGTGCGGTGCCGTCGACGGTACAGGCGATGCTGAGGCCGTAGTTGGTGATGTTCAGGGTGAGGTCGCCCGGGGTGAGCTGGACCGTGCCGGGCTGGGCGACGGTGAGCGTGCCGGTGAGGTCCGGGATCGGGATCTCCGCGTAGGGGGCGACGGCCGCGTTGGAGGCGGGGGCGCTCACGGTGACGGGGTCCTGGCCGGTGACGCCGAGCCGCGCGGAGACGGCGACCGTGCCGGCGGTCAGCGCCACGGGCCCGTTGGCGGGGCCGTCGGCGAAGCTCAGCGTGAGGTCGATCGGGGTGCCGGGGGTGGTGGTGGCGTCGGCGGTGAGGGTCGCCGTGGTGGTGAACACCGAGTGGGACGAGGCGAACACGCAGTCGTAGGTCACGGCGGCGCTGCCCGCGTGCGCCGGCCGGGCACCGCCCAGCACCAGCGATCCGGCCGCGGCGACGACGAGTGCGGCGAGCGCGGCCGCGGTGCGCGACGGGGCCGCCGCGATGGTCTTGGCTCTCATTCCGGGAAGCTGCCCCCTTCACGGAGCGGCGCGTGCGGTCGCACGGGCCGTCGGGCACGGACGCCGCGAGGCATCCACAGCGTTTCCATTGAGGAAACACCGTTTCGAAGAGATGCGTCACATGGAGCCACCAGCCTGACGCGGTGTCAAGACGGGAGCGGGACGCGCCGGGTAAAACCCCTGTTTCCGACGGGCGTCGGCGCGCGCCTCTGGAGGGAAACACCGGACCGCAGGGGGAAACAGAGCGCTTGACGGTGGCAGGCCGCGCCCCTAGGGTCGAGCCGGGGCACCGTCCCGCTCTGCCGGATCGCACCGCCACCGCACGGCCACCGCACGCCACGGCATCGCCACCGCACGGCCACTTCCACTCCAGCGCACCGCAGCCCGCCTGAGGCGGACCTTCGGCATGCCCCGGGAGCCCGCATCCGAAAGAGGACGCCATGACTTCCCCCGACGACCGTCAGCCCGTCGTCCGTCCGGGCTGGACCGGGCGCTTCTACGAGGACTTCTCCCCCGGCGACGTCTACCGGCACCCGCTGGGACGCACGGTCGGCGAGGCCGACAACACCTGGTTCACGCTGCTGACCATGAACACCAGCCAGCTGCACTTCAACAGCCAGTACGCGGCGGCCGGCGAGTTCGGCCGCCCTCTGGTGGTGTCCACCCTGACCCTCGCCATCGCCGTCGGCCAGAGCGTCACCGACCTCTCCCAGAACGCGTTCGCCAACCTCGGCTGGGACGACGTCCGGATGACCGCGCCGGTCCACGCCGGGGACACCCTCTGGTCGGAGTCCCTGGTGGTCTCACGACGCGAGTCCCGCTCCCGGCCCGGCGCCGGCATCGTCACCGTGCGCACCCGCACCCTCAACCAGCACGGCACCGAGGTCTGCACGTTCCTGCGCACCTTCTACGTCCACAAGCGGGGCGCGGCCCCTCTGGAGGGCATCCGCCCCGAGGCCGCCACCCCGTGGACGGCGGCACCCCGGGCGGACCGTCCGGCGGACCCCCCGGTGGGCCCGCCGACGGACCCCTCGGTGGGCCCGCTCGGGCCAGCCGCCGACCGCCCCGCACCGGACCGCGAGCACCCCGACCCCGCGCCGGACGGCGAGCACCCCGACCCCGACCCCGCCGCCCGGACCCCTCGATGACCACCCCGGCCCTGCCCAGGCTCGGCTACGCACCCTGGGGCGCGGACCTGGCGGAACTCACCGCCGCCGGACGGCTCGCCGAGGAGGCGGGCGCCGACACCCTGTGGGCGGCCGAACTCCACCGCAGCGCCACCGTCACCGCCGCCGCGCTGGCCTGCGCCACCACCACCGCGCGGATCGGCACCGCCGTCGCCCTCGCCTTCGTCCGCTCCCCCATGACCTGCGCCCTGGAGGCCCTCGACCTCGACGAACTCTCCGACGGACGGGCGGTGCTGGGTCTCGGTACCGGTGTGCGCCGGCTGAACGAGGAGTGGCACGGCGTGCGCTTCGACCACCCGGCGCAGCGGCTGCGCGAGACCGTGGAGTGCGTCCGGGCCTTCGTCGCCCGCTGCGCCGACGGCGACCCCATCGAGGCCGGCGGCCCGCTCACCGCGCTCCGCGTGCGCGGCTACCGGCGACCGCTCCCCCGGCGCACCCGCGTCCCCGTCCACCTCGCCGCCGCCGGGCCCCTGATGACCCGGCTCGCCGGCGAGATCGGCGACGGCTGGATCGGACACGAACTCGGCTCCCCCGCCCATCTGCGCGAGACCGTGCTGCCCGCCCTGCGCGCCGGCCTGGCCACGGCCGGACGCACACCGGACGACCTCGAAGTCGTCGCCTCCGCCTGCGTGTCGGTCCACCCCGACCCGGCGGAGGCCCTGCGCCGGGCGTCCGGCGGGGTCGGGTTCTACGCCTCGGTCCGCACCTACGCCCCGCTGTTCGCGGCCCACCGACTCGCCGCGCCGCAGGGCCGGGTGGCCGAGGAGTTCCGCAGACCCGGCGTCCGCGCGGGCGACCTGGCCGGTGCCGTCGACCCGGCCATGACCCGCGCCCTCACCGTCTGCGGCACCCCCGACCAGGTCGCCGACCGTCTCACCGGCTACGCGGGCCTCGCCGACAGCCTCAAGATCACCCCGCCCGTGCACGGACTGACCCCCCGTGAGATCCGCGAGTCGCAGGCCCACGTCCTCGACCTCATCCGGGAGCTGCGCCCATGACCACCGCCCCCACCGCCCCCACCGCACCCCCACCGCCCGCCCGCCGTCCGCTGGACGACGTACGGGTGATCGCCGTGGAGCAGTACGGCGCGGGCCCGTTCGGCACCTGGCACCTGGCCGAACTCGGCGCCGAGATCATCAAGATCGAGGAGCCCCGCTCGGGCGGGGACGTGGGCCGCTACGTGCCCCCGTACCAGGACGGCGAGGACTCCCTGTTCTTCGAGACCTTCAACCGCGGCAAGCGCAGCGTGGGCCTGGACCTGACCACCCCGTCCGGCCGGGCCGTCTTCGAGGACCTGGTGCGGCACAGCGACGCCGTCTACTCCAACCTGCGCGGGGACGTCCCCGCCCGCATCGGCATCACCCACGCCGACCTGCGGCACCTCAACCCGGCGGTGGTGTGCTGCTCCCTCACCGGCTTCGGCATGACCGGACCGCGCTCCCGGCAGCCCGGCTACGACTACGTCCTCCAGGGACTGGCCGGCTGGATGGACCTGACCGGGGAACCGGGCGGGCCGCCCGCCAAGTCCGGTCTGTCGCTGGTCGACTACTCGGGCGGGTACGTCGCCGCCGTCGCCCTGCTCGCCGGGCTGCACGCGGCCCGCCGCGACGGCGTCGGCTGCGACTGCGACGTCTCGCTGTACGACACGGCCGTCTCCATGCTGACCTATCCGGCCACCTGGCACCTCACCGCGGGCTACGCGCCGGTCCGCACCCGGCACTCCGCCCACCCCTCCCTGGTGCCGTTCCAGGCCTTCCGCGCCCGGGACGGCTGGCTGGTGGTCGGGTGCGCCAAGGAGAAGTTCTGGCGCCGGCTCGCCCCGCTCCTCGGCCACCCCGAGTGGGCCGAACCGGGCCACCCCTACGCCGGCTTCGCGGGCCGCCGCGAACACCGCGACAAGCTCGTGCCGGAGCTGGAGGAGCTGTTCGCGGCCCGGACGGTGGCCGAGTGGCTCGCCGTCCTCACCCCGGCCGGCGTGCCCTGCGCACCGGTGCACACCGTGGCCGAGGCCCTCGCCGACCCGCACACCGCGGCCCGCGGCCTCGTCACCGAGAGCGCGCACCCCCGGTTCGGCACCGTGCGCGCCCCGGCGAGCCCGGTCCGGGTCGGCCCCCGCCCCGACGGGCCCGCGCCCCGCGCGCCCCGGCGCGGCGAGCACACCGACGCCGTCCTGCGCGACGTCCTGGGCTACGACGACGCCAGGATCGCCGCGTTGCGCGCGACGGGAGCGTTCGGTGTCTGACCCCGCACCGGCCGGCCCCTCCCCGGCCCCGCACACCGCATCGCCCGCCGCCGGGACGACGACTCCACCGGCGCGGCCGGGGCCGTCCCCGCACCACCACGACGACGAGCACGACCACCACCACGGCGGCAACCACAGCCACAGCCACAGCCATGGTGTGCCCCTCGCCCCGGGCCCGGGCGCCGAGGCGACCGCCGCGCAGCTGATCGCCGAGTGGGCCACCGGACTCACCCCGGCCACCGTGCCCAGCGTGGTCCGGCGGGCCGTGTGCCGGCAGCTCCTCGACGGCCTCGGCTGTGTGCTCGCGGCGGCCCGCACCGGCCACGCCGGGCCCGCGCTGGCCGTCGCGGCGGCACTCGGCGGCCCGCCGGAGGCGACGGTCCCCGGACTGTCCGCCCCGGTCGGCGCACCCGCCGCCGCGCTGGCACTGGGCAACCTCGTCCACGCCCTGGACTTCGACGACACCCACCCCGGCGCGCTCGTGCACGCGACCGCGGCCGTGCTGCCGGCCCTGTTCGCGGTGGGCCGGCAGACGGCGGCCGACGGCCCCGCGCTGCTGGTCGCCGCGGCCGCCGGGTACGAGACCGCGCTGCGCGTCGGACTCGGCGCCCCCTACGGGTTCCACGCCCGCGGCCTGCACGCGACCCAGATCGCGACGGTCTTCGCGGCCGCCGTCACCTCCTCGGTCCTCACCGGGCAGCCCGCCGACGTCACGGCCCACGCCCTCGGCCTCGCCGGCAGCGGCGCGGGCGGACTGCTGGAGTTCCTCGACGCCGGCAGCGACACCAAGGCCCTCCACCCCGGCCTCGGCGCGCACGCCGGGCTGCTCGCCGCGCGGCTCGCCGCCGCCGGGGCCCAGGGGCCCGCCTCCGTCCTGGAGGGCCGCCACGGCGTCTACGCGGCCCTCGCCGACCGCCGCGCCACGGCCGCCGACATCGCCGGGGACCTGGGCGAGATGTGGCACGTCACCGCCGTGGAGAGCAAACTCCACCCCTGCTGCCACCTGTTGCACCGCACCCTCGACGCGGCCGCCGTACTGCGCGGACGACTGGCGGACCCCGGCGGTCCCGGTCCCGGCGCCCTCGTGTCCGTCGTCGCGGCGGTGCCGCCGGGCACCGTGCCCGTGGTGTGCGAACCCCGCGCCCACCGCGTCACCCCGCGCAGCCCGTACGAGGCGAAGTTCTCCCTGCCGTTCAGTACCGCGCTCATGCTGCTCGACGGGCGTCTGACACCCGGCACCTACGGTCCGGCCGCCCTCGTGCGGGCGGACGCCCGGTCCCTCGCCGCGCGGGTCTCGCACGTGGTGCGCCCCTACGCCGGACCGGACGCCGAGGCGCCCGGCGACCTCAGGGCGCACCTGGCCGACGGCACCTCGCTCGACGTCCGGGTCGACGGCGGTCCCGCCCGCCCACCCGGCACCGACCGCGTCGTCGCCAAGTTCCACGCCAACGCCGGCGGCGAGACGGCCGTGACGAGGGAGCTCGCCGAACGGGTGCTGCGCCTGGACCGCGAGGACGGCCTGACGGCGGTCCTGCGACTCGTCGATGACGCCCTGTCCCGCCCGCCCGCCGACCCGTGACGAGCCCCGCCCCACTCCCCCACCGCTCCCACCGCTCCCGACCTGACCTCCGGAGGACCCGTTGACCGCAGCACAGCCCCGGGCCCCGCGCCGGGGCGGCCAGGCCGTCGTAGGCCGGGGGCCGGATCCGGCCGGGCAGGCCCGGGCCGCCTTCCGGGCCCTGCACGCCCGGCTGCCGGACCCCGGCGGCGTCCGCCTCACCGAGTACGTCACGGTCGCGGCGCTGGACGCCTACCCGGAGGTGGAAGCGGCCCGGACCGCCGTGTTCCCCGGGGCCGGCGAGGACCTGCGCACGGTGGTGGTCGAAGCGCTGGCCGACCCCGGCGCGCTGCTCGCCGTGCACGCCGACGCCGGACCGGGCGCGGACGCGTCCGGCGCCGGGACCGTCCGTCTGCCGACCGTGCTGCCCCTCGACGACCACGGCGGCCTCGTCCACCCGGACGACTTCGTCGCGCAGTACGCCTCCTGCCTGAGCCGGGCCGGCCGGCTGCTGAAGCGGGCCGGCCTGAGCCTGGACCACGCCGTGACGACGTTCGACTACACCACCCCCGCGACCCGCCGCGCCTATCCGCGGTGCGCGGGCCCGCGCCGTGAACTCCTCGGCGGCGCCGGGGTGTTCCCGGGCGCGGGAGGCATCCTGATGTCCCGGCTGCACGCCCCGGGGGTGCTGGTGGCCCTCGACGTCACGGCCTCCCGGCATCCGCTGACCGCCGTCAACCCGGGCTGGCGCCGCTACGACACGCTGACCTACAGCCCCGGGGTGCTCGCCGGGCGGACCCTGCACATGTCGGGGTTCGCCGCACTGGACATGGAGACCCAGCGGGCCCTGCACCCCGGCGACCCGGTCGCCCAGACGCGGGCCGTGCTCGCCGCCGTGCTGGAGGTGGTGGCCGCGGCCGGCGGGAGCCCCGGGGACCTGGTGTCCGTGGAGGAGTACCTGTGCCCGGCCGCCCTGGGCGAGCGGGCGGCCGTCGCCGCGGCCTATGCCCGGACGCTGGGCCCCGGTCCGCGGCCGACGGTGACGACGGTCGGCTGCGCCGGTCTGCTGCGCCGGGAGTTCCTCACCGAGGTGTTCCCGACCGCCGTCCTGCGCGGGACGCCCCCCGCCGTCCCCGCCGCCTCCGTCGAGCCCGTCGCCCTCCCGGGAGGCACCCGGTGACCGAGCCGATCCTGCTGACGGACGCGCTGCGCCGGCGGCTCACCGGACGGACCGCCGTCTACACCGCGCCGGAGGAGCTGGGGCGCGCCGCGATCCGCTACTTCGCGCTCGCCACCGGCAACGGCGACCCGCTGCACCTGGACCCCGCGTACGCCCGCGCCCACGGCCACCCCGACGTCGTCGCCCCGCCCACCCTGGTGTGCGAGACCAACCAGTACGCGGGTCTGCCGCCCGACGCCGACGGCTACGCCGGCCACACCTGGGGCGTGGACGTCCCCGGCACCCGGGCCGTACGCGGCGGCAACGCGTACACCTTCCACCGGCCGGTGCGCCCCGACGACCGGATCACCGCCACCTGGACGCTCACCTCGGTGACCGAGCGCACCACCGGCGGCAGGCTGCCGATGCTGGTCGTGCGCTCGCACTGCGCCTACACCTCCGGCGGGGAGCTGCTGGCCGAGAACGAGGAGACCATGCTGTACATCGCCCTGACCGCCGACCCACCGGCGACACCCGCGCCCGCGGCCTCCGGCCCGCCCACCACATCCCCGCCCACCGCCTCCGGCCCACCCGCGACGCCCCCGCCCGGAGCCTCCGGCCCGCCCACCGCCTCCAGCCCACCCACCACACCCCCGCCCACCGCCTCCAGCCCACCCGCGACGCCCCCGCCCGGAGCCTCCGGCCCGCCCACCGCCTCCAGCCCACCCACCACACCCCCGCCCACCGCCGCGGACGCAGCGGCCGCTCCCGTGCCCCCCTCCGGGGAGGCCCGGTGACCGGCCCCCAGGTGCTGCCCGGCGCCGTGGTGCCGCCGCTGCGCCGCGACTTCCCGCTGACCCGGCTGGTGGCGTACGCGGGTGCCACCTGGGACTGGCACCGTCTGCACTACGACCCCGTCCACGCGGCCGCGCACGGGCTGCCCGGCCCGGTCGTCGACGGCCAGGTCCTCGGCGCACTGCTCGCCGAACAGCTCCAGGGCTGGCTCGGGCCGCAGTGCACCCTGCGCACCCTCCGCTTCCGGTTCGCGCGGCCGGTGTTCGCCGGGGAGAGCGTGCTGTGCACCGGCCGGGTCACCGCGGTCGACGGGGACCTGGTGACGGTCGAGCAGCGCGTCGAGGTGACCGGGGACCGGCCGCGGACGGCGGTGTCCTCGGCGGGCGCCACGCTCACCCTGGCCCCGCCGCCCGCCGGACCGCGCCCCGGGGAGGCGCCATGACCGCCGCGATCGTGGGCGCGGCCACCTCGGACCTCGGTGTCACCGGGCGGCCCGCGCTCGCCCTGCTCGCCCAGGGCGTCACCCGGGCCCTGGCCGACGCCGGGCTCGCCCTGGCGGACGTGGACGGTCTCGCCACCGCCGGCATCGGCCGGTTCCCCGCCCTCCAGGCCGCCGACTACCTCGGCATCCGGCCGGTCTGGACCGACTCGACGTCCGCCGGCGGCAGCGCCTTCGAGATGTTCGTGGCCCGCGCCGCCCAGGCGCTGGCCGACGGGCAGTGCCGGACGGTCGTCATCGCCTACGGCTCCGACCAGCGTTCGGCGCGGCGCCGTTCGCTGACCGGACCGGCCGACCCGACCGTGCCGGAGGCGCAGTTCGAGGCCCCGGCCGGCCCGCTGTACCCGGCGTCGCACTACGCGATGGCCGCCCGCCGCTACCTCCACCGCCACGGCTACGGCCGGGAGGCGCTGGCCGAGGTGGCGGTGGCCGCCCGCGCCTGGGCGCTGCTCAACCCGGACGCCCACCGGTACGCCGCCGGCCCGCTGACGGTCGCACAGGTGCTGTCGGCCCCCGTGCTGTCGAGCCCGTTGACCACCGCCGACTGCTGCCTGGTCACCGACGGCGGCGGAGCGCTGGTCCTCACCACGGCCGAGCGGGCACGGGACCTGCGCCGGCCCGCCGTGCACGTCCTCGGCTACGGCGAGGCGACCGGCCACACCGGCATGGCCGGTCCCGACGACCTGCTGGACAGCGGCGCGCGGGCGGCCGCCGACCGGGCCTGGGCCCGCGCCGGACTGGGCCCCGCCGACATGGACGTCGTGCAGATCTACGACTCCTTCACCATCACCACGCTGCTGTCGCTGGAGGCGCTGGGGCTGTGCGGGGAGGGCGAGGCCGGCGCGTTCGTCGCCGAGGGGCGCATCCGTCCCGGCGGGGCCCTGCCGCTCAACACGTCCGGCGGCGGACTGTCCTACGGCCATCCCGGCATGTTCGGGCTGTTCCTGCTGGTCGAGGCGGTGCGTCAGCTGCGCGGCGAGTGCGGTGCGCGCCAGGTGCCCGGCGCGCGGACGGCCGTCGCGCACGGCACGGGCGGCATCCTCTCCAGCCATGCCACCGTGGTCCTGGCCCGGGAGGACGTCCGGTGAGCGACGACGGGACGGTCCGCGCGGACGGGGACGTCCTGCCCGGGCCGCCGCCCGCCCCCGCGGACACCGTGACCGCGGCCTACTGGGACGCCACCCGGGACGGGGTGCTGACCGTCCAGCACTGCCCCGGGTGCGGCGGGCACCAGCATCCGCCGCGCGTGCTGTGCGTGCGCTGCGGCGGCACCGACGGCCTGCGCCAGGTGCCGGTGCGCGGCCCGGCGGTGCTGGACTCCTTCACCACCGTGCACCGGGCGCCGCCCGGACGGCCCGTGCCGTACACCCTGGGCCGGGTCCGGCTGGCGCAGGGCCCGGTGCTGCTGGTCCCCCTGCTGGGCGACCCCGACTCCTTCCGCTGCGACCAGCCCGTACGGCTGGTCTGGCGGCCGCTGCCGGACGGCCGGCGCCAGCCCGCCTTCACCCCCGGGCCGGGCGACGGCCCGCCCGACGAACGGGAGCCGTGAACCGTGGACTTCGCCCTGACACCGGAACAGGAGCTGTTCCGCCGCACGCTGCGCGACTTCGTCGCCAAGGAGATCACCCCGGTGGCCCGGGAGTGGGAGGAGTCCGGCCGGCACCCGGCCGAGATCATCGACGGGATGCGGTCCCTGGGCCTGTTCGGGCTCACGGTGCCCGAGCGGTACGGCGGGCTGGATGTGGACATGGTGTCCTTCGCGCTCACCTTCGAGGAGATCTCCCGGGGCTGGATGGGCATCGCCGGCATCCTCGGCTCGCACTCCCTGGCCTGTCTGCTGATCGCCCGGCACGGGAGCGAGGAGCAGCGGCTGCGCTGGCTGCCGGGGATGGCGAGCGGCGCGTGCCGCAGCGGCATCGCGCTGACCGAACCGGACGCGGGCACCGACCTCCAGGGCATCCGCACCACCGCGCGCCGGGACGGCGACGGCTACGTGGTCAGCGGCGCCAAGACCTGGATCACCAACGCCCGGTCCGCGGGGATGCTGCCGGTGCTGGTCAAGACGGACCCGGCGGCACGGCCCGCCCACCGGGGCATGAGCCTGCTGCTGGTGGACACCGCGAGCGAGGGCTTCACCGTCACCCGGGACCTGCCCAAGCTGGGCTACCGGGGCACGGAGACGTGCGAACTGCTGCTGGAGCAGGTGCGGGTGCCCGCGGACTGTCTGCTCGGCGGGGTCGAGGGGCGGGGCATGCAGCAGGCGCTGTCGGCGCTGGAGACGGGCCGCATCAACGTGGCGGCCCGCTCGGTGGGGATCGCCCAGGCCGCGCTGGACGAGGCGCTGACGTACACCGGCCGGCGGCAGGCGTTCGGCCGGCCGGTCCACGACTTCCAGGCCGTGCAGCTGCGTCTGGCCGACCTCGCGACCCGGCTGCAGGCGGCCCGGCTGCTGGTGTACTGGGCGGCGTCGCGGGCGGACGGCGGGGCGCGGGCGGACGCCGAGTCGGGCATGGCGAAGCTGTTCGCCTCGGAGACGGCCGTCACGGCCGCGCTGGACGCCATGCGGCTGCACGGCGGGTACGGCTACTCCAAGGAGTTCGTGGTGGAACGCCTGTACCGGGACGCGGCGTTGATGAGCATCGGCGAGGGCACGAACGACATCCTGCGCACCGTGATCGCCCGGCGGCTCACCTCCGGCGAGACCAGGATCGGGTGACGCGGTGGCCCGCTCCTACCTCTATGTGCCGGCCGACCGTCCGGCGATGCTCGCCCGCGCCCTGGAGCGCGGCGCGGACGCGGTCATCGTCGACCTGGAGGACGCCGTCGCGCCGGGCGCGAAGGACGCCGCCCGGCGGGCCGCCGCCGACTGGCTCGCGGGGATCGACCCGGCGCAACCGGTCGAGGTGTGGGTCCGGGTCAATCCCGGCGCGGCCGGTCTCGTGGACGCGGCGGCGGTGGTCTCCCCCGCGCTGCGCGGGCTGTGCCTGGCCAAGTGCGGGCACCCCGACGACGTGGCGGCGGTGGACGCGGTGCTGGGCGAGCGGGAGGCCGCACTGGGCCTCGCCCCGGGCCGCGTCGTCCTGTCGCCGCTGCTGGAGTCGGCCGGCGCGGTGCTGTCGGCCCCCGCTCTCGCCCAGGCCCCGCGCGTGGCACACCTCCAGGCGGGCGAGGCCGATCTGCGGGCCGACCTCGGCATGGATCCGGCCCCCGGCGACGAGCGCGAGCTGCTGCCGGTGCGCGTCGGCCTGGTCCTGGCCTGCGCGGCCGCCCGGATCGGCCCCCCGGTCGGCCCGGTGAGCACCGACTACCGCGACCTCGGGGCGCTGCGCCGCTCCAGCACGGCACTGCGCCGCCTGGGCTACCGCTCGCGCGCCTGCATCCACCCCGCGCAGATCCCGGTGGTGCACGAGGTGTTCACTCCGACCGTCGCCGAACTGGCCGCCGCCCGCGACCTGGTGGACCGCTTCGACGCGGCGGCCCGTGCCGGACGCCCGGTCATCGTCGACGCGGACGGCCGCATGGTCGACGAGGCGGTGGTCCGCGCCGCCCGACGGGTTCTGGCGGGGGGCGGCTGAGGGCGGGGCGCCCGGGGGTGCCGGGCCGCCCTGCGCACCCAGGGGTACCGGACCGCACCGGGCACCCGGGGGTACCGGGCCGCACCGGGCACCCGGGGGTACCGGGCCGCACCGGACACCCAGGGTGCCGGACCGCACCGGGCACCCGGGGGTACCGGGCCGCACCGGACACCCAGGGTGCCGGACCGCACCGGACACCCAGGGTGCCGGACCGCACCGGGCACCCGGGGGTACCGGGCCGCACCGGACACCCAGGGTGCCGGACCGCACCGGGCACCCGGGGGTACCGGGCCGCACTGGACACCCAGGGTGCCGGACCGCACCGGGCGCCCGGGAGTACCGGGCCGCACCGGACACCCAGGGGCACCGGCACCCAGGGGTACCGGACCGCACCAGCCACCCGGGGGGTGCCATCCCCTTCGGGGGTGCCGGGGGACCCCGCCGCCGCGCGGGCACGGCCCGCGCCCCCTCGTCTCCGGCCGCGTCGGCGAGAGCCGTCGTCGCGGGCCGGTCGGCACCCTCCCCGCGGGAACGTACGGCACCCGGCGCCTGCCGGAGCACCGTCCGCCCGGAACGCCGGGCCCCGTGCGTACGGCGTCAGGCGGGTGGGCGCAGGGTGTCCAGGAGGCGGCGGGCGGCGCCGCGGCCCTCGGTCGGCAGGGCGCGGACGGTGGCGGCCAGCAGGGCGGTGCGGTCCGGTCCGAGGAGCGGGGTGGCGCCCAGCCGGTACTTGGTCTCCAGCTCGTCGAGGGTGAGGGGTGCGGCGGGGCCGCCGCGGGAGCCGGGGACCCGGTGTTCCCAGCGCCGGCCGTCGAGCGTGGTGATGCGCAGGACGGCGCTGAAGGCGTGCGGGAACTCCTCGTCGCAGAGCGCGTCGGGGACGACCTCGACGCGTTCGGCGAGGGCGCGGCGGCGCGGGTCGCCGAACGCGGCGGGCGTGAAGTCGGCGAGGTGCAGGCCGAGTCCGGCGTTCTCGTCGGCCAGCAGCGCGGCGGCCACGGTGTAGGGGCCGGAGAACTTGGCGTGGTAGGGCGAGCGCGGGCGGTGCTTCTCCTCGCGGGGTTCGCCGATGGTGCGCCGGGGGGCGGCCGCGACGCCCAGTTCGGCGGTGGAGACGGTGCGCGGGTCCAGGCCCCGGGCGCGCAGGGCCAGCGCGCAGTCGATGCCGGGGTGGGTGAAGTGGTTGGAGGGGTACGGCTTGTAGACGGTGCGCGGATACTCCCAGTGCGTGGCGTCGTGCATCGCGTCGAGACCGGCGGTGAGGGGGCCGGGGTGCCACCGGTCGCCGAGGAGGGCGGTCAGGAAGCCGAAGCGCCCTTCGATCACGGTGGGCGGTCCGGTGACACCCTCGGCGGCGAGCTGGGCGGCGGTGATGCCGCAGTGGGCGGCCCAGCCGCAGTGCACGCGTTTGACGCTGCCGCCGGTGCGGTTGGCCTCGATGACTCCGGCGCCCATGGAGCAGGCGATGCCGATGGCGTCGGCGATGCGCGGCGCGGGCAGCTCCAGCAGGACGGCGGCGGCGACGGCGGCGCCGACGGTGCCGCAGATCGAGGTGGCGTGCAGGCCGCGTTCGAAGAAGACGGAGTTGCGCAGGGCGGGGTCGTAGGAGGCCGTGCCGAGCCGGACGCAGATCTCGCCGCCGGCCGCGAGCGCGGCGATCAGGGAGGGGCCGTCCGCCGCACGGGCCTCGGCGACGGCGAGGGCGGCGGGCAGGACGGCGGCGGTGGGGTGCAGCACCGACGGCAGGTGGGTGTCGTCGAAGTCGAGGGCGTGCGCGAGGGTGCCGTTGACGAGGGCGGCCCGGTCGGCGGGCAGCCGGTCGCCGCCGCCGATGACGGTGGCCTCGGGGCGTCCGCCGGCCCGGCGGGCGGTGCGCGACGCGGCCTGGTGGGGGGCGGTCTCGGGGTTCTCCCCGGTGTGGGGACCGAGGGCGGCGAGGCAGTTGCCGAGGAAGTCGAGGACGCGTCCGGTGGCGTCGGCGGTGACGGGCCCGGGGATGCCGCGCCGGCAGTCGGCGGCGAAGGCGGCGAGGCGGGCGGCGATCGGGGCGGGGGCGGCGGCGCCGGGGGTCGTGGTCCGGTTCACGCGGCGCGTTCCTCGGGGAGCAGGGCGAGCGGGCGGGCGGGGGCGCCGGTCGCGCCGACGAACGGCAGCGGGGCGAGGACCAGGAGGAATTCGGCGGTGCCGGTCGCGGCGAGGGCGTCGAGGCGCATGGTCTCGACGATGTGGATGCCCGCCTCCACCAGCAGGGTGCGGTGCACGGGCAGGGTGGCGTGGCCGCGGCCGGGCGGGATGTGCTCGAAGGCGATGGTCTCGCCGCCGACGAGGGCGGGGCCGCGGGCGGCCAGCCAGTCCGCTGCGCCGGTCCCGGGGCCGGGGGCTCCGCCGTGCTGCCCGCCGAAGACGGGCGCGTCGGCCCAGTGGCGGGACCAGCCGGTGCCGACGAGGACGGCTTCGCCGGGCGCGACGGTGACGCCGGCGGCGCGTTCGGCGGCGGCCAGGTCGTCGGCGGTGACCTCGTACCCGGCGGGCAGGACGGGCACGCCGTGCAGGCGGGCGACGTCCAGCAGGACGCAGCGGCCGACGTACGGGGCGAACTCCTCGATGCCGAGGCGGGCGAAGCCCTCGTGGCTCTGCACGTCGGCGGCCGGCAGCCCGCCGTGCAGCCGGCCGTGCTGGGAGACGTGGGCGAGGGCGTCGACGTGGGTGCCGACGTGCCCGCCGGTGATGACGATCTCGTTCGCGGCCGAGCCGCCGTCCGCGCGCACCAGGTCGCCGTGGCGGCGCTCCAGCAGCATGCGGTAGGGCGGGTGGTTGGGCGACTGGGGCATGCCCCGCCGCATCGGCTGGGCGAGGTCGAGGACGCGGGAGGCGGCGAGCGCCTGCCAGGGAGGGGGCGCCGCGGGGCGGACGCCGGGGACGCCGGTCATGGGGTTCCTTCCTCAGACGTCGGCGGGGGGGCCGTCGGCAGGGCGGGGGCGCCGCCGTGCCGGGCGCAAGGACCCGTCCGGCCGTCCGGAGCCCCGCGCGGGGGCGTCAGACGATCCCGTCCTCGGCGAGGGCCTCGAGTTCCTCCGGGGTGAGGCCGAGACGCCCGCCGTAGACGGCCGCGGTGTCGGCGCCGTGCGGGCGGCCGGTCCAGCGGATGGCGCCGGGGGTGGCGGAGAGCCGGTAGAGGACGTTCTGCATGCGCAGCGGTCCCAGGTCGGGGTCCTGCACGGTGGTGATGGAGTCCAGCGCCTTGTACTGGGGGTCGGCGAAGACGTCCCGGATGTCGTAGACGGGGCAGATCGCGGCGTCGGCGTCGGTGAACGCGGTGAGCACCTCGTCCAGGTCGCGGGCGGCGATCCACCGTCCGACGTGGGCGTCGAGGAGGTCGGCGTGGGCGGCGCGCCCGGAGCCGCCGGCGAACCAGGGCTCCTCGGTCACCTCGGGGTGGCCGACCAGGCGCAGCACGCGCTCGGCGACGGACTGCGCGGAGGTGGAGACGGCCACCCAGCGTCCGTCGCGGGTGCGGTAGGTGTTGCGCGGGGCGTTGTTGGCGGAGCGGTTGCCTAGGCGTTCGGGGACGGTGCCGAGCTGGTCGTAGGCGGTGGCCTGCGGGCCGAGCAGGGTGAGCAGCGGTTCGACGATGGCGAGGTCGACGACCTGTCCGCGGCCGCCGTGGGTGAGGCGGTGCAGCAGTGCGGTCTGCACGGCGGAGGCGGCGACCAGGGCGGCGACGCCGTCGGCGAGGCCGAAGGGCGGCAGGGTGGGCGGCCCGTCGGGCTGCCCGGTGGCGGCGGCGAAGCCGCTCATCGACTCGGCGAGGGTGCCGAATCCGGGCCGGTGGGCGTACGGCCCGAACTGGCCGAAGCCGGTGATCCGGGCGATCACCAGGCCCGGGCTGGCCTCGTGCAGCCGGTCGGGGGCGAGGCCCCAGCGTTCCAGGGTGCCGGGGCGGAAGTTCTCGATGAGCACGTCCGCGCGGGCGGCGAGACGCAGCAGCAGCCGGGCGCCGGCGGGCCGGGAGAGGTCGAGGGTGACGGTGTGCTTGTTGCGGCCGAGCATCTTCCACCACAGGCCGGCGCCGTCGCGGGACGGGCCGTGGGTGCGGGCGGGGTCGGGGCGCCGGGGATGTTCGATCTTGATGACGTCGGCGCCGTAGTCGCCGAGGACGGTGGCGGCGAGGGGGCCCGCGAAGAGGGTGGCGCAGTCGAGCACGGTGAGGCCGGTAAGGGGGCCGGTACCGGTCGGGCCGGCGGGGTCGGCGGCTTCGGTGCGGTCGGCGGGGACCTGGGACGGCAAGCGGTGCACACCCCCTTCAGTCGCGCTTGTTTCTCCTTGTGGAACAGCGTTACCAAAAGCTAGCATGCGGCACGCCGACGTGAAAGAGAAACGACGTTTCCTCATGGGGGACGCGGGACCGGAAGGCGGTAGCTGGGCATGGCACGCTACGACCTGCTCGTGAAGAACGGCACGCTGGTCCAGCCCTGGACCGGTGAGATCCGCGCCGACCTGGCCGTCCGGGACGGGGTGGTGGCCGCCCTCGGCGACGACCTGCCCGCCTCGGACGCGGACGAGGTGCTCGACGCCTCCGGCCGGGCGGTGCTCCCGGGGGCCGTCGACGCCCACCTGCACCTCGGCATCTACCGGCCGCTCAGCGTGGACGCCGCCGAGGAGACGCGCTCCAGCCTGGTCGGGGGCGTCACCAGCGTCCTGTCGTACTTCCGCACCGGGCAGCACTACCTCGACCGGACGGGACCGTACGCCCGGATCCTGCCGGAGGTGCTGAAGGCGGTGGAGGGCCGCGCCCACACCGACTACGGGTTCCACCTGGCCCCGATGGACTCCGCGCAGATCGGGGAGATACCCGCGCTGGTCGCGGACGCCGGGGTGAGCTCGTTCAAGTTCTACATGTTCTACAAGGGGTTCAACCTCGCGGCGGACTCCCGTGACGCGCGCGGCTTCCGGATGACCGCCGAGGGCGAGGAGTACGACCTCGGCCATCTGTACCAGTTGATGGAGGCGGTCGCGGCGGCGGACGCGACCCGTCCCGACGGGCGGGTGTCCCTCTCCCTGCACTGCGAACAGGCGGAGCTGATGCGGCTGTTCATCGACCGGGTGCGGGCGGCGGGCGACCCGCAGACGCTGCGCGCCTACAGCGAGGCGCGGCCGCCGCTGACCGAGCGGGTCGCCATCGGCGAGGCGGCCACGCTGGCGCACGCCACCGGCTGTCCGGTCAACCTGCTGCACCTGTCGAGCGCGCAGGCCCTGGACGCGGCCCGCGCCGCGCGCGCCGCGGCGCCCGGCGCGGACCTGCGCGCCGAGGTGACCCTGCACCATCTGTGCCTGGACCACGACAGCCTGGACGCGGCCGGCGCGGGGCTCGGCGCCAAGGTGAACCCGCCGATCCGCACGGCCGCCGACAACGAGGCCCTGTGGGCGGGCGTCCTGGACGGCACGGTCGACTGGGTCGCCTCGGACCACGCCTGCTGCATGGAGGAGAGCAAGGGCGACGCCCTGTGGCCCGCGCTGCCGGGGTTCGGCGGTACGGCCCTGCTCTATCCGCTGCTGCTGTCGGAGGGGTACCACCGGCGCGGGCTGCCGCTGCGGCGGATCGCCGAGCTGGTGTCGGCGAACCCGGCCGCCGCGTACGGACTGGCGGGCCGCAAGGGCTCGTTGATGGTCGGGCACGACGCCGACCTGGTCGTGGTGGACCTGGACCTGGAGCGCACGGTGACCCCGGAGCTGCTGCTGTCGGGCCAGGACCACTGCCCGTTCGCCGGGCGCACGGTGCGGGGGTGGCCGCGGGTCACGGTCCTGCGCGGACAGGTCGTCCACCGCGACGGCGAGGTGACCGGTCCTCCGCAGGGTCAGCGCCTGATCCGCTGATCCCGGCGGCACGCCGGACGGGGCCGGGCCCGCCGCGCGGGGCGGCGGGCCCGGGGGCAGGTCACGCGGCCGTCCGCCGCCGGGCCGCTCACATGCCGTCACGGCTCCACGCCCCGCGCGAGCGGGAGCGCAGCGGCATGGTGGACGGCTGGGGGGCCTGACGGGGCTCGTAGTTCTCCGCCTCGCCTCCCCAGTTGATCCACTCGTCGGTGGTGTACCAGTTGATGAGCTCGCCGTCCGAGCGGATGATCCAGGTGGTGTCCTCCTCGGCGACGAAGTGCCCGTGTTTCACGAACGGCGGCCGGAAGCAGTACGTGCCCGGGTCGATGTCCCCGAAGTTGTAGGTCATGCGCCCGCTGAGCGTGTAGAACTCCTCGTAGCAGGGATGGTGGGCCAGCCGGTGGTCGGTCCACCCCTTGGGGGCGAGGATCAGCCGGGTGTAGAAGCCGGTCTTGTCGTCCCGGTGCAGGAGCTTGATGAAGAGCGGGGTGAGGGGGCCCACGGTGGGCGCGGCCGTCCACTCCAGCGCTTCGGAGTCCCGCACGGTCACCTCGCCCTCCGCGTCGGGGGCGCGCTCACCGCCCGCGAGGAAGCCGGAGGGGCCGTACTCGCGCCAGTGCAGGATCCGGCTGCCGGCGGCGACGGTGACGGTGTCCATGGGCACTCCGGCGGGAACCTGCACATAGCCGCCCGGGCCCAGGGCCGTCGTGCCGTAGGTCAGTCGTCCGGAGAGCACGAAGAACTCGGTGTCGGCGGAGGGGACTCCGCCGCCGCGCGTGAAGTCCGTGTCGAACTCCAGGGAGAGCGCGCTGGAGCCGTCCTCCTCGTCCGTGCTCAGCCGGCGCTCACGGACCTCTCCGGTGCCGCCGGGGAGTTCTGCCGGATGCCAGACGTAGTCGTCCTCGTGGATCAGTTCCACATGGGGGCGCACCGCACCGCCGCCTTTCGGTCGTCTTGCCGTACGGGGATCGGCCGCACGGGGGTCTACCGGGCCGGTTCGGGTCCGGCCGCGTCGCGCAGCTCGCGCCGGAGGACCTTGCCCGCGGCGTTGCGGGGCAGGGTGCCCACGGTCTCCAGGCGGCGCGGCAGTTTGTAGGGGGCCAGCCGGGGGCGCAGGAAGCCGACGAGCTCCGCCAGGTCCGGCGGGGTGCCGTGCGGGGCCCAGACCACGAAGGCGGTGACCCGTTCCCCCCAGACGGGGTCCGGGGTGCCCGCCACCGCGCACTCCGCCGCGGCGGGATGGGCGAGGACGGCCTCCTCGACCTCGCGGGGGTAGACGTTGAGCCCTCCGGAGACGATCACGTCCTTCTTGCGGTCGACGATCGTCACGTACCCCTCGTCGTCCATGGTGGCCACGTCGCCCACGGAGAGGGCGCCGTCGGGGGCCCGGCAGGCGGCGGAGGCGACGGGGTCGTCCAGGTAGCCCGCCATCAGGAACGGGGAGCGGCTGAACAGTTCGCCGGGTTCACCGGGCGGCACGGGCCGTCCGTCGTCGTCGACGACGCGCACTTCGGTCAGGTACCAGGCGGGGCCGACCGAGCCGGCCTTGCGCCGGGCGTCGGGCGGGCGCAGGTCGGTGACGACGCCGCCCTCGGTGGAGCCGTACAGCTCGTGGACGCCGCAGCGCGGGAACGCGTCCAGCACCCACTCCTTCAACGGGACCGGCAGGGCGGCCGCGTTGAAGTAGAGGGTGTCCAGCGCGGGCAGCCGGTAGCGGGAGGGCGCGTCCTCCCCGAGGGCGCGGATGGTCTGGGCGTGGGTGGGGACCAGGAACACGGACCGGGCGCGGTGCTCCTGGGCGAGCTCCAGCAGCCGGGCCGGCTCCCAGCGCGGCAGCATGACGACGGTGCCGCCGGTCAGGACGGGGGCGAAGCCGAACATGAAGCCCGCGCCGTGGCTCATGGGGGCGACGGCGATGCTCGTCCGGCCCGCGCCGAGGCCCCATTCGTGCGCGGACAGCAGGGCGGTCAGCGCCCGGCCGCCATGGGTGAGCAGGGCGCCCTTGGGGCGGCCGGTGGTACCGGAGGTGTACTGGACGCAGAAGACGTCGTCACCGGTGACGGGCACCCCGGGGTCACGGTCGGGCGCGGTCTCGACCGCCCGCTCGTAGCCGAGCCCCGGTCCGGGGCCCCCGACGGTGAGTACGACCGCGATGCGGTCGGCACTCGCGCCGACGGCGGCGACGGCCTCCTCCGCCCGTTCGTCCTGGACGACGAGGGCCCGCGCACCGCTGTGCCCGACGATCCAGGCGATCTCGGGCGCGGTCTGGCGCAGGCCCAACGGCACCATCGGCAGCCCGGCCTTGGCCAGGGCCGCGGCCACCTCCGGATACTCCAGCCGGTTGCCCAGCAGGACCGCCACCGGGTCGCCCGGCGCCAGCCCCGCACCCAGCAGGACCTGCGCCAGCCGGTTGGACCGTGCGTGCAGGGCGGCGAAGGTCAGGGTGCGTCCGCCGTCCACCACGGCGACGCGTCCGGCGGCGTCGACGGCGCGCTCCCGCACCCCGGTCGCCATGGTGACGGCGGCCCCTCCGGCCAGGATCCGCCGGACCGCGGCGGGCGGGGGTGGTGCATCAGGCATGACGCGTCCTTCCCACGGACCCGGCGGAGTGCGGATCAGCTCCTCCCCTGTGTACCGCCATCGTTCCACCAGTGTCAACTTTGTTTCTCTGAACGGAACGGCAGGGAGTGGCGGCGGGGGCGCGGGGCACGCGCGGGCGACGCCGGGGACGCGCGAGGAGCCGGGGCGACCGGGTGGCCGGGCGACCGGTGGCCGGGTGGCCGGGCGCGACGTCAACCGTCGTCCTCCCCGGACCGGGCGAGGGCGGCGGCCGCGTCGGCCTCGTACGTCGCCCGTGCGCGCAGGACGACGGCACAGCCGACCGAGAGCGGGGCGAGCACCGCCGCGAACGCGACGCCGAGGGAGCCGGTCGCGTCGGACACCACGCCGATCAGCCAGGGGCCCAGCGATCCGCCGAGCGTGACCAGCATCTGCAGGACCGCGAAGCCCAGGCCGCGGTGCCGGGCGGCCACGACGTCGGCGTTGGCGGCCGTCAGATTGGCCAGCGCCATGGCGAACCCGACGTTGGCCAGGGTGAAGCAGACGACCTGCGGCATGAGGAACGGAAGGCCGACGGCACCCGTGAGCGCGCAGGTGCCCAGGGTGAGCCCGGCGCCGCCGACGGCGACGCGCCGGCCCGGGTGGGAGCCGTGGTGGCGGTCGCCGAGGCGGCTGCCGAGCAGGATGCCCGCCACGATGCCGACGAGTCCGGCCCCGCCGGCCACCGCCGCCGCGTCGGCCTCGCCCAGGCCGAACCTCCGGCCGTAGAAGGAGGGCATCCAGTAGAAGAGTCCGCCCAGGCCGAAGAAGACGATGGCGAGTCCGGTCACGACCGAGCGGAGGGTGGGGATCGCGAGGAGTTCCGCGACCTGCCGCCGCAGGGGGGTGCCGGGCTCCGCGGGGCGGGGCGCGCCTGGCGGGCGGGCCGGCGCCGGGGGCACGGGCGGGCCCTCCCCGCTCCGGTACCAGAGGGTGAGCCGGTCGCCCGTGCCGCGCAGGGGTTCGCGCAGGGTCAGCACCAGGAGGGCGACGGCCGCGCCGGGGAGGGCGACCAGGAAGAACCCGGTGCGCCAGCCGGAGTGTTCGGCCAGGGCACCCCCGGCGACGACGCCGATCGGCAGCCCCCCGAAGTAGGCCATGCGTTCGAACCCGAAGGCCCTGCCCCGGCCGGAGCCCGGATGGAAGTCGGCCAGGAGGCTCGACGCGGGCGGGTTGTACAACTGGCCGGCGGAGCCGAGCAGCACCCGGACGGCGAACAGCGTCGCGTAGCTCCCGACGAGCCCGGTGCCCACCGTCAGCAGGGCCCACACCGCGACGACGGCCGAGACGGTCCAGGTACGGCGGGCCCGGTCGGCCAGCCTCCCGGCCGGCAGGAGCAGCACCACGGCGGCGATCGAACCGGCCGTGGCGATGGCGCCGGCGGCCGCGTCGCCGAACCCGAACTCCTCCTGGATCGCCGGCAGGGCACCGGCCAGGAGGTTGTACTCGATCCGGTCGACCGCGGCCACCAGCGCGACACACACGGCGGGCCACCACCCGAAGGGGGCCGGGTCCCCCCGGCGGACCGTGACCGCCGGACGCCCGGGGAACACCGCGAACTCCCGCGTGTCCGGGCGCGCTTCGGAGGCGGCCGCGCTCCCCGGCCCGGTCCTTCCGGCCTCACCGGCCTCACCGGCCTCGTCGCTTGCGGGCACGGCGTCTCCTCACGGCGGTCGGGTCGAGCCGGCGGACCAGGACGTCCGTACGGCCCTGCGGCGGTCAGGGCTTGGCCGTGTACACGACCCCGGCAAGGTTCTGGGCGGTGGTGCCCCACACCTGGTCGTACAGCGAGGTGTCACCGCCGAGGGTGTACAGGAGGTAGGCGGCGGTGACGCCCTGCGTGAGCTTCTGCTGGGCGGCGCGGGTCAGGGAGCCGCTGTCGCAGCCGAGCGCCCACGCGTCGACGAAGCCGCAGTGGAAACCGCCCGTGATGACCCGCAGTTGGGTGGGCGCGGGCTTGGCGTCGTACATCTTCCGCTGGTTGGCGGCGACCGGGGCGATGGAGTCCGAGCTGCCGCCGACGTACTGGGCGGGGACGGCGAGCGCGGCGGAGGCGGTGACGGCGGACGGGCTGGTCTCCGCCGCCGCCGTCGTGGAGACGCTCCGCACGGCGGTGTTGCGGGAGGCCGCCAGCAGGGCGGCGCCTCCGCCCATCGAGTGGCCGGCGACGCCGAGACGGGCCGTGTCCACGGCCCCCGCGAAGCGCGATCCGGAGGTGCCGTTCTGGACGGTGAGCCAGGTGAGCGCGGCGTTGAGGTCGTCGGCGAAGGAGGAGTGGCTGGGCAGGAGACCGCCCTGGGACTTGGGGGCGACGGTGACGAACCCCCAGGAGGCGTAGTGGCCGAGCAGACTCGCGTACTGGGAGACGTCGTGCAGGAAGCCGTGGCCGAAGGCGAGTCCGGGGTGGGCCCCCGCGGCCACGGGGGCGTCGGCGCCGCTCGTGGTGCCGGGGTACCAGACGCGGGCGCTGAAGGAGCGGCCCGAGGCCGTGACGGTGACGTCGGTGTGGGCCACGGCGTGCGGGCCGGCCTGGGAGGGGTCCACCGCCGCGGCCGGGGCGGCGGCGGCGACAGGTGCCGTGACCAGGAAGGCCGACGAGGACAACAGCAGTGCGAGCACCGGCCGTAAGAGCCTGCGGAACACGGGGACCACCTTCTCGGCCGATGGGTGAGGGAAACAGCGTTTCCCTAAGACAGCAGAAAAGCGGCCCCGTGGCAAGACCGGCCGTCACCCGGCCCCCGGCGGCACCACGACCGTCACCCGGCCCCCGGCGGCACCACGACCGTCACCCGGCCCGCGGCAGCACCACTACGGCCTCCCGGCCGCAGCGGCACCACGACCTGCCCGGATCCAGGCCGCCTGGCGGCGCGAGCGGCCCGACCTCGACGTCGCCCCGCAGGCCGTCATCGGCCGGCTCCACCGGCTGGCGGCACTGCTGACGCAGGAACTGTGCGTCGTCTACCGCCGGTACGGCCTCGGCGAGGGCGAGTTCGACGTGCTGGCGGCGCTGCGCCGGGCCGGTGAGCCCTATGAGCGGGCGCCGGGCGAACTGGCGGCCCACACCATGGTCACCACCGGCGCCATGACGAAGCGGATCGACCGGCTGGAGCGGGCGGGGCTGGTCACCCGGCGTCGCGCCACGGACGACGGCCGGGGGCGTGTGGTCGCGCTGACCGCCGCCGGACGGGACCTGTTCGACCGTGCCTTCACCGACCACATCCACAACGAGCACCGGCTGCTGAGCGCCCTGCGCCCCGACGAGGCATCGGCTCTCGAAACCCTTCTGACCACCTGGCTCGCCCGTGTCGAGGGTCCCGCCGCGTCGGACCGTCCGTCACCGCGCTGAGCACGGCTCGGCGGCACGGCCGTAAGGGCACGGCGGCAGGGACACCACTGCGGACCGCCCGGCGGAGTCCGGGCTTGCCCCTGACGCGCGGGTCAGGGATTAGCGTCGGCGCACCGCCCGGCGGGCGCGCACCCTCCCGGGCTCGCGGCCGCCGTCCGGCCACGGCCCGGTGCGCGCCGCCACCGGGTCCGTCCACCGCGCCCGCCCAGGAGGCCTCCCATGACCACGGTTCTGCCCCGCACCAGCCGCGAAGTGCGGCTCGCCGCCGTACCCGAGGGGCTGCCCGAACCGGCGCACTTCACCGTCGTCGAGACGGCACTGCCCGCCCCGGCGCCGGGCCAGGTCCTGGTCCGCAACCGGCACTTCCAGGTCTTCGGCGGCCTGCGCACCCTGGTCGGCGGCGCCGCCGAGGACACGCCGGTGCCGGGACTGCGCCCCGGGGACACGCTGTTCGGGCCGGCCGTGGGCGAGGTCGTCGCCGCGCCGCCCGGCAGCCCGCTGCGCCCCGGCGACCTGGTGAGGCACCTGCTCGGCTGGCGCGAGTACGCCCTCGTCCCCGCGGACCGGTGCGCCCCGGTCGACCCGGCCCTGCCCGAGCCCGCCGCCCACCTCACCTCGGGCTCCGCCGCCTACGGGGCGCTGACCCGGCTCGCGGGCGTACGCGAGGGGGACGTCGTCCTGGTCACCGGGGCCGCGGGCGGGGTCGGCTCCCTGGCGGGCCAGATCGCCCGGCTGCTCGGCGCCGCCCGGGTCGTCGGCACCACCGGCTCCCCGCACAAGGCCGAGCGTCTGACCTCCGAACTGGGTTACGACGCCGTGCTGACCGGCGGATCGTGGCGCGAGCGGCAGGACGGCACGGACGACGACGCCCACCGCGTGCTCTCCGCGCAGCTCGCCGAGGCCGCGCCGGACGGCATCGACGTCCTCCTCGACAACGTCGGCGGCGTCCAGCTCACCGCGGCCCTGGACGCCGCCCGGCAGGGCGCACGGTTCGCGCTGGTGGGCGCCCTCTCCGGGCAACTCGCCGCACGGGGCTCCGGTGCCACGGCACCCGCACGGATCGACACCTTCCGACTGGTGGTCAAGGGAGTGTCCGTGCGGGGGTACACCGGCATCGACCACCCCGAGGTGCAGGCGGAGTGGACCGGCCGGCTCGACGGCTGGCTGCGGTCCGGCCGGATCCGGCTGCCGTTGACGCGTTTCGAGGGCATGGAACAGGCACCGCTGGCGTTGCAGGAACTGACCAGGGGACGGACTTTCGGCACGGTCGTCGTCGACCTCCCGGGACACGACTGACGAGCCGGGCCACGAGAGCGGGAGGTACGCACCATGCGGATCGGGGACGCCGCGGCGGCGGTCGGCGCGACACCGAGGGCACTGCGCTTCTACGAGCAGCGCGGACTGCTGCCGCCGCCGCGCCGCACCAGGGCCGGCCAGCGCGACTACACCCCGGACGACCTCGCCGTCCTGCGCGGCATCCGGCACCTCCTGGCCCTCGGCCTCACCGTCGAGGACCTGGCGGGCATCGCCGACCGCCTTCCGCTGCTCGCCACCCGCGAGCCCCGCCGCTGCCGGCCCCCGGCACCCGGTGAACCGGCCATCGTCGGTACGACGGTGGTACGGCGGCGCGTCGCCGTCCTCGACGCGGAGATCGACCGCCTCACCCGGCTCAGGGACGCGCTGCGGGCCGGACTGTGCCCGGCACCGCGGCACGTGCCCGCCGACGGGCACCCGGCGGTCGGCGCCCGGCACACCCCTTGACCTCCCCGCCGCTCGCTGCCCGCCCGCCCGCGGCAGGCGGGCAGCGAGCGGCGGGCGGAACCCGCCCCCGCGCCACGGCCGGCCTCCGTGCCACGGCCGGCCTCCGCCGCTCCGGGCGACGCGGTCCGGCCTCCGGCCGGCCACGAGCGCGGGCCGCTCCGGCGAGACCCGTCCGGTCCTCGGGCGGTGGGCCGACTCCCCGCAGGCGGAGGGCCGGCTCCCCGCGGGCGTACGGGCACGCCGGCCGGACCGTCGGCTGCGGTCTGCCGGACCTCCGGCCGGGGCGGGGGTCCGCCCGGCCAGGGTGCGTGCCCGCGGGGACACCCCGCGGCGTGATCAGCCCGACGGTGTGGAGTGGCCTCTCCGGCGCCACTCCTCGGCGAGCAGCCGGTAGGAGCGGACCCGGTCCGCGTGGTCGTGGGTGATGGTCGTGATGAGCAACTCGTCCGCTCCCGTGGCCTCCTGGAGCTGTTCCAGCCGGTCGGCCACCCGGCCGGGCGAGCCGACGAACTGGGTGTCGAGTCGGTCCTGGACCAGTTCGCGGTCCTCCTCGCTCCAGGTGTGGGCGCGTGCTTCCTGCGGGGTCGGGAACTCGATCGCGCCCTCGGCCGTGCGGATGCTGCGGACCCACGGGCCGTACCCGGCGGCGAGTTCGCGGGCGGTGGTGTCGTCCTCCGCGACGACCACGTCCGCGGAGACGCTCACGTAGGGCTTGTCGAGGACGTCGGAGGGCTGGAAGAAGGACCGGTAGCCGTCCACCGCCTCCAAGACGGTGGCGGGACTGACGTGGTAGTTGGCGGCGAAGCGCAGGCCCCGGGCGCCCGCGACCTCGGCGCTCTGTCCGCCGCTGCTGCCGAGGATCCACAGCTCGACGTCCGCCCCCTCCCCCGGCACGGCACGGGCTTCGACGCCCTCCGGGGAGCGGTAGGTGCCGGCCAGCAGGGCGAGGATGTCGTCGATCTGCTCGGCGTAGTCCTGTGATTCGGCGTTCGGGAGGAGGAGCAGCTTGCGGTGCAGGGCGACCCGGGGCGAGCCGAGCAGGCGCTCGAAGGAGAAGCGGGGCGGGACGAGCAGGCCGTTCGGTGCGCGGCCGTCGACCACCGGGGTGACCGTCGGCGCGGTCGCCCGCTCCGCCGGCGGGCGGCCGCCCGAGCGCCCGAGGCCCAGGTCGAAGCGGCCCGGGTGCAGGGCGTCGAGCAGGCCGAACTCCTCCACCGTGGACAGCGCGGTGCGATGGCCGAGCTGTACGGCTCCGGAGCCGAGCCGGATGGTGGAGGTGGCGGAGGCGGTGAGGGCCAGGACGACCGCCGGGGAGGTGCCCGCGACGCCGGGGTTGAGGTGGTGCTCGGCGAACCAGTAGCGGGCGTATCCGAGGCGTTCGGTCTGCCGGGCCAGGTCGATGGAGTTGCGCAGTGCGTCGCGCGCGGTGGACCCGGACGGGATCGGTACCAGGTCGAGGACGCCGAGGGGGATGTCAGGCATGTGCCGCCTCCGGGAGTACGGGGCCCCACGCGAACGGCGGATCCGGGATGTCCTTGCGCAGCACCGGGGCGACCGCCGACTGGAACAGTTCCAGCGAGTCGCGGTGCCGGGTGTCGGTGAGCCCGCCCGCGTCCGCGTGCAGGTGCACCACCGTGTGGCCGAACCGCTCGTGGTAGCGGTGCACCTTGTCGATGACCTGCTGGGGGCTGCCGATCAGGGCCGAGCTGCGTTCCACGAAGTCCTCCAGGGTCTCGAAGACGACCGGGAGGCCGGCCTGTCTCTGGAAGGCGAGGTTGCCCTCGAAGACGGGCCGGTAGGCGGCCAGGGCCTCCTGGGAGGTGCGGGCCACGTACAGCCCGGCCGTTCCGGCGCCGACGGCGATGCCGGCCGGGTCGTGGCCGTAGTGCTCCCAGCGCTCGCGGTAGTGACGGATCAACTCGGCGTACGGCTCGATGGGATGGGTGACGTTCGCCGAGAACAGCGGGTCGCCGTAGCGGGCGGCCAGGTCCACCGACTCCTTGCTGGTGGCGCTGCCGTGCCAGACCCGTACGGGCTGCTGGTACGGCCGCGGCCACACCTCCGCGTCCGTCAGTTCGGGGCGGAAGCGGGTGGCCGCGGTGACCTTGTCCTGCCGCCAGATCCGCCGGAACACCTCGTAGCTCTCGGCGTTGCGCTCCCACTGGTCCTCGGGCGTGACGTGGAACAGCTCGCGCTGGGCGGCGCCGTTGCCCTTGCCGATGATCAGGTCGAGCCGGCCGCCGGAGAGGTGGTCGAGGGTGGCGTAGTCCTCGTAGGCGCGGACCGGGTCCAGGAGGCTGAGGGTGGTCACGGCGGTGAACAGCCGGATGCGCCGGGTCAGGGCGGCGACGTGGCTGAGGACGACGGTCGGCGAGGAGGAGATGAACGGGCGCTCGTGCCGCTCGCCCACGCCGAAGCCGTCGAAGCCGAGTTCCTCGGCGAGCAGCGCGTTGTCGAGCACTTCGCGGAAGCGGTCCTGGGTGGACTTCCGTACGCCGGTGACCGGGTCAGGACGGTGCACGATCAGGGTGATGGCGAGGAACTTCACGACGCGGCCCGCTCGGTGCCCGGCACGTCGTCGGGGTGGGCGAGCCCGAGGTGGTCGCGCAGGGTGCCGCCCTCGTACTCGGTGCGGAAGACGCCCTTCTCCTGGAGCAGGGGGACGACCTTGTCGGCGAACTCGTCGAGGCCGGTGGGCGTGATGTGCGGGACGAGGATGAAGCCGTCGGCGGCGTCGGCCTGGACGTATTCGTCGATGGTCCGGGCGACGGTCCCGGGGGAACCGACGAAGGTCTGGCGGTTGCCGGTCTCGATGACCAGGTCGCGGATCGACCAGTTGTGGGCGGCGGCCAGCTCCCGCCACTCACGGGCGGTGGCCAGCGGGTCCCGGTACATGCGCACCTGGGCGCGTCCGCGCGAGATGTGCTCCTCGCTCACCAGGGGGTCGATGTCGGGGAGCGGGCCGTCGGGGTCGTACGACGACAGGTCCCGGTTCCAGACGAACTCCAGGTGCTTGAGGGCCGTGGCCCCGCTCACCTGGAGGCGGCGCACCTCCTTGGCCCGTTCCTCCGCCTCGGCGTCGGTGTCGCCGAGGACGAAGCTCGCGGCGGGCAGGATGAGCAACTGGTCCTTGCGTCGCCCGTACTTGGCGAGGCGGTTCTTGACGTCCGTGTAGAAGGCCTGGCCCGTGTCGAGAGCGGCGTAGCGGCTGAAGATGGCGTCGGCGCCGGCGGCGGCGAACTCGCGGCCCTCGTCGGAGTCGCCGGCCTGGAAGATCACCGGGCGGCCCTGAGGGCTGCGCGGGACGTTGAAGCGGCCGTGGATGTCGAAGTGCCGGCCTTCGTGGACGAAGGCGCCGGCCTTGGCGTCGCTCAGGAAGGTGCCGGTGGCCTGGTCGGCGACGATCTCGTCGCCCCGCCAGGAGTCGAAGAGTTCGTGCGCCGTGGCGAGGAACTCCTTGGCCCGCGAGTAGCGTTCCTCCTGCGGGAGGAAGCCGCCGCGGCGGAAGTTCTCCCCGGTGAAGCCGTCCCAGGAGGTGACGACGTTCCAGGCGGAGCGGCCGCCGGAGAGGTGGTCGAGGCTGGCGAACTGCCGGGCCACCTCGTAGGGCTCGTTGAAGGTGGAGTTGATGGTGCCGGTGAGGCCGAGGTGGTCGGTGACGGCGGCGAGCGCGGCGAGGACGGTGAAGGTGTCGGGGCGGCCGACGACGTCCAGGTCGTAGATCTTGCCGCCCTGTTCGCGCAGGCGCAGGCCCTCGGCGAGGAAGAGGAAGTCGAACTTGGCGCGTTCGGCGGTGCGGGCGAAGTGGGCGAACGAGCTGAACTCGATGTGGCTGCCGGCCTTCGGGTCGCTCCACACGGTGGTGTTGTTGACGCCGGGGAAGTGGGCGGCCAGGTGGATCTGCTTCAGGGGCTTGGTCATGGTCGGGTCTCCCTCCCGCTCAGGCGGCGGCATAGCGGTTGGCGGGGCGGGCCAGGCCGAGCAGCCCGCGCAGGGTGTCGGCCTCGTAGGCGCGGCGGAAGGCGTCGCGGCGCTGGAGTTCGGGGACCAGGCCCCGGGTGATCGCCGGGAGGTCGTGCCCGGCGACGGCGGGGCGCAGCCGGAAGCCGGTCAGTCCGGCGGCCTGGAACTCCTGGAGCAGATCGGCGAGTTGGCTGGGCGTGCCGGTGAAGATCCGGGCGTCGCTGGTGTACTCCTCGCCGGCCAGGGTGTCGAGGCGGTCACGGCGGGCGGCGGCCTCGGCCGGGTCGTCGTCGAGGAAGACGACCAGGTCGGCGAAGACGTGCAGCGGTTCGGCGGCGCGCCCGGCCGTCTTCTGCTCGGCACGGATCTCGGCGACGATCGCGCGGGCCTGGTCGGCGTCGTGAGGGGTGACGTAGCCGACGTCGGCGGCGCGGGCCACCAGACGGTAGGGCACGGTGTCGTGGCCGAGGGCGGTGACCAGGGGCTGGCCCTGGGGCGGGCGAGGTGTGATGGAGGGGCCCTTGACGCTGAAGTGCCGGCCCTCGAAGTCGATGTAGTGGAGCTTGTCGCGGTCGATGAACCGGCCCGTGGCCACGTCCCTGATCTCCGCGTCGTCCTCCCAGCTGTCCCACAGGCGGCGCACGGCCTCGACGTAGTCGGCGGCCTCGTCGAACAGGTCGGCCACCAGGTCAAGCGTGGCCGGGCCGTCGTAGGACTCGATGCGGGGGATCGAGCGCCGGCCGAAGTGGGCGGCCTCGGTGGGGCGGGCGGTGATCTGGACGCGCAGTCCCGCGCGGCCGGTGCTCACGTAGTCGAGGGTGGCGATCGCCTTGGAGATGTGGAACGGCTCGGTGTGGGTGGACACCACCGTCGGCACCAGGCCTATGTGCCGGGTGAGCGGGGCGACGCGGGAGGCGACGAGGACGGCGTCGAGGCGGCCGCGGACCTGGTCGGTGCGGTCGTCCGGGTCCAGGAAGTGGGAGGACTGCGGGCCGAGGCCGTCCTCGATGGTGACGAAGTCCAGCAGGCCGTGCTCGGCCTCGGCGACGAGATCGGCCCAGTACCCGGCGGTGAACAGCTCACGGGGCCTGGCCACCGGATCGCGCCAGGAGGCGGGGTGCCAGCCGGTGCCGTCCAAGGCCACGGCGAGGTGCAGGGGAGAAGGAGGAGTCGAGGACACGGGGGTGCCTTCCTGAAGGGTCCGGGAAACGTCCTGGAGGTCCGCGGGAAAAGACGTCGGCCCCGTACGCGGGCACACGGGGGGAGAGCGCGACGAGCCGACGGGTCGCCCGGCCGACGGCCGGAGCGGGGGCGTCAGGAACGACAGAGCGCGCCGGCCACGCGCTGGAGGTCGATGTGGGGCCGGGAGTAGAGGTGCACGGCGTGGGCTCTGCGGGCCACGTCGGTCACCTCCCTCGGTCGGGCGCGCGGTGGCGCCTCACACATCTCGTCGTCCGTCACAACGCCCCGGCCACGCCCGGTGTTCCCGGGCCGGGGCCGAAGATCGTCCGATACGGACTGGTCCGGAAGGGAGCATACGGCCACCCTCGGCCGTCCCACGACCACCCTCCGGCCGTCCCACGAGCGGGCACTGCTGTCCTGGACGTGCCCTCGCTCCCCCGCCGGGCGACCACGCACCCGCGTGCGGGCCCGGAAGATCGAAACAGGGAACAGGTCCGTGGCGCGTAACGGGGAACGCTCCCGGGGTGCCGCGGCTCGGGTGGTTCGGACGGTGCGGCCCGCGCCGCCGCCGGCCGTGGAGGCGGCCGGCGGCGGACGTGGCGGCCGGCCGGAGAGCGGCGGACACCCGCAGGTCGTGAGGGGCGCGCCGGAGGGACGTCGCCCACCCGGGCCGTCTCGGAGAGGGGCGGGGCACCGGGGCCCGGCGTGGCCCCCGGGTCACGCGCACGGGCCGGGCACCGATCGGTGTGCGCGATCACCCTTGATCACGAATCGGCATTGGACGCGGCCTGCCCGTGTCCTGCATGCTCAGTGGCATGTTCTGGCCTGTGACTGTGACGGAGTTCGGCCGGCCCCCGGCCGGCGGCTTCGGCCATGGTTCCAGCCATCACCTGATGCCCTGTCTGACGCAGTGCCGCGTCGTGGACTTCGGCCGGATCAAGTCGACCAGCTGTCGTTGATCCCACCCGCCCGACCTGCCGCCGGACTCCGGTGAACACGGGCCCGCAGGCCGGACCGCGGGCGACTGCCCGCACCCTCTGACACGGTCCTCCACCTCCCCCCACGGTCGCCGCCCGACCGGGTCCGCCGCGACCCGCCGGTTCCGCACGTCCGGTGCGCCGTATCGCCGCCCCCGCTCCGCTCACCCCACGTGGCCGGACCGTCACCCGATCCCAAGGACACGCACATGCCCATGGCCACCGCCCTGCCCCTCGCCGCACCGGAGGGGGTCTCATGAGCTCCGCGACCGAAAGCCGGCTGTCAACTGCGGACCTCGGCCGCCTGGACGAGGTGAGCGCGTCGCTCGCGGCGACCGCGGCCGAGCACGACCGCACCGGCGCCTTCCCGCACGCGCCGATCCAAGTGGTCCACGAGGCAGGGCTGTTGACCGCGGGGGTGGACCCCCGGTACGGCGGTCCCGGGGCGGGCTTCACCGATGTCGCCCGCATCCTGCTGGCGCTCGGCCGCGGTGACCCGTCGACCGCGCTGATCTCCGGGATGACCATCGTCCCCCACCTCCTGCAGACCCGCAGCCCCTGGCCGCAGGAGCTGTACGCGCGGGTGCTGGCCGAGTCGGCCGAGCGGCCGACCCTGCTCAACCACGCGCGGGCGGAGCCGGAGATGGGCTCGTCCACCCGGGGCCCGCTGCCGGCGACCACCGCCCGGCGGACCGCGGACGGCTGGTCGATCCAGGGCAGGAAGCGGTACGTCACCGGCGCCGAGGGCCTCAGCTACTTCCTGGTCTGGGCGGCCACGGACGAGCCGTCACCGCGGGTGGGCAACTTCATCGTCCCCGCCGGCACGCCCGGCATCGAGATCGTGCCCACCTGGCAGCAGTTGGGCATGCGGGCGACCGGCAGCCACGAGGTGGTGTTCACGGACGTCGAGATCCCCGCGGAGTACGTGCACGAACTCGCCCCGCCCGGCGCCGATCCCGCCCCGGGCACGCTGCCCGGCAGCATCATGCTGCTGCTCTCGTCCTCCCTCTACCTGGGGGTGGCGCGCGCGGCACAGAGTCATGTGCACACCTTCGCCCACACGCGGACGCCCGCCGCGCTGGGGCGTCCCCTGGCCACGACGGACCGCTTCCAGCGCACGGCGGGCGAGATCGAGACCCTGCTCTCCAGCGCCGAGCAGCTGATCTTCTCCGTCGCGGAGCGGGTGGACCGGGGCGATCCCGTCCGCGGTGTCGACGCCCTGGCCGCGAAGGTCGTGGTCGTACGGCATCTCACCACCGCCGTCCGGACGGCGGTGCAACTGCTCGGCAACCCCGGGCTGGCCCAGGGCAGCCCGCTGGAACGGCACTTCCGTGACATCCAGTCGGTGGGGGTCCACGCGCCGGGCGAGGACGCCATCCTGCCGGTCGTCGGTGCGACGGCCCTCGCGGCGGAGGCACCCGATGACTGAGCCGGCCCGATCCCGGTCCGTCGCCCGGCGGGTTCCGCCGGGCGACGGGTCCCCCGGCGGCACACCGTCCGCCGGCCCCGCGTCTCCCGCCTCGCCGTCCTCTCATTCCAGACCCACTCACGCCGGGGGTTCGACCATGCGCCCGTCCCTGTCCGCGCTCAGCCGTCTCCTCGCGGCGACAGTGAGCGGGCTCCTCCTGCTCACCGCCTGCTCGTCCGGCGACGACACCGGCAAGGCGGGCTCGGACACACCGGTCCGGGGCGGGACCCTCACCGCCGCCGTCGACACCGAACCGGTCTCCTGGGACATCCACGCCAGCACCCAGGACGTCACCGCCGAGATCCAGCGCCAGGTGTTCGACTCGCTGGTCTCCCAGGACGCCGACGGTGAGTTCCACCCCTGGCTGGCCACCAAGTGGGAGGTGGCGGACGACTACAAGAGCTACACCTTCCACCTGCGCACCGACGTGACGTTCAGCGACGGCACCCGCTTCGACGCGTCCGCGGTGAAGGCCAACTTCGACCACATCGTCGCCAAGTCCACCAAGTCGCTGTACGCGATCAGCCTCCTGGGCCCCTACACGGGCACCGAGGTCGTCGACGCGCACACGGCCAAGGTCACCTTCTCCAAGCCGTTCGCCCCCTTCCTCCAGGCCGCCAGCACGACCTACCTGGGCTTCTACTCGCCCAAGGCCCTCGCGGCGAACGCCGGCAAGCTCGCCGCGGGCGGTCCCGCCGACGTGGGCAGCGGGCCCTTCGTCTTCACCAGCTACACCAAGGGCCAGTCGGCCGTGCTGACCCGCAACCCGAAGTACGACTGGGGGCCCGCGACCGCCGCGCACACCGGGCCCGCCTACCTCGACAAGCTCGTCGTCCGCTTCCTGTCCACGGCCTCGGTGCGCTCGGGCGCGCTGACGAGCGGTCAGGTGCAGGTGGCGAAGGCCATACCGCCGCAGAACGTCACCACGGTCAAGGCGACCTCCGGGCTGTCGCTCATCTCCCGGCAGGCCCCCGGCGGCAACTACAACCTCTGGCTCAACAGCTCACTGGCCCCGCTCGACGACCAGCGGGTACGCAAGGCGATCCAGCGCGGGATCGACATCGACCAGGACGTGAAGACGGTCACCTTCGGGCAGTACCCGCGGGCCTGGAGCCCCATCAGCCCCACCACCCCCTACTACGACAAGACCCTGGAGGACAGCTGGCCCTACGACCCGGAGGAGTCCGCGAAGCTGCTGGACGAGGCGGGCTGGACCGGCCGGGACGCACAGGGCTACCGGACCAGGAACGGCAAGCGGCTCACGGTGACCTGGCCGCAGCTGTCGATCCAGGCGACCCGTGAGGGGCGCGACGTCCTCGGCCAGGCCATCCAGGCGGACCTGAAGAAGATCGGCATCGAGGTCAAGCGCCCCAGCCTCGACCTCGGTACCTACAACACCCAGGTGTACGGCGGCAAGGCGAACGCCATCGACCTCAGCTGGCCCCGGTTCAGCCCCGACGTGCTGTGGCTGTTCCTCAACTCCGGCAGCGCTCCGGCGAAGGGCGGCATCAACGCCACGTTCCTCACCGACGCCGACTTCGACCGGTGGACGGACGAGGGCCGGGCCACCCTGGACGCGAAGGTCCACGCGGACGTCTACCCCAAGGTGCAGCAGCGGGCCATCGACCTGGCCGTCGTCGTCCCGCTCTACACACAGGTCTCCCTGGTCGGGCACGCCAAGACCGTGAAGGGGCTGACGTTCGACGCCAGCAACTGGCTGACCTACTACGACACCTGGCTGGGCTCGGCGTGACGGCGGCCCCGGCGACGGCCCTCGCCCGTGCGGTCGCCCGGCGGCTGGGTTCGGCGGTGGCCGTGCTGGCGGGGGCCGCGACCCTGGCCTTCCTCGCCCTCCAGCTCATCCCCGGCGATCCGGTGTCCGTCCTGCTCGGGCCGTCCAACGCCGGCTCCCCGGAGGTGCGGGCCGAGATCCGCCGGGAGTACGGCTTCGACCGGCCCGTGGCCGAGCAGTACCTGCACTACCTGGGCCGGCTCCTGCGGGGCGACCTCGGGGAGTCGTACCAGCTCCAGCGGCCGGTGTGGTCCTTGATCGGCGACCAGCTGGGGCCGACCGTACAGCTGGCCCTGGCCGCGCTGGTCCTGGCCGTCGTCCTCGCGGTGCTCTCCGCGGTGGCGACGGCCGGCCGCCGGCCCGCGCTGCGCGCGGTCGCCTCGGTGTGGGAGCTGGTCGCGGCCTCCACCCCGTCCTACTGGGTGGGGATCGTGCTGCTGACCGTCTTCTCCTTCCGGTTCACGGTCTTCCCGGTGGCCGGGGCGGACGGCTTCGCCTCGCTGGTCCTGCCCGCCGTCACGCTGGCGCTGCCGCTCACCGGCGTGCTGGCGCAGGTGCTGCGCGAGGGACTCGAAGCCGCCCTGGAGCAGCCGTTCGTGGTCACCGCCCGCTCCCGCGGCGTCGGCCGTACGGCGGTGCGGCTGCGGCACGCGCTGCGCCACTCGGCCGTGCCGCTGCTCACGCTGGCGGGGTGGCTCACCGGCTCCCTCATCGGCGGGGCGGTCCTGGTGGAGACGGTGTTCGGGCGGCCCGGCATCGGCTCGCTCGTCCTCCAGGCGGTGACCGCCAAGGACATGCCGGTCGTGATCGGCGTGGTGCTGCTCTCGGCCTTCGTCTTCGTCGTGATCTCCACCGTCGTGGAGCTGTTGTACCCCGTCATCGACCCGCGGCTCAGGAGCGCCTGATCCATGGCCAGTTCACTCCTCCCCGATCTCGGCACCGGCTCCGCCGTCGCCGCACCCGCCCGGGTGCGGCGGCGGTGGGCCGGACCGCTGTCGTCCGTTCCCGTGACCGTCGTGCTCGCGGGCGTCCTGCTGCTGCTCGTCGTGTTCGTCGCGGTGGCACCGGGTCTGTTCACCAGCGTCTCGCCCGCGGCGACCGACCCGCTCGCCGCGCTCCAGGGACCCGGTTCCGAGCACTGGCTCGGCACCGACCAACTGGGCCGCGACCTGTTCACCCGCATCCTCTACGGCGCGCGGCCGTCACTGCTGCTGGGCTTCGGTTCCACCCTCATATCGGTCGTCGCGGGCGCGGCCTTCGGCCTGGCCGCGGCGCTGGGCGGACGCGTCGCCGACCAGCTGCTGATGCGGCTGGCCGACATCCTGCTGGCGCTGCCCGCCCTGCTGCTGGCCCTGCTGGTCGTGACCGTGCTGGGCTCGGGCACCGTCAACGTGATGACCGCCATCGGCATCGCCTTCGTCCCCGGCTACGCCCGTCTGGTCCGCGCGGAGGCCATGGTGGTACGCCGCTCCAGCTACGTCGAGTCGGCGGTGGCCCTCGGCCTGCCGCGCCGGCGGATCGTGCTGCGGCACATCCTGCCGAACGCGCTCGCTCCCCTGCTGACCCTGGCGACCGTCGGGTTCGGTACGGCACTGATCTCGGCCTCCGGGCTGAGCTTCCTGGGCCTCGGCCCCGCCGCGCCCTCGCCCGAGTGGGGGGCGCTGCTCTCCGCCGGGCGGGACTTCCTGCAGACGGCGTGGTGGATCGGGGTGTTCCCGGGCGCCGCCGTCACCACGACCGTCATCGCCGTGAACGTGGTCGGCCGCCACGCCCAGCAGCGCTTCACCCGGAGGACCGACCGATGAACGCCACCCAGTCGCCGCTGCTCAGCGTCGAGGGTCTCGACGTCACCTTCCGGCGGGGCGGACAGGTCCGTGCCGTGCGGGACGTGTCGTTCACCCTCGGCCGGGGCGAGTGCCTCGCCGTGGTCGGCGAGTCCGGGTCGGGCAAGAGCGTCACCGCCCGCACCCTGCTCGGGCTGACCGGGGCGCACGCCACGGTGGCGGCCCGGCGGCTCGACTTCGACGGCGTCGACCTGACCGCCCTGTCGGAGCGCGCGTGGCGTGCCGTGCGGGGGCGCCGGATCGGCCTGGTCCTCCAGGACGCGCTGGTCTCCCTGGACCCGCTGCGCACGGTGGGCGCCGAGATCCGGGAGACGCTGCACACGCACGGCCTCGCCCGGGGCGCCGAGGCGCGCGAGCGGAGCCTCGCCCTGCTGTCCGACGCCGGGATCCCCGACCCCGCCCGCCGGGCCGCGGAGTATCCCCACCAGTTGTCGGGCGGTCTGCGCCAGCGCGCCCTGATCGCGTCCGCGCTGTCCGGCGCGCCGGAACTGCTCGTGGCCGACGAGCCGACCACGGCCCTGGACGTGACCGTCCAGGCCCAGATCCTCGACCTGCTGGGCCGTCTGGTCGGCGAGGGCACGGCGCTGCTGCTCATCAGTCACGACCTGGCGGTGGTGGCCAGGCTCGCCGACCGGGTCGCGGTGATGTACGGGGGTCTGGTCGTCGAGCAGGGGCCGGCCCGGGACGTGCTGAAGGATCCCCGGCACCCGTACACCCGGGCCCTGCTGGCGGCGGTGCCCACGATCGGCTCCAAGGGGAGCGCGCTGTCCGTCGCGGCTCCCGGGCGGGGGGAGGCGGCGGGGCCCGGCGGCTGCCCGTACGCGGCCCGGTGCGCCGCGGCCGACGCGCGCTGCCGTGCCGAGCTGCCGGTGGCCGCGGCGGGCGACGACGGGCATCTCACGCTCTGCTGGCACCCCGACGCGCCGCTGCCGTCGGCGGCACCGGCCGTCCGCCGCCCCGTGGCCGCCGCCGGGCGGGAACCCGGCGCCGCCGCCTCCGGCGAGCCGCTGCTGGACGTGCGGGGTGTCTCCAAGCGCTTCCGGGCCCCGGGCGGCGGTTCCTGGACCGCCGTCGACGAGGTGTCCTTCCGGATCGCCGCCGGTGAGACGCTCGGCCTGGTCGGCGAGTCCGGCTCCGGCAAGACGACCACGGCCCGCATCGTGCTCGGCCTGGTGGAGCCGGACGAGGGGAGCGTGCGGTTCGAGGGCGAGCCCTGGAGCGTTCTGCCCGAGCGGGAACGGCGGGCCCGGCGTCCGCGTCTCCAGGTCGTCCACCAGGACCCGCTCGGCTCCTTCGACCCCCGGCACAGTGTGCGGACCATCGTCGCGGAGGCGGTGGGCAGGGCGGGGGTCCCGCGCGGCCGGGTCCGCTCGGCGCGGGTCACCGAACTGCTCGGCCAGGTCGGCCTGTCGGCGCGGGTGCAGGACCGGCGTCCGTCGGAGCTGTCCGGCGGACAGCGCCAGCGCGTCGCGATCGCCCGGGCGCTGGCCACCCGGCCCCGGCTGATCGTGTGCGACGAGCCGGTCTCCGCGCTCGACGTGTCGATCCAGGCCCAGGTGCTGGACCTGCTGGCGGAGCTCCAGCGGGAGCTGGGGGTGGCCCTGCTGTTCATCTCGCACGACCTCGGCGTCGTCCACCACGTCAGCGACCGGGTGATCGTGATGAAGGACGGGCGGCTGGTCGAGACCGGGGACGTCGGGCAGATCTTCGACAGCCCGGCCCACCCGTACACGCGGGAGCTGCTGGCCGCGCTGCCCCGGCCCGACCGGAACCAGGAAGGACAGGGATCACGGGCATGAGCACGGACGTCGACACCGATGCGTGGATCCGGCGCTTCCATCCCTCCCCGGAGGCCGCCGCGCGCCTGGTGTGCTTCCCGCACGCGGGAGGATCGGCCGGCTTCTGGTTCTGGCTCTCGGCGCGGCTGCATCCCCAGGTGGAGGTGCTCGCCGTGCAGTACCCGGGTCGCCAGGAGCGCCGGGCGGAGCCGCAGGTCAGTGACATCGAGGGCCTGGCCGGATCGATCGCCGACGTGCTGCGGCCCTGGTGGGCCGAGCCGCCGGCCTTCTTCGGGCACAGCATGGGCGCCCTCGTGGCGTACGAGACGGCCCGGCGGCTGCGGAGCACGACGGGCTCGGGGCCGGCCGCGCTCTTCGCCTCCGGCAGACGGGCGCCGTCCACCGTCCGCGCCGAACGGCTCCACCTCGCCGACGACCGGGAGCTGCTGGCGGAGATCGTCCGCCAGGGCGGGACACCTCCCGCGCTGCTCGAGGATCCCGAGCTGGTCGCGATGGTCCTGCCGACGCTGCGCGGCGACTACCGGGCCGTGGAACGCTACCGCCACCGGCCGGGCCCTCCGATCGAGGCCCCGGTCACCGTGCTGGTCGGCACCGACGACCCGAAGGTCACGGCGGACGAGGCACGGGCCTGGGAGCGGCACACCGCCGGCTCCACCGAGGTGCTGTCCTTCAGCGGCGGCCACTTCTTCCTCACCGAACACCAGGACCGGATCGGTGCGCTGATCCGTTCCCGGCTGCTCCCGGGCGCCGCGCCCGCACCGGAGCGGGCCTGACCAGCTCGCTCCCTCCGCCCCGAGCTGGACGTCACCGACGGCGTTGATGTCCGAGGTCCGTACAACGCCACCGCGACGTGGGAGATGGGGAACCTGCTGTGGTTCTAGTCGAACGTGAGACCCAGGTGAGGCGACTGCGCGAGATGCTGGCCGAGTGTCTCGCGGGCCGAGGAGGCGTGGCCGCGATCAGCGGGCCGGTCGCCGCCGGGAAGACCGAACTCCTGCACGTCCTCGGCGAGGAGGCGGCGGCCGCCGGTGCCGTGGTGCTGCACTCGACGGCCCGCTGCTCGGAGCAGAGGATCCCCCTGGGGGTCGTCGGTCAGATCTTCCGCCACCAGCACTTCTCGCCGGCCGACCGCGAGCGGGCGCTGCGCCTGCCCGGGGACGGCACCGCGATCGCGCCGTGCGACGCGGACCTGCTGACGCACGGCCCGACGCCCGCGCAGGTCAGCCAGGTGCAGTGGCAGCTGCTGCGCGGTCTGTCGGAGCGGACTCCCGTGGTGCTGATCGTCGACGACCTGCACTTCGCCGACTCGGCCTCCCTGGACTCCCTGACGTACGTCGGGCGCCTGCTGCGCACCGACCGCGTGCTGCTGGTGGTGACCGAGCGCGACACGGCGGCCGGGGCGAGCGGCCCCCAGCTGTCCTGGCGCACGACCATGATGCGCCAGGGGCACTTCACCCGGCTGCGGGTGGGTCCGCTGTCCCCGGCCGGCACCCGGGAGATGCTGACCCGGCTGATCGGCCCCGGCCCGGTGTCCGGTTCCGCGGCCACGTCGTGGCACCGGCTCAGCGGCGGGAACCCGCTGCTGCTGCGCGCGCTCGCGGAGGACCACCACGAGCACACGGCCCTGCGGCCGTCCGCGGCGGAGCCGGTCGCGGGCGAGGAGTTCGGCCGGGCGGTGGACGCGTGTGTCCGCCGCGCCGGGGAGCGGTACCGCGACGCGGCCCGCGCGCTCGCGGTGCTGGACGCGTCGGGCTCCCGCGGCCGGCTGGCCCGGCTGCTCGGCCGGCCCCGGCCGGTGGTCGACGAGACGCTGGCGGCGATGGACCGCTTCGGCGTCCTCGACGACGGGCGCTACCGTCATCCCGCCGCCCGCGCCGCCGTCCTGGCCGGCATGTCCGCCGGCGAGCGCGCGGCGCTGCACCGGGACGCGGCCCGGCTGCTGCACGAGGCCGGGGAGCCCGCGTCGGCGATCGCCGTCCACCTGGTGGCGGCCCGGCACAGCCGGGAGCCGTGGGCCTTCCCCGTGGCGGTGGAGGCGGCGCGCGAGGCGCTGCGCCGCGACGACACATCCACCGCCGAGGCCTGCCTGGACGTGGCCGGCGAAGCCTCGGCGGACGAGGACCAGCGGGTGACGGTGACCATGCTGCGCAGCCTCGTCGACTTCCGCACCGACCCCGACACCGCCTGCCGGCGGCTGCGTCCGCTGATCGCCGCCCTGCGGGAGGGCCGGCTGTCCGGCTGCCAGGGCGTGGCGCTGCTCGGGCGGCTGCTGTGGAACGGCAGCAGCGACGAGATCACCCTCGCGCTGCGCCGGCTCGAACGGTCCTCGGACACGCTGGACGCGCGCTCCAGCGCCGAGTACCACGCGGCGCGGCAGTGGGTGCGCGCCTCCCATCCGGCCCTGCTGTCCCAGCCCGCCGCCCGGACCCGGCCGCGGCGGTCGGCCGCGCGGGCCGCCGACGGGGCGGCCGGGCGGATGGCCGGCGTCCTGAACCGGCTGCTGCGTTCGGGCCCCGGCCCGGACACCGTGCGCAGCGCCGAACTGGCGCTCCAGACGACGGTGCTGGACGACGCCACCTTCGACACCGTCCACCAGGCGGTGTCGGTGCTGGTCTACGCCGACCGGTGCGATCTCGCGGCCGGCTGGTGCGATGTGCTGCTGCGGGAGTCCACCCGGCGTGACGTCCCGACGTGGCAGGCGCTGTTCGCGGCGCTGCGGGCCGAGATCGCGATCCGCCAGGGCGACGTACGGCTCGCGGAGCAGTGCTCCCGCCGGGCCATGGGGCTGCTGTCGCTGCGCGGTTGGGGGGTCCTGATCGGCTCTCCGCTGTCGAGTCTCCAGCTGGCCGCCGCCGCGACGGGCACGATCAGGGACGTCGGCGGGCCCCCGGTGGCGGCGCTGCCCGAGGAGTTGTTCCAGACCCGGTTCGGGATCCAGTACCTGTATGCGCGCGGCCGGTGGCGGCTCTCGGTGAACCTGCTGCACGGCGCGCTCGACGACCTGACGCGGTGCGGCCGGCTCATGCGGGAGTGGGACATCGACCTCCCCGCGTTCGTGCCGTGGCGCGGCGACGCGGTGGCGGCCCTGCTGCGGCTCGGCAGGACCGACGACGCCCGGCGGCTGGCCGTCGAGCAGCTCGCCCTGGTTCCGGCCGGTCAGCCCCGGGCCAGGGGGATGGCGCTGCACACGGCCGCCTCCGTGGCCGACTCCCGGCAGCGCGCGACCCTGCTGCGGGAGGCCGCCGATCTGCTGGACGCCGCCGGTGACCGGCTGGAACTGGCCCGCGCCCTGGCCGACCTGAGCGAGGTGCACACCCGGGCGGGCCAGAGCGGCCGGGCCCGGATGGTCGCCCGGCAGGCCCTGGACATCGCCGAGGAGCAGGGCCTCGCCCCGCTGTCCCGGCGGCTGACGGTCCGTGAGGCCCCGGCTCCCGGGCACGAGCGCGACGCCCGGGCCCGGGCCGGTGTGCTCAGCAGCTCGGAGGCTCAGGTGGCGGCGCTCGCGGCGGCCGGGCTGTCCAACCGCGAGATCGCCGAGCGGCTGTTCATCACCGTCAGCACGGTGGAACAGCACCTGACGCACACCTACCGGAAACTGCGTATCAAGGGCCGGGCGCACCTGCCGCCGTGGCTGCTCGAACCCGACCGCCGGGAGGAGCCGGGGCCGTCCGCACGAGCGGCCGCGGGCCTGCCGGAGCGGCAGGTGCGGGAGGAGGAGCGCCTGCCGGAGCAGGAGCTCCGGCAGGAGGCGGCGTGCCGGGGTCCGGTCTCAGAGCGCGTCGGGGGCCGGCGGTAGCGGGAGTCCGAGCAGCCCGCGCAGGGTGTCGGCCTCGTAGGCGGTCCGGAACGCGCCGCGGGCCTGGAGTTCGGGCACCAGTTCGCGGGTGATGGCGGTCAGGTCGTGGGGCAGCGCGCCGGGCCGCAGACGGTACCCGGACAGGCCTGCCCCCTGCCATTCCAGGAGCAGGTCGGCGACCTCGGCGGGGGTGCCCACGGCGATGTGCGCGTCGGAGGTGCAGGGGGCGCCGTGCGCCTCGTCGAGGCGCGCCTTGCGCTCGGCGGCCCGGCCCGGGGTGCTGTCGAGGAAGACCACGACGTCGGCGAAGACGTGCACCTTCTGGTCCGCGCGTCCGGCCGCGGCCTGTTCGGTCCGGATCTCCTCGACGGTCGCGCGCGCTTCCTCGGCGCTGTGCGGCGTCACCGACACGACGTCGGCGGAGCGGGCTCCGTAGCGGTACGGAAGGGAGATGTGGGCGAGGGTGAAGACGAGCGGGTGGCCCTGCGGGGCGCGGGGGGCCAGCGCGGGCGAGTCGATGGTGAGCCAGTCGCCCGCCGTTCCGCCGAGCGGCTCGATCTCGGTGAAGCTGCCGCCGGGGTCGGGGTCGGCCGGGGCGAAGCGGCCGGGCGCGAGATCGCGCAGCGCCTTCTCGTCGTCGACGCCGTCCCACAGGGCGCGCACCACCCGGACCAGGTCGGCGGCGCGTTCGAAGAGTTCGGCCATCGGCCGCTGCACCTCGGGGGTGAAGATGTCGGCTATCACGATCGGGCGCGCGGGCGTCACCTGGGTGCGCCAGCCGGCCCGGCCGCCGCTGACGTGGTCCAGGGTGGCGACGGCCCGCGCGATGTGTGCCGGCTGGGCCCGGTCGGCCACGCCGGTCGGCACCAGTCCGATGCGTTCGGTGCGCGAGGCCAGGGCGGCGGCGACGAGGAGCGCGTCCAGCCGGTGGGCGACGTGACCGGTGGGGCGCTTGGGCGGGTCCTCCAGCGTCACGAAGTCCAGCAGCCCGCGTTCGGCCTCCTGGACGAGTGCGGTCCAGTGCGCCAGGCCGTACAGGTCGCCGTCGGGGGCGTCGGGTCCGGCGCCCGCCGCGGGGTGCCAGCCGACGGTGTCCAGGGCGACGGCGAGGTGCAGGGGCTGTGGTGCGGTCATGGTGTTCTTCTCTTCTCTCGTGCGGTGCGCCGTGCGGCGCGTCGTGCGGGTGTCGGTGGTCAGGGGGCCGGTGGTCAGGGGGCCGGCCGGCCGAGGGTGTCCAGCCATTCCTCGACGACGGCGGCGGTGGTCGCCGAGTGTTCTTCGAGGACGGAGAAGTGGTCGCCGGGCACGTCCGCCGTGGTGTGCGGCAGCCGCCAGAAGGCACGGGTGTCACGCCCTGGGTCGGCCGGCGTCCCGGGCAGCGGGTCCTCGGCCCGCAGCAGGAGGGTCGGGGTGGTGACCGGCCGGGGCTGCCAGGGGCCGAAGGTGCGCAGGTAATGGCCCATGGTGGTCAGGCCGTTGTCGCTCAGGCCCAGGTCGAACGCGTCGAACCGGTCGACCATTCCGTTGATCATGGCGGGCATCCACCACTCCATGCCGGGCAGGGAGGCGGTGTCCATCGGGTACGTGTCGACCATGGCGAGGCCCGCCGGGGCCGTTCCGCGGCGTTCGAGCTCGGCGGTCACGGCGTGGGCGACGCAGCCGCCCAGGGAGCGGCCCAGCAGGGCGAACGGCCGCTCCCCCACCAGCCGTTGGACCGCGTCCGCCTGCATCGCGACGAAGGCGTCCGCCGAGTCCGGCAGGGCGCTGTCGGGCGCGTAGCCGGGCGCGGGAACGGCGAGGACGTCCCGCAGCCCGTCGAGGGCCTGGCCGAAGCGGGCGTATTCGTGCGGTCCGGACAGTGCGGTGAGGGCCGGGAAGCAGACCAGCGCGGTCGGGGCCCCGCCGTGTGCCAGGGCGACCGGTTCGACGGCGTGGACGGCGCCGTCCGCCGCGCCGAAGGTGTCCCGCAGCCGAGAGGAGGCCACGATCACCTCGGTGGCGGCCGTGATCTGCCGGGCGGCGCACAGCCGCAGATAGAGGGTGGTGAGCGGGCCGTCCTGCGCCGTCGGCGGTACGTCGGGCCCCGGCCGCTCCCGCAGCAGGTCCGCCAGGTGCCCGGCGAGGGCCGCCGGGGTCGGGAAGCGGATGGTGAGCGCTCCCCCGAGCGCCAGACCGGTCGTGCCGGCGAGCCGGGCGCGCAGCTCGACGGCCGACAGGGAGTCCAGTCCCGCTTCGACGAACGGCCGCTCGGGCCGCACCGCTTCCGTCGTCGGGTATCCGAGGACGGCCGACGCCTGCGTCCGTACGAGGTCGAGCAGCGCGGTGCCGAGCGCCGGTCCGGACAGGTGCGCGTGCCGTTCGGCCCAGGTGGGGCCGGGGGCCGGTGCCGTGGGACCGGCGAGCAGCGGGGCGTCGGTGCTGCTGCGTGTCACGGTGGCGTCGAGCCAGTGGCGCCGGCGCTGGAAGGCGTAGGTGGGAAGGTCCACCGGGTGCGGGTCGAGTCCCTCGAAGACCGCCGGCCAGTCCACCCGCACGCCGTCGGCGTGGAGCCGGCCCAGGGCCGTCAGCAGGGTCACGGCCTCGGGGCGGCCGCCCCGCAGTACGGAGGTGAGGACGGCCGGCGGGGCCGCGCCGGCGGTGTCGTCGGCCAGGATGTCGCCCACCAGGGCGGTGAGGACGCCGTCGGGGCCCACCTCCACGAACCGGGTCGCGCCGAGGGCGCGCAGTTCCCGCACCGCGTCCAGGAAGCGGACCGGGCTGCGGGCGTGTTCCGTCCAGTGGTCGGCGCCGAGCTCCCCGTCCCGCGCCGGGGCGCCGGTCAGGTCGGAGACCATGGGCAGGACCGGGTCGTGGTGGTCGACCGCCTTGGCCGTCCGGCGGAACTCGTCGAGCATTCCCTCCATGCGGTGGGAGTGGAAGGCGTGGCTCACCCGGAGCCGGGCCGTCCTGCGGCCCTGGGCCCGGAAGCCGGCCGCCAGGGCGACGACGGGCTCCTCGTCTCCGGAGACGACCACCGAGCGGGGGCCGTTGACCGCGGCGATCGCGACCGTCTCCTCCCGGCCCCGCAGCGCCGCGGCGACCTCCTCCTCGGTGGCCTCCACGGCGGCCATGGCGCCGCCGGCCGGCAGCGCCTGCATCAGCCGTCCGCGGGCCACCACCAGGGACGCGGCGTCGGACAGCGTGAGCACGCCGGCCGCGTGCGCCGCGGCCAGCGAGCCGATCGAGTGCCCGGCGACCACGTCGGGCCGCACTCCCCAGCCCTCCAGCAGCCGCAGGAGCGCGACCTCCACGGCGAAGAGGGCGGGCTGGGCGTATTCCGTACGGTCGAGCAGGTGGCCGTGGCCGCCGGACAGCACCACCTCGCGCACGGAGTGGGCCAGGTGTCCCGCGCCGTGCAGGTCGAACTCGGCGGCCACCTCGTCGAACGCCCGGGCGTAGGCGGGGAACTGCTCGTACAGCTCCCGTCCCATGCCGGGCCGCTGGCTGCCCTGTCCGGTGAAGAGGAAGGCGGTCCGGCCGGCGCGGGCCGCCGGGGCACCGTCGGCGGGGCTCTGCGGTACGGCGGCCGACGCGTGTCCCTCGGCCAGTGTGCGCAGGCCGTCGAGGACGCCGTCGCGGTCGCCCGCCACCACGACCGCGCGGTGGTCGTGCGTGGCCCGCCGGGTGACCAGGGACCAGGCCACGTCGGCCGGGTCGAGGTCGGGGCGGTCCCGCAGCAGCGCCGCGAGGCGGTCCGCCTGGTCCCGCAGCGCCGCCGCCGACCGGGCGGAGAGGAGCCAGGGCAGCGCGGCGGGACGGGCCGCGGCGGCGGGGCGGCCTGCGCCGCCCTCGGAGGCGTTCTCCTCCGGCTCGTCGCGCTGCGGATGGTTCTGCTGCGGCTCGTCGCGCTGCGGATGGTTCTGGTGCGGCTGGTTCTGCTGCGGCTCGTGCGTCTGTGGTTCGTGCGTCTGCGGCTCGCGCTCCTCCGGCTCGGGCTCCTCCGGCTCGGGCTCCTGCGGCGCCTGCTCGACGATCACGTGCGCGTTGGTGCCGCTCACCCCGAAGGCGGACACACCGGCCCGGCGGGGCCCGTCGCCGTCCGGCCACGGCCGGGCCTCGTCGAGCAACCGTACGCCGCCGCCCGCCCACTCGACGTGCGGTGTGGGCGCGTCCACGTGGAGCGACCGGGGCAGGACGCGGTGGCGTATCGCCTGCACCGCCTTGATGACACCCGCCACGCCGGCGGCCGCCGCCGTGTGCCCGATGTTGGACTTGAGCGAGCCGAGCCACAGGGGCCGGTCCTCGGGCCGGCCGCGGCCGTACGTCTCCTGGAGCGCCTGGACCTCGATCGGGTCGCCGAGGGTCGTGCCCGTGCCGTGCCCCTCCACCAGGTCGACGTCGTGCGGGGTGAGACCCGCGTTGGCCAGCGCCTGCCGCACGACGCGCTGCTGGGCCGGGCCGTTCGGGGCGGTCAGCCCGTTCGAGGCGCCGTCCTGGTTCACGGCCGAACCCCGCACCACCGCCAGCACCGGATGCCCCAGCCGCCGCGCGTCCGACAGCCGCTCCACCAGCAGCAGCCCCACGCCCTCCGCCCAGCCCGTCCCGTCCGCCGCGGCGGCGAACGCCCGGCAGCGGCCGTCGGGCGACAGCCCGCGCTGTCGCGAGAACGCCACGAACCCGGCGGGGGTCGACATCACCGTCGCCCCTCCCGCGAGCGCCAGGTCGCACTCGCCGGACCGCAGCGCCTGCACCGCCAGGTGCAGCGCCACCAGCGACGACGAGCACGCCGTGTCCACCGTCACCGCCGGACCCTCGAACCCGTACGTGTAGGAGATGCGCCCCGACGCCACACTGGCGAGGTTGCCGATGCCCAGGTAGCCCTCCAGTTCGGCGGGCACCTCGTCGAGCCGGGTGTGGTAGTCCTGCGCCGCCAGCCCGACGAACACGCCCGTGCTGCTGCCGCGCAGTGTGCCGGGGGCGATGCCGGCCCGCTCGAACGCCTCCCAGGACGCCTCCAGCAGCAGCCGCTGCTGCGGATCCGTCGCCAGCGCCTCCCGCGGGGAGATCTCGAAGAACTCCGCGTCGAAGTCGGCCGCGTCGTACAGGAATCCGCCGTGGCGGACGTAGCTGGTGCCCGGCCGGTCAGGGTCGGGGTCGTAGAGGGCGTCGAGGTCCCAGCCGCGGTCGTCGGGCCAGGGCGCGACGGCGTCGCCGCCCGCCGCCACCAGCTCCCACAGGTCGTCGGGCGAGGCGACACCGCCCGGCAGCCGGCAGCTCATGGCGACGACGGCGATCGGCTCGCGCAGGCCCGACTCCACCTCGCGCAGGCGCCGCTGCGTCTCCCGGCCCTCGGCGAGCGCCCGCTTGAGATAGCGGCGCAGCTTCTCCTCATCGGCCACCGTCGGCCACCTCCCGCGTCCCCGGTCCGTCGTGCATCACGCCTCGCTGTCCATCAGTTCGAAGAGCTCGTCGTCGGTCGCCGACTCCAGGTCGATGTCGTCGGTGGGGCCGTCGCCCGTCTCCCGCGCGTCGTCGCCCCAGCGGGCGGCCAGCGCCCGCAGGCGGGCGACCAGTTCGCGTCCGCCCGGGTCGGACGGCGTGACGTCGGGCGCGATCCGCTCCAGCAGGGCGAGCGCGTCGTGCGCGGACCCGGGGTGTGCCGCGTCGGCGGCGGGCAGCAGCGTCGCGAGGTGCGCGGCGACGGCCGCGGGGGTCGGGTGGTCGAAGACCAGGGTGGCCGGCAGTCTCCGGTCGAGGGCGGCGGCGAGCCGGTTGCGCAGGTCCACGGCGGTCAGCGACTCCAGGCCGAGTTCCTTGAACGCGCGGTCCGCGCCCACCTCGTGGACGTCGTCGTGGCCGAGGACGTCCGCCGTCTGCCGGCGCACCAGGTCGGTCAGCGCCTCGGCCCGCTCGGCGGGTCCCAGGGCGGCGAGCCGCGCCGCGGGGGCGTCCGAGGCTTCGGGCTCCGTCCCGTCGTCGCCGAGGCCGACCGGGTCGCCGCCCTCCCGGGCGAGGGGCCCCACGGGGTTCGTCCCGGAGTCCAGCCAGAAGCGGCGCCGCTGGAACGCGTACGTGGGCAGCTCCGCCCGTCCCGGCCGCAGCCCCGCGAACGCCGGGGACCAGTCCACCGGTACGCCCCGGGCGTGCACGACGGCGGCCGAGGCGAGGAAGCGGTCGAGGCCGCCGTGGTCGCGCCGCAGGGTCTCGGTCACCACCACGCCGTCGGCGTCCGCCGCCTCGACGGTGTCCTGGATGCTGCCGGCCAGCACCGGGTGCGGGCTGACCTCGACGAAGACGGTGTGTCCCGCGTCCACCAGGTCCCGGACGACGGGGGCGAAGCGGACCGTCTGCCGGATGTTGCGGTACCAGTACGCGCCGTCCAGTTCCGCCGGGTCGGCGAGCGCGGCGGTGACCGTGGAGTAGAGGGGTACGTCGCCCTCGCGGGGGGTGACGAAGGCGAGCCGTTCGAGGAGTTCCTCCTTCGCCTCGTCGATCACCGGGGAGTGACCGGCGACCGTGGCCGCCCTGATCCGCCGGGCCCGCTCGCCCCGCTCCGCGCAGTCGGCGAGCAGTTCCTCCAGGGCGGAGTCCTCGCCCGCGACCACGGCGGCCGACGGCCCGTTGACCGTGGCCACCGAGAGCCGTCCCGGCCAGGCCTCGATGCGCCGCTCGACCTCCTCGGGCGGCAGGGCGACGGAGACCATGCCGCCCTTGCCGACGAGACCGGCCAGGATCAGGCTGCGCTCCACGACGATCCGGGCCGCGTCCTCGAGGGACAGGATGCCGGCCACGGTGGCGGCGGCGACCTCGCCCTGGCTGTGCCCGACGACCGCGTCCGGCTCCACCCCGTACGCCCGCCACTGCGCCGCGAGCGCCACGAGCACGGCCCACAGCGCGGGCTGGGCCACGTCGACGCGGTCCAGGGTCGGCGCTCCCGGCAGCTCGCGCAGGACGTCGAGGAGCGACCAGTCGACGTGGGGCGCCAGCGCCCGCGCGCAGTCCTCGATCCGCTCGGCGAACACCGGTGAGGAGTCCAGGAGTCCGTGGGCCATTCCGGCCCACTGCGAGCCGTGGCCGGGGAAGACGAAGACCGTCCTGACGCCGTCGGCGGCGACGCCCCGGACGAGGTTCCCGGCCGGTTCGCCCCGGACCAGGGCGCCGAGGCCCTCGGCGACGGCGTCGCGGCCGGCGCCGACCACGACCGCACGGTGTTCGAAGTGCGACCGGTCGGAGAGCAGGGCGTGCGCGACGTCGGCGGCGGGCGGGCCGTCCGCCGGGGCCAGCAGGGCGAGCAGCCGCCCGGCCTGGGCCGAGAGGGCCGCCGGGGTCCGCGCGGAGAGCACCCAGGGCAGGGGCACGTCCTCGGCGGACCCCGCCGGGGGTTGTCCACCGGCGTCGGCTGCGGGGGCGGGGGCCGGCTCCCGGTCCCCGTCGGGTGCGGGGGCGGTGACCGGCTCCTCGGCTCCGTCGGGCTGTTCGAGGATGACGTGGGCGTTGGTGCCGCTGACGCCGAAGGACGAGACGCCGGCGCGCAGCGGTCGTCCGTCCGCCTCCCAGGGCTGCTCCCGGGTCAGCAGCCGCACGCCGCCCGCAGCCCAGTCGACGTCCGGTGACGGCTCGTCGACGTGCAGGGTCCGCGGCAGGACGCCGTGCCGCATGGCCTGCACCATCTTGATGACCCCGGCGACGCCGGCGGCGGCCTGGGTGTGCCCGATGTTGGACTTGAGCGAGCCGAGCCACAGGGGACGGTCCTCGGGCCGGCCGCGGCCGTAGGCGGCCACCAGCGCCTGTGCCTCGATCGGGTCGCCGAGGGTGGTGCCCGTGCCGTGTCCCTCGACGGCGTCGACGTCGTGCGGGGCGAGGCCCGCGGTCGTCAGCGCCTGCCGGATGACGCGCTGCTGGGCCGGGCCGTTCGGGGCGGTCAGCCCGTTCGAGGCGCCGTCCTGGTTCACGGCCGAACCCCGCACCACCGCCAGCACCGGATGCCCCAGCCGCCGCGCGTCCGACAGCCGCTCCACCAGCAGCAGTCCGACGCCCTCCGCCCAGCTCGTGCCGTCCGCCGCGGCGGCGTACGCCTTGACGTGGCCGTCCGGGGCGAAGGCGCGGTGCCGGGAGGTGGCGACCATGCCCGACGGCGAGGCCATCACCGCCACACCGCCCGCGAGCGCCAGGTCGCACTCGCCGGACCGCAGCGCCTGCACCGCCAGGTGCAGCGCCACCAGCGACGACGAGCACGCCGTGTCCACCGTCACCGCCGGACCCTCGAACCCGTACGTGTACGAGACGCGGCCCGACGCCACGCTGGCCGCGCTGCCGTTGTGGAGGTAGCCCTCCAGCTCCGGCGGCAGGTCGTGCAGGCGCGAGGCGTAGTCGTTGTACATGACGCCGACGAAGACCCCGGTCCTGCTGCCGCGCAGCGTGTCGGGGGCGATGCCGGCCCGTTCGAACGCCTCCCAGGACGTTTCGAGCAGGAGGCGCTGCTGGGGGTCCGTGGCCAGCGCCTCGCGCGGGGAGATCCCGAAGAAGCCCGCGTCGAAGTCGGCCGCGTCGTGCAGGAATCCGCCGTGCTGGGTGTAGGTGCGGCCGGGCCGGTCGGGGTCGGCGTCGAAGAGGGCCTCGTTGTCCCAGCCGCGGTCGGTGGGCCAGGGCGTGATCGCGTCGCCGCCGGTGGAGACCAGTTCCCACAGCTCGTCGGGCGAGGCGACGCCGCCCGGCAGCCGGCAGCTCATGCCGACGATCACGACGGGGTCGTCGGTGACGGGGGCCGGTCCGGCGGCAGGGGCCGGGGCGGGCGCCGCTTCGTGCTCACCGACGAGTCCGGCGAGCAGGAAGCGTGCCAGGGACCGCGGGGTGGGGTGGTCGAAGACGAGCGTGGGTGACAGCCGCAGTCCGCTCGCCGCGCCCAGCCGGTTGCGCAGTTCCACGGCGGTCAGCGAGTCGAAGCCGAGGTCCTTGAACGCCCGGGTGGCGGCGATGCCCTCGCGGTCGTCGCGGCCGAGGACGGTCGACGCCTCCGCCCGGACCAGGCCGATCAGGAACTCCTCCCGTGCCGCCGCGTCGAGGGCGCGCAGCCGCGCGGCGAGGGGGGCGCCCGACGCCTCGGACGCGGTGCGCGCGACGGGCCGCCGCGTCCGCACAAGGTCGCGCAGGACCGCGGGGAGCTGCGCGGGGTCGGCTCCGTGCCGCAGGGCGAGGGGGACGAGCAGGGCGTGGTCCGTCGCTCCGGCCGCGTCGAACAGGGCGAGGCCTTCGGGGGTGGTGAGCGGGCGGGTGCCGTGGCGGGCGTTGCGGCGGTGGTCCGCGCCGTCCAGGTGGCCGGTCAGCTCGCTGCTCTCCGCCCACAGCCCCCAGGCGAGGGAGGTGGCGGCCAGTCCTCGGGCGCGGCGGTGCGCCACCAGGGCGTCGAGGAAGGTGTTGGCGGCGGCGTAGTTGGCCTGGCCGGGGACGCCGAGGACGCCGGCGGCCGAGGAGAAGACGACGAACTCGGAGAGGTCCGTGTCGCGGGTGAGTTCGTGCAGGTTCCAGGCGGCGTCGGCCTTGGGGCGCAGGACGGTGTCCAGGCGGTCGGCGGTGAGGCCGGCCAGGACGCCGTCGTCCAGGGTGCCGGCCGCGTGGACGACACCGGTGAGCGGGTGCGCCGCCGGGATGCCGTCGAGGACGGTCCGCAGGGCGTCCCGGTCGGCCGCGTCGACGGCCGCGACGGTGACGTGGGCGCCGAGGCCGGTGAGGTCGGCGACGACCTCGTGCGCGCCCGGCGTCCGCTCGCCCCGCCGGCCGGTCAGCAGCAGGTGCCGTACGCCCGAGGAGGTGACGAGATGACGGGCGACCAGCCTGCCGAGCAGGCCCAGGCCTCCGGTCACCAGGACGGTCCCCTCGGACGGTGCGAACCGCCAGGTGGCGGGCGGGGACGGGGCGTCGGTTGCGGACCCGGTGGCCGGGGCCGCGGGGACGAGGCGTGGCACGAGGGCGGCGCCGCCCCGGAGGGCGAGCTGCGTCTCCCCGGCGGCGTCGGCCGCCGTCACGGCCGCGGCGAGCGGGCCGACGCCGTCCGCGTGCCCGATCCCGTCCTCGTCCCCGTTCGGGTCCACGTCCACCAGCAGGAGGCGGCCGGGGTGTTCGGACTGCGCCGAGCGCAGCAGTCCCCAGATTCCGGCGGTCGCCAGGTCCGGCGACTCACCGGCGACGGACACCGCGCCCCGGGTCAGCACGCCCAGCCGGACGCCGTCCAGTTCGGGGCGGGCGAGCCAGTCCTGCACGAGGGCGAGCACCCGGTCGAGCGTCGCCCGTGCGCGCGTCGGCACGGACGCGTCCGCCGCGTCCCCGTCCGTGCCGGGTCCGGCGGCCGCCGAGGCCGGTACCTCGTACCAGACGTCGGCCGGTACGTCGCGGCCCGCGCGGACCGCCTCGGCGACGGCGGCGGGATCGGGGAAGGCCGCCCCCCGGCCCGGTCCGGACGCGTCCCCGAGGAACGCCGCCGGCACGGTGCCGCCCGCGTGCGCCGCTTCCGGCAGCGGCAGCGGCTTCCAGGCGAGCCCGTACAGCGGCGTGGCGGTCCCGGCGTCCGCGGCGAGCTGCCCCGCGGAGACCGGCCGGTACACCAGCGAGGCGACCGACACGACGGGGGCTCCGGCCTCGTCGACGGCGTCCAGCGACAGGCCGCCGTCGGCGGTGGGCGCGAGCCTGATCCGCAGGGTCGTCGCGCCCGAGGCGTGCAGCCGTATCCCGTTCCAGGCGAACGGCAGCAGGGTCCGGTCCGGCTCCGGCCGGAACGCGGTGCCGAGTGCGGCGGTGTGGAAGGCCGCGTCGAGCAGCGCCGGGTGCACCCCGAACTCCCCGGCCGCCGCGCGTTCCTCGCCGTCGAGCGCGACCTCGGCGAACAGCTCCTCACCGCGCCGCCACGCGGCGCGCAGTCCCCGGAACCGGGGGCCGTAGACCACACCGGACTCGGCGAGCCGGTCGTAGAGGCCGTCCAGGGACAGGGCGGCCGCCTCCGGCGGCGGCCAGGTGCCCGGCGTGCCCTCCGAGGGCGCCGCCGGTGCGGGCGAACGGGTCAGGAACCCGGTGGCGTGGCGGGTCCAGTCGGCGCCGTCCGGTGCGTCCTGGGGCCGGGAGTGGAGGGTCAGCGCGCGTCGGCCGCCCTCGCCGGGTGCGGTCACGGAGACCTGGATCTGGACGGCGCCGGCGGTGGGCAGGACCAGCGGGGTCTCGATCACCAGCTCGTCCACCGTGTCGCGCCCGGCCTCGTCGGCGGCGCGTACCGCCAGCTCCACCAGGGCGGTGCCCGGTACGACGACCCGGTCGAGGACCGTGTGGTCGGTGAGCCAGGGCTGGGCCTGCGCGGAGAGCCGGCCGGTCAGCAGCAGTCCGTCGCCCTCCGCGGGCCGCAGGGTCGCGCCGAGCAGGGGGTGTCCGGCGGGACGCAGTCCGAGACCGGAGGCGTCCGCCGCCGCGCCGGCCACCGGTCCGAGCCAGAAGCGCCGCCGCTGGAACGGGTAGGTGGGCAGGTCCGGCACGGCGGTGCCCGGTTCCGCCGGCGCCAGCCTCCAGTCCACCTCGACCCCGTGGACCTGGGCCGCGGCGAGGGAGGTGAGGAAACGGAGCGGTCCGCCCTCGTCCCTGCGCAGCGATCCCGTGACGGTGACGGGCCCGGTGCCGGCCGCCTCCGCGGTCTCCTGCACGGCCGCGGTCAGCACCGGGTGCGGGCTGGTCTCGACGAAGACGTCGTGACCCTCGGCGACCAGCTTGCGGATCGCCGGTTCGAACAGGACGGTCTGCCGGAGGTTGGTGAACCAGTAGGCGGCGTCCATCCCGGTGGTGTCGAGCCAGTCGCCGGTGACCGTCGACAGGAGCGGGATCCGCGCGGGGCGCGGGGTGACGGGTGCGAGAACGGCGAGCAGTTCCTCGCGGATCCGCTCGACCTGCGGCGAGTGCGAGGCGTAGTCCACCGCGATCCTGCGGACGCGGGTCCCGTCCCGCTCGCAGGCGGCGACGAGTTCGTCCAGGGCGTCGGTCTCGCCCGCGACCACCACGGCGGACGGGCCGTTGACCGTGGCCACCGAGAGGCGGCCCTCCCAGGGGGCGATCGCCTCGGTGGCCGCGCGGAGCGGCAGGGCCACCGACACCATGCCGCCGGCGCCCGACAGCGCGCCGATGGCCCGGCTGCGCAGGGCCACCACCCGCGCCGCGTCGTCGAGCGACAGGGCGCCCGCCACGTACGCGGCGGCGATCTCGCCCTGGCTGTGTCCGACCACGGCGTCCGGCCGCACCCCGTGGGACTGCCACAGCCGCGCGAGGGACACCATCACCGCCCACAGCGCGGGCTGTACGACGTCCACCCGGTCGAGGCCGGGCGCGTCCTCGGCGCCGCGCAGGACGTTCACCAGGGACCAGTCCGTGTACGGCTCCAGGGCGCGGGCGCACGCGGTGACGCCGTCCGCGAACACCGGGGAGGCGTCGAGCAGTTCACGGGCCATGCCGGTCCACTGCGAGCCCTGCCCGGGGAAGACGAACACCGTACGGGGATCGGTGCCGGCGCTCCCGCGCACGACGCCGGGAGCGGGCTCGCCGGCGGCGAGCGCGTCGAGTCCGGTGAGCAGGGCGTCCGCGCCGGCGCCGACGACCACCGCCCGCTCCTCGAAGCCGGCCCGGCCCGCCACCAGTTCGCGGGCCACGGCCACGAGGCCGCCACCGCCGCCGGAACCGTCGGCGCCGTCGGCGGTGCGGAGCCAGGAGGCGAGCGCGCCCGCCTGGGCGGTGAGGGCGGCCGGGGTACGGGCGGACAGGACCAGGGGCAGGGCGGCGGGGCCGGCGGGGCCTGCTGTGCCCCCGGCGGTGGCGGGCTCCGCGCGCCCGGTGCCCCCGGCGATGGCCGGCTCCGTGCCCCCGGTGCCCCCGGCCGTGGCGAGCTCCGCGCGCCCGGTGCCCCCGGCCGTGGCGAGCTCCGTGCCCCCGGTGCCCCCGGCCGTGGCGAGCTCCGCGCGCCCGGTGCCTTCGGCGATGGCCGGCTCCGTGCCCCCGGTGCCCCCGGCCGTGGCGAGCTCCGTGGGCCCGGTGCCCCCGGCCGTGGCGAGCTCCGTGCGCCCGGTGCCCTCGGCGGTTCCGGTGACCGTCGGCTCGGGGGTGCCGCCGGTGCCGTCCCCGGTTCCGGTGTCCGTGGGCTCGGGTGCCTGTTCCAGGATGATGTGGGTGTTGGTGCCGCTCATGCCGAAGGCGGACACCCCGGCCCGGCGCGGCTGCCCGGTCTCCGGCCAGGGCCGGTGCTCGGTCAGCAGGGAGACGGCGCCGGACGTCCAGTCGACGTGCGGGGACGGTTCGTCCACGTGCAGGGTCTTCGGGAGCACGCCGTACCGCATGGCCTGCACCATCTTGATGATGCCGGCCACCCCCGCGGCGGCCTGGGTGTGCGCGATGTTCGACTTCACGGAGCCGAGCCACAGCGGACGTCCCGGCGCCCGTTCCTGACCGTAGGTGGCGAGCAGCGCCTGGGCCTCGATGGGGTCGCCGAGGGTGGTGCCGGTGCCGTGCGCCTCGACGGCGTCGACCTGTGCGGGCGTCAGCCGGGCGTCGGCCAGGGCCTGGCGGACGACCCGCTGCTGGGCGGTGCCGTTGGGGGCGGTCAGGCCGTGCGAGGCGCCGTCCTGGTTGGCCGCCGTGCCCCTGATGACGGCCAGCACCCGGTGACCGAGGCGCCGTGCGTCGGAGAGCCGCTCGACCAGCAGCAGACCGGCCCCCTCGGACCAGCCGGTCCCGTCGGCCGCCGCGGCGAAGGCCTTGCAGCGGCCGTCCGCCGACAGTCCGTGCTGCCGGGAGAACTCCACGAACGTCGACGGGGTGGTCATGACGGTCACCCCGCCCGCCAGGGCGAGGTCGCACTCCCCCGAGCGCAGCGACCGTACCGCCAGGTGCACGGCCACCGACGACGCGGAGCAGGCCGTGTCGACGGTGACGGCGGGCCCTTCGAAGCCGAAGGTGTACGAGATCCGTCCGGACGCGACGCTCGCCGCGTTGCCGACGAGGATGTAGCCCTCCAGGTCCTCGGGGACGGCTCCGGCCGGCGGGGCGTAGTCGTTGCCGTTCGTGCCGACGAAGACGCCGGTGCTGCTGCCGCGCAGGGTGTCGGGCCGGATCCCGGCGCGTTCGAACGTCTCCCAGGCCGTCTCCAGCAGCAGGCGCTGCTGGGGGTCGATGGCCAGCGCCTCGCGGGGTGATATGCCGAAGAAGTCGGCGTCGAAGGAGCCGGGGTCGGCGAGGAAGGCGCCGTGCCGGGTGGCCGAGGTACCGGGCCGGTCCGGGTCCGGGTCGAACAGCGCGCTCACGTCCCAGCCCCGGTCGTCGGGGAAGTCGCCCACGACGTCGCCGCCCTCGGAGAGCAGCCGCCACAGGTCCTCCGGGGAGTCGATGCCGCCCGGGAAGTGGCAGCCCATGCCCACGATGGCGATGGGCTCCTGGCCGCTGTCCTCGGCCTCGCGCAGCTTCCTGCGCGTCTCGTGCAGTTCGGCGGTGACCCGTTCCAGGAGGTGCCGCATGCGGCTGTCGTTCATGAATCCGTCCTTCGTGCGCGATGCCCGGTCCGGGACACGCCCCGGGGGTGCGGGGCGGGGGCCGGTGCGGGTGGGGTCTGGTGGAGAAGGAGGCGCGGTGCGGCGGCGCCGCTCGGCCGGGGCCGCCGGCTCAGGAGATGCCGAGTTCCTTGCCGATGAAGTCCATCAGCTCGTCGTCGGTGGCGGCCGACAGCGCGGCGGAGACGTCGCCCCCCGGCCCGGTCCGGTCGGCCGGGGCCGTGCCGTCCGCGCCGTTGGGGCCGTCCGTTGCCAGGGCGGCCAGCCGGGCCGCCGCGTCGGCCCGCTCCGGACCGTCCGGCGGCAGCGTCGTCAGCAGCGCTTCCAGACGGTCGAGGTGGGCCCGCAGCTCCCGCGCCGCGCCACCCGCCGCCGCCTCGGCCGGGGCGAGCCGTTCGTACAGCAGGTCGGCCACCGCCTGCGGGGTGGGGTGGTCGAACACGACGGTGGTGGGCAGGCTCAGCCCGGTGCGCCGGTTCAGGCGGTTGCGCAGTTCGACGGTGGTGAGGGAGTCGAAGCCCTGTTCCTTGAAGCCCCGGTGGACGTCCACGGAATCGGCCGGCCGGCCGCCCTGCACCTCGGCGACCTGGGTGCGTACGAAGCGCAACAGCAGCCGGCGCCGGTCCTGCTCGCCGGTCGCCGCCGCCAGCTCGGCGCGCAGTCCGTCCGGCCGCTCGTCCGGCTGCGGTGCGCTGTCGGCCGTGGGGCCGCCGGTGAGCGCTTCGAGCAGGGGGTGGGCACGCAGGGCCGCCAGGGCCGCCCAGTCGCCGCGGCACACGACCAGGTGGGTCTCGTCCCGGTCCAGGGCCTGTTGCAGCGCGGCGACGGCGAGTTCGGGGTCCATGGGCAGCAGCCCGTGGCGCTCGGTGCGGCGGGCGGCCTCGTCCCCGGCGATGCCCTCGCCCGCCCACAGCCCCCAGGAGACGGACGTGGCCGGCAGGCCGGCGGCGCGCCGCTGGAGGGCGAGGGCGTCCAGGTAGGCGTTGCCGGGGGCGTAGTTGGCCTGTCCGGGGGTGCCGAGGACGCCGGTGGCGGAGGAGAAGAGGACGAACGCGGTCAGGTCGAGGTCACGGGTGAGTTCGTCCAGGTGGCGCGCGCCGGCCGCCTTGACCCGCAGGACCCCTTCGAGCCGTTCGGGCGTGAGCGCGTCGAGCAGGGCGTCGTCGAGGACGGCCGCGGTGTGCACGACCGCCGTCAGGGGGTGTTCCGGCGGAACCGAGCCGATCACCCGGGCGAGTGCGGCACGGTCCGAGACGTCGCACGCGGCGAAGGTCACCCGGGCGCCCAGCGCGGTGAGTTCGTCCCGCAGCGCGGCCGCGGCGGGCGCCTCGTCGCCGCGCCTGCTGAGCAGCAGCAGATGGCCGGCGCCCTTGCGGGCCAGCCACCGGGCGGTGTGCCCGGCCAGTGCGCCGGTGCCTCCGGTGACGAGGACCGTGCCGTCACCGGGGGTCCATTCGGCCGCCCGCCCGTCGGCGGGGGCCGGTTCCAGGGGAGCGGGCACCAGGCGCCGGGCGAGCAGTCCCTCGGGCCGTACGGCCAGTTCGGCCTCCCGGTGGCGGCCGGTGAGGGCGGTGAGCACCCGGGCGGCGGCGCCGATGTCGGCCCGCTCGGGCAGGTCGACGACACCGCCCCAGCCGTCGGCCTCGGTGGCGGCCACCACGGCGAGTCCCCAGACCAGCGCTCCGGCCGGGTCGGCCGGCCGGTCGCCGGTGCCGGTGGTCACCGCGCCGCGGGTGAGGGCCCACAGCGGCGCGTCGGTGCCGATGTCGTCCAGCGCCTGGAGGAGCGCCGTGGTGGCGGCGAGGCCGTGCGGCAGGGCCGGCAGGCCCGGTTCCGGGTCGTGGTCCAGTGACAGCAGGGACAGCACGCCGGTCACCGGCTCCGCGGAGGACAGGCCGACGGCTTCGGCGAGCAGCGTGGCGAGGGACGCGCGGTCGGAGCGGCCGGCCGGGACGGGGACGCGGTCGACACGTGCGCCGGCGTCCCCGAGGGCCCCTTCCAGCAGCGGCCCCCACGTGTCGTACGGGCGGGGCGCGCCGTCGGCCCGGTCGGGCAGCACGAGCAGCCAGCGCCCCCGGACGGTCCCGGGCGCCGGGTCCGGTACCGGCTGCCAGCGCACCCGGTGCCGCCACCGGTCGATCTCGGCCGCCCGGCCGCGCTCTCCGTGCCACGAGGCCAGCAGGGGCAGGACGGCGTCGAGTGCCTCACGGCGCCCGGGGTCGGTGATGCCGAGCGTGGTGGCGAGGGAGTCGAGTTCCCGGCGTTCCACGAGGTCCCAGAACCGGCCGTCGTCGGCCGGGGGGCCGGCGGGCGCCTGGTGTTCGGGCGCCTGGAACCAGTGGCGTCGCCGCTGGAAGGGGTAGGTGGGCAGGTCCACCCGGCTCGGCCCCGACCGGCCGATGACCGCGCTCCAGTCGACGCCGGCCCCCCGCGCGTGCGCCGCGCCGAGGGCGGTCAGCAGGGTCTCCGGCTCGGGACGGCCGCGGCGCAGCGCTGCGGCGAGGGCGGGCGGGGGTGTGTCCTCGCCCTGTCCGCCGAGCAGGCCCTCCTGCGCCAGGGCCGTGAGGACGGCGTCGGGACCCAGCTCCAGGTACGTGGTGACCCCGTCGGCCTCCAGACGGCGTACGACGTCGAGGAAGCGGACCGCGCCCCGGGCGTGTGCCGCCCAGTACCCGGGCGGGATCGGCCGGTCGCCGGTGAAGAGGGCGCCGTCGAGGGCGCTCACCAGGGGGATGTCCGGCGGCAGATGGTCGATTCCGTCGGCGACCCGGCCCAGTTCCGCGGTCATCGGCTCCATGAGCGGGGAGTGGAAGGCGTGGCTCGTGCGCAGTCTGGCGGTCCTGCGGCCCCGGGCGCGGAACCCTGCCGTCACGGCGAGCACCGCGTCCTCCTCTCCCGAGATCACCGTCGCAAAGGGGCCGTTGACGGCGGCGATGCCGACCTCCGACTCCCGGCCGTCGAGGGCGTCGATCACCTCGTCCTCGGTCGCCTCCAGGGCGACCATGGCTCCGCCCTCCGGCAGGGCCTGCATCAGGCGGCCCCGGGCGACGACCAGCGCGGCGGCGTCCGGGAGGCTCAGGGCGCCCGCGACGTGGGCCGCGGCGAGCTCGCCCACCGAGTGTCCGGCGACCACGTCGGGGCGGACGCCCCAGGACTCCAGCAGGCGGAACAGCGCCACCTCCAGGGCGAACAGCGCCGGCTGGGTGAACAGGGTCCGGTCCAGTGCGCGGACGGTGTGCGGGGCGGACGGCTGCTGCGGGTGCGGGCGTCCTTGCTGCTGGTCCTGCGGGATCGAGCGTCCGGGCTGCTGATCCTGCGGGTGCGGGTGTCCCGGCTGCTGATTCTGCGGGATCGGGCGTCCGGGCTGCTGATCCTGCGGGTGCGGGTGTCCCGGCTGCTGATCCTGCGGGTGCGGGTCCGTGGCCCGGTGTTCCTCGGCCGGCTCGGCCTCGTCCGCGCCGGTGAAGACGATGTCCCGCAGCGGGGCGGGCGCGTGTCCGGACAGATGGGCGTCGAGCGCGGCGCACGCCTCGTCGAAGGCGGCGGCGAACACGGGGTGGGCCGCGTACAGCTCCTTCCCCATGCCGGGCCGTTGGCTGCCCTGGCCGGTGAAGAGGAACGCCAGCCTGCCGGAGGCGGCGGACCGTCCGTGGACGACCCCTTCGGCACTCTCCCCGTGGGAGAGGGCCCGGACGGCGGTGTGGAGGTCGGCCGGGCGCCGGGCCACCACGACGGCACGGTGGTCGAACAGCGGCCGTCGGGCGAGGGCGTGCCCCACCTCGGCCGGGTCGACGCCTTCGGACGCCGTCGCGTTCAGCAGCGCGGTCAGCCGTGCGGCCTGGTCGTGCAGTGCCTGCGGGGTGCGCGCCGAGAGGATCCAGGGGACGGGGACGTCCCGGTCGGGAGCCGGGCGCTCGGGCTCGGCCGGGGCGGGCGGCGCCTCTTCGAGGATCAGATGGGCGTTGGTGCCGCTGATGCCGAACGCGGACACGGCGGCGCGGCGGGGACGGCCGGCGGCCGGCCAGGGCGTGGCGCGGGTGAGGAGTTCGACGGCGCCCCTGGACCAGTCGACGTGCGGGGTGGGGCGGTCCACGTGGAGGGTGGCGGGCAGCAGGTCGTGCCGCAGGGCCTCGGTCAGCTTGATGACGGAGGCGACACCGGCCGCGGCCTGGGTGTGCCCGAGGTTCGACTTCAGGGAGCCGATGCGCAGCGGCTGTCCCTCGGGGCGGTCGAGTCCGTAGGTGTTGATCAGTGCCTGGGCCTCGATGGGGTCGCCGAGGGTGGTGCCGGTGCCGTGGGCCTCCACGGCGTCGATGTCACCGGTGGTCAGCCGGGCGTCCGCCAGGGCCTGGCGGATGACGCGCTCCTGGGACGGGCCGTTGGGAGCGGTGAGCCCGTTGCTGGCGCCGTCCGAGTTGACCGCGCTCCCCCGGATCAGGGCGAGCACCCGGCGGCCGGCCCGGCGGGCGTCCGACAGCCGCTCCAGCAGCACCAGGCCCACGCCCTCCGACCAGCCGGTGCCGTCGGCCGCGGCGGCGAACGGCTTGCACAGCCCGTCCGGAGCCAGCCCGCGCTGCCTGCTGAACTCGGTGAACATGCCCGGCGTCGACATCACCGTCACACCGCCCGCCAGCGCGAGGGCGCACTCGCCGGAGCGGACCGCTCGCGCCGCCAGGTGGAGCGCCACCAGTGACGAGGAGCAGGCGGTGTCCACGGTGAGTGCGGGCCCTTCGAGACCGAAGGTGTAGGCGATGCGGCCCGAGGCGACGCTGACGCTCGCGCCGGTCAGCCGGTGGCCGGCGCCGCCGCCGGCTTCGTGCAGGCGGGGGCCGTACTCCTGCTGGGTGGCGCCGATGAAGACGCCGGTCCCGCTGCCGCGCAGGGTCGCGGGGTCGACGCCGGCCCGCTCCAGCAGTTCCCAGGAGGTCTCCAGGAGAAGGCGCTGCTGCGGGTCCATCGCGTCGGCCTCGCGGGGCGTCAGTCCGAAGAAGTCGGCGTCGAACCGGTCGGCGTCGTGCAGGAATCCGCCGCGGCGCACGTACGTGTGGCCGGGCCGGTCCGGGTCGGGGTCGTAGAGGTCCTCGTCCCAGCCCCGGTCGACCGGGAAGCCGCTCGTCGCGTCCGTCTCCGAGACCAGCAGGTCCCAGAGCCGCTCCGGGGTGTCGGCGCCGCCGGGCCAGCGGCCCGCGGTGGCGACGATCGCGATCGGGTCGTCGTCCTCGCTCCCGGGCTCCCCGGCCTGACCGGCCTGCCCGGCCTGCCCGGCCTCATCGACGGTTCCGGTGGCCCGTTGTGCTTCGGCGGTTTCGCCGGAGGTGGTGCCGGTGGCCTCCGCCGCGAGGTGCCGGGCGAGGGCGACCGGGGTGGGGTGGTCGTAGGTCAGGGTCGGCGGCAGCCACAGCCCGGTCGCCCGGGACAACCGGTCGGCGAACTCCACCGCTCCGAGCGAGTCCAGCCCGAGAGCCTTGAACGTCCGTTCGGGGTCGAGGTCCTGCCCCTGGGTGACGCCCAGGACGTCGGCGGCGACGGCCCGGACGAGGGCGAGGAAGTCGGTCCGTGCGGCCGGCACCGGCACCCCGGACGTGGCGGGCTTCGGGCCGGCGGCGACGGACACGTCGGGCGCGGAGGGGGACGCGTTCGTGGCGGAGGCGGCCGGCGCGGGGGCGGACGCGTTCGGCGCGGGGGCGGCGGCCGTGGGGGCGGGGGCGGCGGCCGTCGGCGCGGGGGCGGCGGCCGTCGGGGCGGGGGCGGCGGCCGTCGGGGCGGGGGCGGCGGCCGTCGGGGCACCCGTGGTCCGGGCCGCGCCGGCGAACCGGAAGGGCCTGCGCCGGAAGGCGTAGGTCGGCAGCGCCACCCGCTCTCGCCGTCCCTCGCCGAAGAAGGGGGACCAGTCGGTGTCGGCACCGGTCACATGGAGTTCGGCCAGCCCGCTGACCAGGGAGAGCCGCTCGGGCACCCCGGGGCGCAGCAGCGGGACCACGGAGGCGTCACGGCCCGCGCTCGACCGGGTCAGGGAGGTGAGCACGTTGCCCGGACCCAGTTCCGCGTAGCCGGTGACGCCCCTATCGGCCAACTGCCGTACGCCGTCGTGGAAGCGCACCGGGCGCCGGATGTGCTCGGCCCAGTAGTCAGGCGAGGTCAGCTCGTCCGGACCGGCCGGCCGGCCGGTCACGTCGGAGATCACCCGGAGGGTCGGGGAGCGGAAGGCCAGTGTCGCGGCGATCCGCCGGAACGCGTCCACCGCGCCGTCCATGTGCGGGGAGTGGAAGGCGTGGCTGACCTTCAGGCGACGCGTCCTGCGGCCCTCGCGGGCGAACCGTTCGGCGACCTCCTGCGCCGCCTCGACGTCTCCCGAGACCACCACCGCACGCGGGCCGTTGACGGCGGCGAGCGCCAGCCGGCCCGCATACTCGGCCAGTACCGTCTCCGCCTCGGCGGCGGTGGCCTCCACGGCGATCATCGCTCCGCCCTCGCGGGCCTCCTCCATCAGGCGGCCCCTGGCCGCGACGAGGGTGACGGCGTCAGCGAGCGGGAGCACCCCCGCGACATGGGCGGCGGTGAGGCCGCCGATGGAGTGCCCGAGCACGAAGTCCGGTGCCGCGAAATGCCGTTCGAGCACGCGGTACAGCGCGGTCCCCAGCGCGAACAGACCGGCCTGGGTGTAGCGGGTACGGTCGAGGAGCGCGGCGTCCGGCGAGCCGGGAGCGGCGAAGAGGACGTCGCGCAGCGGCCGGTCGAGGTGGGTGTCGAACTGCGCGCACACCTCGTCCAGGGCCGCGGCGAACGCGGGTGTGGTGGCGTGCAGCCCGAGGCCCGCGCCGGCCCGCTGGCTGCCCTGTCCGGGGAAGAGGAAGGCGACGGTTCCCGTCGCCCGCACCGGCGCGCGGCCGACCACGGCCCCGGGGGCGGGCTCGCCGGCCGCCACGGCGTCCAGCGCGCGCAACAGGCTGCGGCGGTCGTGGCCGAGCGCCACCGCGCGGTGCGCGAACCGGGTGCGGGTGGTGGCGAGGGAGTGGCCGAGGTCGGCGATACCGAGGCCGGGGCGGCCCCGGACGTGCTCGGCGAGCCGCTCGGCCTGGGCCCGCAGCGCCGCGGGGGTGGCGCCGGACACGGGCCAGGGGATGACGACGTCGGCGGCGGCCGCGGTCGTCACGGTGGCCCCGTCCGTGGCGGCGTCGGCGTCGGCGTAGGCATCGGCTTCGGCATCGGCATCGGCATCGGCATCGGGGGCGCTCGGAACGGTCCCGGTGGTTGCCGCGTGCACGACGCCGTCGGCATCGGCGGCGCTCGACGCGGCGTCGGAGTCGGTGGCGGCGTCGGCGGATGTCGCCGGGCGGGCGGCGGCGGGCGGCTCGGCCAGCAGCACATGGCAGTTGGTGCCGCCCATGCCGAAGGAGCTCACGCCGGCGATCAGCCGCCGGTCGGGCCGGGGCCAGGGGCCCGACGCGCGCTGGACCCGCAGGCGCAGCGCGTCCAGGGGGATCCGGGGGTTGGGGGTCTCGTGGTTGAGGGTCGCGGGAATCCGCCGGTGGCGGAGGCTGAGCACCGTCTTGAGCAGACCGGCGACACCGGCCGCGCCCTCCAGATGTCCGATGTTGGTCTTCACCGAGCCGACCACCAGACGCTCGTCGCCCTCGCGGCCCGTGCCGTACGCGGCGCCGAGCGCGGCGGCCTCCACCGGGTCTCCCACCGGGGTCCCGGTGCCGTGCAGTTCGACGTACTGCACCTCGCGCGGGTCGACCCCCGCCTGCCGGGCCGCCTGGAGCAGCACGTCCCGCTGGGCGTCGGCGCTGGGTACGGTCAGACCCTCGGTGGTCCCGTCGTTGTTGACCGCGCTGCCGAGGATCACGCTGTGGACATGGTCGCCGTCGGCGAGCGCCGCCGCGAGCGGCTTGAGGAGCACCATGCCGCCGCCCTCACCGCGTGCGTATCCGTTGGCGCGGGCGTCGAAGGTGTAGGAACGGCCGTCCGGTGACAGACCGCCGAAGCGGGCGGCGGCCGAGGTGCTGTCCGGGGCCAGGTTGAGGTTGACGCCTCCGGCCAGCGCGAGCGTGCAGTCGCCGTCGCGCACGGCCCGGTAGGCCAGGTGGAGGGCGACCAGGGCCGACGACTGGGCGGAGTCGACGGTCAGGCTGGGGCCGCGCAGGCCGAGGGTGTACGACACCCGGTTGGCGAGGATGCCGCGGTTGAGTCCGGTCAGGGTGTGGCGGGTGAGGGGGCCCGCGTCCTCGCGGTGGCGCAGCGTCGCGTAGTCGTGGGCCATGGCGCCCACGTAGACGCCCACGGGGGTGCCGGCGAGGCCGGCGGGGACGATCCCGGCCTCCTCCAGTGCCTCCCAGGCGAGTTCGAGGACGAGCCGCTGCTGCGGGTCCATCTCGGCGGCCTCGCGCGGGGAGACGCCGAAGAAGTCCGCGTCGAAGTGGTCGACGTCGTCGAGGAAGCCACCGGGCAGATCCGCGCCGCGCGGCGCGCCTGACCCGGGCCGGCCGTCGACGCCGCCGGCGTCTCGCGACACGTCGGTGTCCTGGGGCGCGCCCGTGTTCCGTGACACGCCGGCGTCCTGTGACACGTCGGCGTTCCGGGGCACGTCCGCGTCCCGGGGGGCCCGGCGGTCCTCGGGGGGCGGGCCGACAGCGCTTCCGCCCCGCCGCAGCAGATCCCAGAAGGCGTCCGGGTCCGGTGCGCCGGGCAGCCGGCACGCCAGTCCGATCACGGCGACGGGAACGACCGTGTCGTGGCCGGCTCCGGCCACCTGGGGGTCAGCCTGCCTGGTCATCGTTCTCGCCGAACCCTTCTCGACATTCCGCGCGGAAGATTTCCCGCTGCATCGACTTTCCTGCCGGGACGGCCGGAAAGGCGATGCGATGATTCGTCCCGCATCCCGGCGCCACCGCTCATATTTTGGCCGGGCGGCGCATTCCACGCCGACCCCTAACCTCCCCCTATGACTTCCCGCACCACGTTTCACCTGCTGCTTTGAAGATCGCCGGGAGCACGGGACCCTGTTCACCCACCGACACCCCTAGGGGTCGCGATTAGGGGTTCCCCATGGGAAATGGCCCACCATAGCGTCTTCCACAAACATGCGGCAGCGTCAATCGGCTTGTTCACGTTGAAGGGAATCACAGATGGATTCACTGACCGAGGCAGTTCTCCGGGGAGCCTCCGCGGACGAACTGGAAAGCGCTCCGGTCCCGGCGGACTTCGTCGCCGCTCACATCCGGCAGGAGGACGTCGGCATCTTCGACGGTCAGGCCGACAGCGACGTCCGGCGCTCGCTGCGGGTGGGCCGGGTGCCGATGCCGGAACTCGCCCCGGACGAGGTGCTGGTGGCCGTGATGGCCAGCTCCATCAACTACAACACGGTCTGGTCGGCGACGTTCAAGCCCGTGTCGACGTTCGGCGCGCTCAAGCGTTTCGCCAGGACCGGCGGTCACGCGGCCCGGCACGACCAGCCCTTCCAGGTCGTCGGCTCGGACGCGGCCGGGGTGATCGTGCGCGTCGGGGCCGGCGTACGCCGCTGGAAGGTCGGCGACCACGTGGCCGTCAACGCGGCCGTCGTGGACGACCAGGACCCCGTCACACACGCCGACGGCATGCTCGGCGCCGACCAGAAGGCATGGGGGTACGAGACCAACTTCGGCGGCCTGGCGCACTACACCGTCGTACGGGCCAGCCAGCTGCTCGCCAAGCCGGGCCATCTCACCTGGGAGGAGGCGGCCTGTGTGCCCCTGTGCGGCGGAACCGCCTACCGGATGCTGGTCAGTGACCGGGGCGCCCGCATCAAGCAGGGCGACATCGTCCTGATCTGGGGCGCGACCGGCGGTCTCGGCGCCTTCGCCGTCCAGTTGGTCAAGAACGGCGGGGGCATCCCGGTCGGTGTGGTCAACTCCGAGGCCAAGGCGAAACTGCTGGCGAAGCTCGGCTGCGACGTCGTGATCAACCGCGAGGAGATCGGCATCGGCGGCCGGGTGGCGGCCGGCGCCGACACGGTGGAGCTCGCCAAGCGGCTCGGCCGGGCCGTCCGGGCGGAGCTGGGCGAGGACCCGCACGTCGTGTTCGACCATGTCGGCCGGGCCACCTTCGGGATCTCGGTCATCGTGGCCCGTCGTGGCGGCACCGTCGTCACCTGCGGTTCGAGCACCGGCTACGAGCACTCCTTCGACAACCGCTACTTCTGGATGAACCTCAAGCGCATCGTGGGCAGCCACGGCATGAACCTGAACGAGGCCGCGGAGATGATGCGCCTGCTCAAGCTCGGCAGCGTCGCGCCCGTCCTGTCCGACGTGTATCCGCTCTCCGAGGTCGGCGAGGCGGCCCGCCTGGTACAGACGAACGGCCACACCGGCAAGGTCGGCGTGCTCGCGCTGGCCCCCCGTCCCGGACTCGGCGTGACGGACCCGCGGACGCGCGCCGCGCTGGGCGAGGAGTGGCTCAATCCGCTGCGGTCCGCGCCGCAGCCCGCCCTCGCGGGATGAGCGATCCGGGGTGCTCGAAACCCCCGGGGCACTCCGTCCCCGAAAACCCCCGGGGCACTCCGTCCGCCGAAGCACCCGTCCGCCGGAACGGCGATGAACGCCGCCGGCACCGCCGCCGCCGGCGCGAACGGCGCCCGCCGCCGACGACCGCGAACGGCGCCGGCACCGCCGTAGGCCACCGCGAACAGCGGGTGCACGCACCACCGTAGCCACCGCGAAACGGCGCCCCCACCACACCCGCCCCGCGCGCCGCGTGCCCCGCGCGCCCCGAACCCGAGCCGAACGCACCGACGAACCGCGCCGCAGCGAGGAGAGGACCGCCGCCCATGACCGCCACCGCCCTTGACCCCCTGGCGACCGCACTGCCCACCCTGCCCGAGGTCCTGCGCCTGCGCAGCGCGACCCGACCCGACGACATCGCCTACGTCTTCCTCCACAACGGCGAGACACCGCAGCAGACGCTGACGTACCGGCAGCTCGACGAAGCCGCGCGGGCCCGGGCCGCCGAACTGGACGCGGCCGGGCTCCGCGGCGGCGCCGCCGTCCTGCTTCACCCGTCCGGTCTCGACTTCGTCTCCACCCTCCTCGGCTGCATGTACGCGGGCGTCGCCGGGGCTCCCGTCCAGGTGCCGACCCGGCTGCGCGGTCTGACCCGGCTGCGGCGCATCGCCGACGACGCCGGGACGACGACCGTGCTCACCACGGCAGCCGTCAAACGAGACCTGGAGGAACGTTTCGGGGACACCCCGGAGCTGGCGGGGCTCACCCTGGTGGACACCGGATCGCCGCCCGCTCCGGCGGCCGGGGAGTGGACCGGGCCGGCGGCCGGCCCCGACGACATCGCCCTGCTCCAGTACACCTCCGGCTCCACCGGTGACCCCAAGGGCGTACGGGTCACCCACGCCAACTTCCGCAGCAACGTGGCCGAGACGGACCTGCTGTGGCCCTGCCGCCCCGACAGTGCCGTGGTCAACTGGCTGCCCCTCTTCCACGACATGGGGATGCTGTTCGGGGTCGTCCTGCCGCTGTGGGCGGGCATCCCGGCGTACCTCATGGCTCCCGAGGCGTTCATCCGCCGGCCGGCCCGGTGGCTGGAGGCCATCTCCCGGTTCCGCGGCAGCCACACCGCCGCGCCGAGCTTCGCCTACGAACTGTGCGTGCGGGACGCGGCCGACAACGGCGTGCCCGAGGGACTGGACCTGTCCAGCCTGCGGGTGGCGGCCAACGGGGCCGAGCCCGTGCGGTGGAACGCCGTACGCGACTTCACCCGGACGTTCGCCGGGGCCGGTTTCCGGCCCCGGGCCATGTGCCCCGGCTACGGGCTGGCGGAGAACACCCTCAAGGTGACGGGGAGCCGGGAGGACCAGGATCCGACGCTGCTCCTGCTCGACGCCGAAGCCCTGCGCGAGGGCCGCGTCGAGCGGCTCCCGGACCGGGTGACGCCCCCGCCGTCGACGCCGGGCGACCACCCGACGGACCCGACGGATCCGGTGGACCCGGTGGACCCGGCGTCCGGTGCGGGCGCCGTCCACGCGGTGGGCTGCGGCACGACGGTGGGGACGACCTCGGTGCGCATCACCGACCCCGGGACGCTGGCCGGGCTGCCGGACGACACGGTCGGCGAGATCTGGGTCAACGGCCCGTGCGTGGCGGACGGTTACCACGGGCGGGCCGAGGAGAGCCTGCACACCTTCGGGGCGCGCCTGACCGGTGAGGAGGACCGTGGCACCTGGCTGCGCACCGGGGACCTCGGCTTCGTCCACGCCGGCGAGCTCTTCGTCACCGGCCGGCTCAAGGACGTGATCATCCGCAAGGGCCGCAACTACTACCCGCAGGACATCGAGGTGTCGGCGGAGCGCGCCGACCCGGCGCTGCGCCCGAACTGCGCGGCGGCGTTCTCCGTGGACGACGGCACGGCCGAACGGCTGGTGGTGGTCGTCGAGGCCGACGGGCGTGCGCTGCGCGACGGCGGCAGCGAGGGCCTGCGCGGGCGCGTACGGGAGGCGGTACGGGACGGCCAGCGGCTGGAGGCCGACGAGATCCTGGTGGTCCGAAGGGGGACGTTGCCGAAGACGTCGAGCGGCAAGGTACAGCGCCGTGAGACGCGCCGGCGCTATCTGGACGGTGAGTTCGCGACGCGTACGACACCGGACTCCGGGGAGGCACGGTGACGGGCGGCGGAACGACCGGGCACGGACCGGCGGGCTCTGACGGTGGTACGACCGGACACGGAAGCGCGGGCGCGGACGGTGGGGTGGCGGCGGACGGCGCCGCGCGGGGGCTGAGCGTCCCCGCGGCCGTCCCCGGTGCCCGGATCCTCGGAGTCGGCGCCTACCGGCCCTCCCGTGTGGTGCCGAACGCCGAGGTGGCGGCGGCGATCGATTCGAGTGACGACTGGATCCGGCGCAGGTCGGGCATCGCCACCCGCCGCTTCGCCGCCCCGGACGACACCGTCGTCGACATGGCCGCGGCCGCGTCGCTCAAGGCTCTGGCCCAGGCGGGCATCGCCCCCGACGCGGTCGACACGGTGCTGCTCGCCTCCATGTCCCAGCTGACCCAGTCGCCGCCTGCCGCTCCCCGGGTCGCCCACCGGATCGGCGCCGTCTCGGCGGGCGCCCTGGACGTGGGGGCCGCCTGCGCGGGCTTCGTCCACGCCCTCGCGACCGCCGACTCCCTGATCCGGTCGGGCACCAGCCGGCATGTCGTGGTGGTCGGCTCGGAGCGGATGACCGACATCGTGGACCCCACGGACCGCGGCACGGCCTTCCTCTTCGGCGACGGGGCGGGCGCGGTGGTCGTCGGCCCGGCCGACGAGCCGGGCATCGGGCCGGTGGTCTGGGGCTCCGAGGGCGACCGCCACGGGGCCATCGCCCATTCCGGGCCCTGGCCCGCGCCGGGGGCGTCGGTCACCGTGGCGCCCACCCTGCGCATGGACGGCCCCGCCGTGTTCCGGTGGGCGGTGGCCACGGTGCCGGTGGCGGCGCGCGCCGCCCTCGCCGCCGCCGGGGTGGACGCCGGTGACCTGGCCGCGTTCGTCCCGCACCAGGCCAACCTCCGCATCGTCGACGGGGCGGCGGCCGCACTGCGGCTCCCGCCCCACGTGGTGGTGGCCCGTGACGTCGTCCACACGGCCAACACCTCCGCGGCGTCCGTCCCGCTCGCCCTGGAGGAGCTGATCGCCCGGGGCGCGGTGCCCCGGCGCGGTCTGGCGCTGCTGGTGGGCTTCGGCGCGGGCCTCAGCCACGCGGCGCAGGTGGTGGCCCTGCCGTGACGGACGGCGGCCAGGCCGGAGCAGGTCGGCCAGGCCCGGTCGGTCCGGTCGGGTCGGCCGGTCCGGTCGGGTCGGCCGGTCGGCCGGCCGGTCCGGTCGGCCGGTCCGGTCGGGTCGGCCAGGTCGGTCCGGCCTGGTCGGCCAAGCCCGGTCAGACCAGGCCGGCCAGGCCAGGCAAGACCAAGCCAGGCCAGGCTGGGCCGGACCTGACCGGACCGGACCGGACCAGACAGGACCAGGCCAGGCCAGGCCAGGTCAGGTCACGTCACGTCACGTCACGTCAGCCAGGGGCCGGTGACCGCCTGGACGGCCGAGCCGTCCAGGTCGGCCAGTTTGATCGCGGCGAGTTCGCGTGCCGCGCCGGAGGTCTGCACCCGGAAGGGCGGCCGCTCGGCGGTGAGCACGTCGATGACCACGGCCGCCGCGTCGACCGCGCTCTGCGCCTGCTCGAAGAGGCCCGCCGTGGTGGCGAAGTAGGCCTTGAAGGCCGCCTCGTAGGGGCCGGCGTTCTCGATCAAGCCGGGCACGGACGGCTCCAGACGGGTGACGAACTCGCTGGCCACCGGGCCCGGTTCGACCACGGAGACCTGCACTCCGGCGGTCGCGGCGACCGGGGCGAGGGACTCCAGGAAGCCCTCGAGGGCGAACTTGGCGGCGCAGTAGGCCTCGTTGAACGGCTGCCCGATCAGACCGCCGAGGCTGGAGACGGTGACGAGGCGGCCGCCGACCGCGCGCAGGTGCGGCAGCGCCGCCTTCGTCACCTCCACGACTCCGAAGAAGTTGACCTCCAGGACGGACCGGAAGGCCTCGACACCGATCTGCTCGACGGTGCCGAGCTGCCCGACCCCGGCGTTGTTGATCACCGCGTCGAGACGTCCGTGGTCGGCGACCACACCGGACACGGCCTCGCCGACGGACTCCGGGTCGGTCACGTCGAGACGGGCGACATGGACGCGGTCGCCGACACCGGCCGCGTCGGCGGCCGCGCGCAGGGCGTCCCCCCTGCCGGTGTCGCGGAGGGTGGCGACGACGTTCCAGCCGGCCTCGGCGGCCCGGACCGCGGTGGCCAGGCCGATGCCGGAGGACGTGCCGGTGATGAGGACAGTACGCAGGGAGGTCATGAGCGTCTCTTCCGGTGAGCACGGGGAGCACGGGCGCGTGGGCGGGATCCGGAACCGCACGGGTCCCGTCGGCGGTCGGTACCGGACCTGCCGTTTCGCCCACCGTGCCATCACCCCCGGGGGCCGCCAACCCCTATTTCCACGGGCCCCTTCCCTACCTTGCGTGCGTTTGCGCCGCCCCCTTGACAACGCGTCGTCCCGTGCGCTGGGAAGCGGTTCGCCGCGCACGGGACGCGACTCGCGAAGCGATCGCGCCCCACCCGTCCCACAGGGAACAGCCACCCCAAGTGATCTGAAACGCTTATCAGTTGATGCTAGCGTTGATCCATGAGACCGGTCTTCGACATCATCGCGCTGCGCAGTCTCGTCGCCGTCGCGGACGAGGGCGGATTCCGCCGGGCCGCCGAGTCCCTGACCCTCAGTCAGTCCGCGGTCAGCCAGCATGTGCGGCGGTTGGAGAAGACACTGGGACGACCGGTGGTGGAACGGGCCGGCCGTGCCACCCGGTTCACCGCGGCGGGCAAGCTCCTCCTCGACGAGGCGCGCTGGATCCTCAGCGTGCACGACGAGGCCGCGCGACGTCTCCTCGGTTCCGAACCGGCCACCGTCGTCATCGGCTCCGCCGAACACGCCGCGGACCAGATCCTGCCCATGGTCACCGAGGCCGTCCACCGGACGCTGCCGCGCTCCCAGGTCAGGTTCCGCATCGACCGCTCCGCACGGCTCGTCGAGGCCGTCAACCGCAGATCGGTGGATCTGGCGGTGTACGTGACGGAGGCGGTCGTCGTCGAGGGCATGCCGGTCGGCGGACTGCCCCTGAAGTGGTACGCCGCGCCGGGGTGGACGCCGCCGCCGGCACCGGCCGCGCTGCCGCTGGCGGCGATCGAGGAGCCGTGCGCGGTCCGCCGCCAGGCCCTTCAGGTGCTCTCCGCCCACGACATCCCCGCGTCGGTGGTCTGCGACGCCGGCTATCTGGCCGGCGTGCTGGAAGCCGCCCGCGCCGGACTCGGCGTGGCCCTCCTGGCGGCCACCGGTCGCGGCTACGACGGCCTGGTGGAGTACACCGGTCTCCCGCGGCCGCCCGCCATCCGGATGAGCGCGCACGCCCGGCCGGGCGCCGACCCGACGATGGTCATGAACGCGGTCGAGGCGGTCCGTTCCCTCCTGGAGGAACTGGCCCGGTCCCGCCCCGCGGCGGGTCCGGACACGGCCGACGCACTCGACTCGCCGTGCGGTGATCTCTCCGACGACCAGTGGAAGTCGGTGGAACCATTGCTTCCGCTCGGGGAGCGCGGCCCCTACCCGGAAGGCCTGCGCCGGCAGTTCGACGGGGTGCTGTGGCGTTTCCGCACCGGCAGTCCGTGGCGGACCGTACCCGAACGCTACGGGGCCTGGCAGACCGTGCACCACCGCTTCCAGCAGTGGGCGCTGGCCGGAACCTTCCAGACCCTGTCGGGGACGGCCGGGACGACGGTGACCCACCCGCACTGGCCGGCCACCCTGCGGAAGGCCGCCGAGGAGGAGCGGAGGCTGCGCGCCCGAGACGCGACGGGCCCGGGCCTCCTCCCGGACGACGGACACCTCTGAGCCCGACCGGCGACGGGACCCCGCCCGGGTGAGCGTCGAGGCCCCTCCCGGTGTCCCGGTCACCGGTCACGGCGCGGGCGCGGCCGAGGAGGCACGAGCAGGAAGCAGCCCTCATGACCGGCGCGATCGGTCTTCCGCTCGTGGTGCCGGTCGCCGCGGCCGGCGTCCAGGGCGCCGCGGCGGACACGCGGCTGTCCGGCCGGGGCCCGTGGCGCGATGATCGATCAGCGTCGCAGCCACTCGTCGAGCAGCGCGGCTTCGGCTTCGCTGAGACCGGGCAGCTCGGGCACGAGGGTGCGGAAGGCCGCGACGACGGCTGCCTGGTCCCGGGTGGGGACAGCGGGCTCATCCGTGAGGATGGCGCGAGCGACCGCGTCGAAGGCGGCGTCGGCCAGGTGCGGGTCGCTCTGCCCCGGCGGCAGGGTGAGCAGGGTGTGGACGGTTCCGGTACCCGCCGAGCGGATGAGGTTGACGGCGCGTTCCTCGCTCACCCGAAGCCGCCCGGCGGCGGCGATCCGGTGCACTCGCTCGGCCAGGATCAGCACGCCCTTGGCCTGTGCCGGGGTGTCGCGTGCGCGGGCCGGGTCGAGCAGCAGGCCGTAGACGTACGGATTGGCCAGCCCGAAGCTGATCTGCGTGTCCCAGCCGGCGCGGAGGTCCTCCACGGGGTCGTCGGAGGGTGCGGCGGTCTGCTTGCTCGCCACATGGTGGGCGAAGACCTGCTCCGCGGCGGCATCCAGAAGGTCGTCCTTGTCCTGGAAGAAGCGGTAGAGGGCAGGAGGCTGGAGCCCGGCCTCGTGGGCCACGCGGCGCGTGGTGACCGCGGCGGGCCCTTGTGTGCGCAGCAGGTCAGCCGCAGCTGTCACGATGCGGTCGCGGGTGAGGTCTCGCCGCTGCGTGTTCGATGCCATGCGGACGATGGTATCGCTCATGTGCGACAAGCGATGTTATCGATGATATCGCGACCCTTTCCCCTGCGTGCCCCGCACAGATCCCCGGCACGCCCCGTGCGCCGCCGATCGGCCTTCGAATGTGCGTGAACGTTGGAACCAACGGAATTATCACTGGTATCGTCATTTCTGTTCCATTGGAAACAACGTCAGATCGGAGCCACCAGTGCTGATCATCACGGGAGCCACCGGCCGTCTCGGGGCGCTGATCGTCAGCCGCCTGCTGGAGCGGGTACCGGCGGACCGCATCGGCGTCAGCGTGCGCGATGTGCGCAAGGCCGCCGGGCTCGCCGAGCGCGGCGTCCGGGTCCGGGCGGGAGACTTCACCGAACCCGGCAGCCTGCGGCACGCGTTCGAAGGTGCCGAACGCGTCCTGGTCGTCTCCGCGGCCATCCGGGGTGGCGGCGCGTCGACCGCCAACAGGGCCGCCATCGACGCCGCACGGGAAGCGGGCGCCCACCACATCCTGTACACCAGCCACCAGGCCGCCTCCCCCACCTCCCTCTTCCCGCCGCAGCTGGTCCACGCGGCCACCGAGGAGCACCTCGAGCGGCAGGGCATCCCCTACACCGCCCTCCGCAACGGGTTCTACGCCTCCACCTTCGACTCCTACATCGGTGCGGCGCTGGAGACAGGCACGCTCGCCGTGCCGCAGGACGGCCCGGTCTCCTGGACGGCTCACGAGGACCTGGCGGACGTCGCGGCCGTCGCCCTGACGGAAGAGGGAGCACTCGAAGGGATCACACCGCCGCTGACAGCCCCCCACACGTTGGACTTCGCCGACGTTGCCGGCATCCTCAGCCGCATCACCGGCCGGACCATCTCCCGAGCCGTCATGGACGACGACGAGTGGACCTCCGCAGCAGTCGCCGGCGGGATGCCGCGGCCTGCTGCGGAGTTCGCCCTGACGATGTTCGCCGCGTCGCGCAAGGGCGAGTTCGACGTCACCGACCCCACGCTGGAAGCCACCATCGGCCGCCCCGCGAAGACCGTCCACGAGGTCCTGGAGGCCGTCGCCCGCTCCCGGTGAAGCTACGCCGCCCCTCCGGAGCCCGCGGCCGACGGCGGTACCTCGACCACGAAGAACAGGAAGCAGGGTTCGGCCGAAAGGTCATGGAAGCCGTCGGGGAACAGTTCACGGGCGGTCGGGTCGGGCTGCGGCTCGCTGATGACGGCAAGGCGGAAGCCGGCGGCGGTGAAGGCGTCGATCATCGCGTGCAGCGGCTTGCGCCAGAACCTCATCGGGACGGACTGCCCGCCGAACGTCCAGTCGAAGGTGTAGCTGGTGGTGGCGAAGTAGTCGGGCCGGGGATCCCCGATCGTGTAGGCCACGAACGGGTGGTCCACCGACGCGATCAGCCGGCCGCCGGGCCTGAGCACGCGCCGCAGCTCGGCCAGCGTCGGCCCCCAGTCCTCCAGGTAGTGCAGCACCAGCGACGCGACCACGTCGTCGAACGCGCCGTCGGCGAACGGCAGGGGGTCGCGCAGGTCGGCCACGTGCAGGGGTACGTCGTCCCCGAGCCGCCGCCTGGCCAACGCCAGCATCCCGGCGCTGGCGTCGACGCCGGTGACGACCGCACCGCGGTCGCGCAGTGCGGCGGACAGGGGGCCCGAACCGCAGCCGGCGTCCAGGATCCGGCGGCCGGCCACATCGCCGGCCAGGGCCGTCATCGCGGGCCTCGCGTAGTACGCGTTCACGAGGCTGTGCTCGTTCTCCGCCGAGTACGCCTCGGCGAAGCTGTCGTAGTCGTTCACCCGGGCCTGCTGTGCAGACCGGGCGAAACTCGCGGGCAGGTCGGTCGATCGGTCCATCGTGGCAGGCTAGTGGTCACGTGATCCGCCGGACAGATCCTGTCGTCGGCCTGCGCCGCGTCCGCGGCCGGTGCGCCCCCGGACGACGGGTGCGACCGCCCCGCTGAACGCCTGATCCGGTGCGGCGGGACCGGGGGCGGTCCCGCCCGTGAACCGGTGGGCGGCACGGTCGCGCCGCACCCCAGGGGGCGTCAGAGGCCGAGCAGCCGTTCGGCGTTGAGGTGACAGATCTTCGCCCGGTCGAGTTCGCTGATCGGGGCGTTGTCGATGAAGTGGACGGCCTCGGCGTTGCCTTCCATGGGGTAGTCGGTGGAGAACATGATCCGGTCGGCGCCCAGGGCGAGGAGGCTGCCCAGCAGCGGTGCCGGTGCGCACACACCGCTCGTGGTGATCATGATGTTCTCGCGGATGTAGTCCGAGGGCCGTTCCTTGCCGAGTTTGCGGCCGCGGTGGTCGAGGAACGCCCAGCGGCTGTCGAGGCGCCAGAGCATGCTCGGCAGGCCCTCGCCCATGTGCCCGAGGACGAGCGTGGCGCCGGGGAACCGGTCGAAGACGCCGGAGAAGACGATGCGCAGGGCGTGGGTGGCGGTCTCCACGCCCCAGCTCCACATGGGGCCGATCAGTTCCTCGTGGCCGCCCAGGTTGTGCCAGGTGTCGTAGGAATTGGCCGGGTGCAGGTAGAGGGGGACGCCGAGGGCCTCGGCGCGCTCCCACAGCGGGAGGTACTTGTCCGCGTCCAGGTACTCGCCGTGGGTGTGGCCGTTGATGAGGGCGCCGCGCAGCCCGAGCTGGGTGACCGCGCGGTCCAGTTCGGCCACCGCCGCGTCGGGGTCCTGGAGGGCGAGGGAGGCGAAGCCCGAGAACCGGGTGGGGTGCTTGGCGACGACCTCGGCGAGGAAGTCGTTGCTCACGGCTGCGTTGCGCACCGCCGTCGCGGTGTCCTTCTCCACCTGGACACCGGGCGAGAGCAGCGAGAGGACCTCCACGTCGATGCCGTACTCGTCCATCTGGGGCAGGCGCACGTCGGTGAAGTCCAGCAGCCGCTTCAGCGACGTCTCCCACTGCGCGGGGTCGAACATGGCGGCGCCGGGGAGGCTGTAGTACTTCATCGCGTCGGTGGTGAAGTGCTCTTCGAGGGCGATCTTGCGCATGGTGGGTCCTTTCGTCGGGCTTCGTTGCCCGAGCGGATCGCGGTGGTCGCCGGCCAGGTGCCTCAGGGGCGGGCCGGGCGGGTCAGGCCGCCGAGTCGGGGCGGAGCGTGAGCGCGGGTGCGGTGTGCGGCCGGAGCTGCGGATGTCCGGTGTGCCGGTGCGGGACGCAGAGGGCGGCCAGCGCGCCCAGGGCCCCGACGGCGGCGAAGACGTAGAAGTTCCATTCCAGGCCGAGCCCGGAGTCGAGGAGGCGGCCGCCGAGGGCGGGGCCGGCGATGGCGCCGAGCCTGCCGACGGACAGCGCCCAGCCCATCGCCGGCGTGCGCAGATCGGCCGGCATGCGGTCGATGAGGTAGGCGTTGACGAGGGCCTGGACGCCGAGCAGTCCCAGGCCGCACACCAGCAGGCACAGATACAGCAGCCACATGGCCGGACCCCGGCTGATCACGAGGAGGCCGGCGCCGCCGGCCAGGAAGGCACCCGCCACGACACGGCGGGGGCCGAGTCGGTCCGCCAGGAGGCCACCGGGTACCAGGCCGACACTCGCTCCGACCCAGGACAGGCAGGTCAGGGTGAGCGCGGTGTCGGTGGAGAACCCGCCGGTCTGCATGATCGTGGGCAGCCAGGTGCTGAAACCGAAGGTCAGCAGCAGCCCGCAGAAGGCCATCAGCCAGAACAGCACGGTCGTGGCCGCCAGTCGGCGCGTCAGCAGCAGGCCCAGTCCCAGCAGGCGGTCCCTCGGGGCCTGGGCGGGAAGCTGCGCCTCGGGCAGGCCGAACCGCGCGGTGACGCGCGCCGCCTGGTCGCCGCGGCCGGTGCGCAGCAGGTGCAGGGGGCTCTCCGGCAGCCGTGCCAGGGCCCAGGGGACCACGGTGATCAGCGCGGCCGCGCCCACGAAGTACAGGACGCGGAAGGAGACGTCGGGCAGCAGCCAGGCGCCGAGCAGCGGTGCGCCCAGCGAGCCCAGGCTCGAGGCGGCCATGACGATGCCGATGTTGCGGGCGCGCTGCCCGGCGGGGGACATCTCGGCGACCACGGCCGTGAGGGTGGGCAGGACGACGCCGAGCCCGATGCCGGCGAGCAGGCGGGAGGCGGCGAAGGTGCCGGGACCGCCCGCCGCGCCGGAGGCGAGCATGCACAGGGAGAAGAAGGACAGGCCGCTCAGCAGGAGCCGGCGGGGTCCGACGCGGCGGCCCATCGCCCCGGCGACGCCGGCGCCGATGAGCATGCCGAGCGCGGCCAGGGAGCCGATGTCGCCGGCCTCTCCCTTGGACAGGTGCCAGTCCGGTGTCGCCAGCAGTGACGGCACGGTGGCGCCGTAGACCGACAGGTCGTAGCCCTCGAACAGGGCGATCAGAGCGGTGAGTAGGAGGAACGGCAGCATGGCGGGCGCGTGGTCACGGGGACCGGACGGCGCCGTCGGGGTTGCTTGCACGGGCGGTTCCCCTTCGGGAGGTGTGTGTCGCCGATGTGGTGCTGGTGCCGAGGTGCCGCACGGGGCGGGCGGCGGACCTGCGCCCCGAGAGCCGGGGCGGCGGACTTGCGCCCCGAGAGCCGGGGCCGCGGACCTGCGCCCCGAAAGCCGGGGCCGCGCACATGCGCTCGGGAGGCCGGGACGGCGGACATGCGCTCCGGGGCCGGGACGGCGGCCGCGCCGCACCTCGCCCCGCCCCGCCCCGCCCCGCCGCACCTCGCCCCGCCGCGCGCCTCAGTGTGCCGGAGCGCGGAGGGCACGTACGGCCGAGCGGCGGGCCTCGTTGGAGACCACGGTGTTGCGCAGCCGGCCGAGGCGTTCCACCTCCACCTCCACGACGTCGCCCGGTTCCAGCAGCCACGGTGGCGTCCGGGCGTAGCCCACACCGGAGGGGGTTCCGGTGGCCAGCAGATCGCCGGGGCGCAGCGTGAACGTACGGGAGATGTGGGCGAGGGTGTCGCCGACGCCGTACACCATCTCGTCGGTGCGGCCGTCCTGCACGACCTCGCCGTTGACCCGGGTCACGACGCGCAGTCCGTCCCGCAGGTCCCCCACCTCCGCCGCCGGGACCATGGGGCCGAGCGGGCCGGAGTGGTCGCCGTTCTTGCCGAGGATCCACTGGGAGGTGAGCTTCTGGGCCCGCCGCGAGGTGAGGTCGTTGAAGGTGGAGTAGCCGACCACGGCGGCCAGTGCCTCCTCGGGAGTGGCGTCCACGAGCGGGGCGCCGATCCACGCGACGACTTCGCCCTCCCAGTCGAGTCCGTCCTCGCCGGCCGGTACGGGCACCTCGGCGCCGTCGACGGTGAGCGACTGGGTCCAGCGGGCGAAGAGCGTCGGGTGCGGCGGCAGCTCCTGGTCGCGGAAGGTTCCCTCTGCGACGTGCTTGAGGTAGTTCAGGCCGACGCAGATGACCCGGGCGTCCGGCCGTACCGGAGGGACGAACGTCACCGAGGACGCCGCGAGCGTCGGCCCCCCGCCACCGCGGGCGAGGTGACCGGACGGGTCCGCCCAGAACTCCTCCAGCGGGGCCAGCACCGTGATCTCGCGCCCGTCGGGCGAGAGTTCGGCCACCTCCGCCCCGTTTCCCTGCCGCCGGATACCCACTATGCGCATGCGCAGCTCCCAGTCCGTCACGTCCGGAGGAAACCTCGTAACCCTTTAAAGGTTCGGAGGTTTGTGCTTCGATGGCGACTATGCCTCAGGAACCAGCCGACGGACAAGACATGCGACCGCGGCGCTCCACGCCGGGGGGCGCGGTGCTCTCCGGCCTCGGCGCCGCCTCCCCCGGGCGCACCCGCGCCGAGCAACTGGCCGCCGCCCTCGACGACCGGATCAGGTCCCTCGGCCTGCGGGCCGGTGACGCCGTGGGGACGCTGGAGTCCCTGCGGGAGGAGACCGGTTACGCCTACTCCACGGTCAGCGAGGCGGTGCGGGTGCTGCGGGACCGCGGGGTCCTGGACATCCGTCCCGGGCGGGGCGGCGGACTCTTCGTCGCCGACCGCGGGCCGGTGGTACGTCTGCGGCACACGCTGCTCGACGTCCAGGACGAGCCGGCCACCGTCGCCGACGCCATCGAACTCCGCGACCACCTGGAAGTGCTCGTCGACGTGGGCGCCGCCCGCTGCCGCACCGAGACGGACGTGGCCGAACTGCGCGAGCACGTGGAGCGGTTGCGTGCCGCACCGGACTGGGACGCGTTCATGCGGGCCAACTGGGCGCTGCACGAACGCATCGCCCGGATCTGCCCCAACCGCATGGCCGCGGCCGTGTACGCGGGGACCCTGGGGCACCTCAGCTCCGCCTCGTCCCGGTTCGACGACGCGGAGGCGTCGGGGCGCTACCGGGCCGAGCGGTGCGAGGTGCACGCGGACCTCGTCGAGGCCATCGCCGCGGGCGACGAAGCCGCCGTACGCGCCGCCGTGGCCCGGCACAACACCACCACGTAGGCAGTCGGCCCCCTACCGGTCCGATCACCGCCGGACACCGGGCACCGGACACCGCACGTCAGCCGGAGCCGAGCACCACCGCACACCAGCCTGAGCCGAGCACCACCGCATGAGAGGGACGCCTCATGTCATCCGCCGCATTCCGCCGGTACCTCTACCCCCCGGACCACCCGCGCATCGCCGACCTCAAGGGCGTGGACGCCTACACCTACCGCGAGACCGCCCGGGCCGAGGGCACGTTCACGGGCGAGCTGATCCGCGGCTGGACACCGCTGTACCGCAACGACTTCGTGGGCGTCACCGAGGACGGCACCCTGCGCCGGGACGTCCATCCCCTCGTCCCGGCGAGCCCGGGTGAGGAAGCGCCCACCGCCGCCATGGTCGCCGCCGCGCGGGAGCTGCTGGGCACGCTGGACGAGGAGGGCCGGGCCAGGATCTGCCATCCGGTGGACGCCGTGGAGTGGCAGACCTGGGCCAATCCCGAGTTCATGCAGTTCGACACCGGGCTGCGCCTGGAGTTCCAGCCGCCCGAGGTGCGCCGCGCGGCGCTCGCCCTCGTCGAGGCGTCCCTCAGCCCGGAAGGCTACGACGAGGTCCGCACGATGATGCGGATCAACGGCTTCCTCGGGGAGGTCGTCGGCCTGGAAGGCATCCTCAACGAGTTCAGCTACAACATCGCCCTGTACGGCGAGCCCGACCCGCGCGGCGCGTGGGGCTGGCAGCTGTACGGCCACCACTGCGCCGTCAACTGCCTCGTCGTGGACGGACGCATGACGCTCGGGCCGGTCTTCCTCGGCGCGGAGCCCAACGAGATCGACGCCGGCCCGCACGCCGGCACCACCGCCTTCACCGAACGGATCACGCTCGGAAGGCAGGTCATGGCCGCCCTCGACCCGCGGCAGCGACGAGCCGCCACCGTGTACGCGCACATGGTCGACCCGGCGATGCCCGAAGGCCGGGTGCACCCCGGCGACGAACGGCATCTCGCCGGCGCCTTCCAGGACAACCGGGTCATCCCCTTCGAGGGCGTACGGGTGCCCGACATGCCCCCTCGGGCGCGGGAGGCGGTCCTGGCCGTCGTGGAGGAGTTCGTGCGCCCCCTGCCGGCCGGTCCGCGTGCCGCCCGGCTCCGGGAGGTGCGCGCCCACCTGGACGAGACGTGGTTCTGCTGGATCGGCGGCCACGGCCCCGACGACGTGTTCTACTACCGCGTCCAGTCGCCGGTGATCATCGCCGAACTCGACCACCACTGCGGCGTGTTCCTCGACTACGACTCCCCCCAGCCGTTCCACGTCCACACCGTGCTGCGGACGCCGCACGGCAACGACTACGGCCGGGCCTGGGTCCGGCAGTGGCAGCGGGGAGAGCACCGGTGACCGGGACACGGGCGGCGGCCACGACCGCACGGCACGAGATCGCCAACCTCCTGCACACCTACACCGAGGCCGCGGACCGCAAGGACGTCGACGCCGCGGTCCGCGTGCTGGGCGGGGCGCGGGTCCGGTTCCCCTCGGACGGCTTCGACACCCCCGCCGGCGCCGAGGCGTTCTTCGGCCGGCTGTGGGACTTCCCCGGCCGCCACCGGCACGACGTCTCCAACCTCGTGGTGCTGCCGGGCCAGGACGCCACGGGAACGTGGGAGGCGCGCGCCCACTACACGAGGTGGCTGCTGGATCCGTCGCCCAGGGTGCACACGTTCGGCGCGTACACCCTGCTCGTGGCGGAGACGGACTGGACGGTGCGTTCCCTGACCGTCACCCGGACGTGGACGGAGGACGGCGGGTGACGGACATCGGCCGGGCGACCACCGTGCTCGACGCGATCGCCGAGAGCCGGTGGCCGCTCACCCTGACGGACCTGGCCACCCGGACCGGGATCCCCCGCTCGGCGGTGCACCGGGCGATCCAGGCGCTGGAGCACGAACTGTACGTCGTGGCCGCGCCGGAGCGCCCCGGCTACATCCTGGGCCCCGGTCTGCTCAAGTTCGGCATGAACGCGCACCTGGGGCTGCTGGCCGCCAACCGCGCCCAACTGGTGTCGGTGGCGCGTGAGGTCGGTGAGAACGCCGAACTGGCCGTCTTCAGCGGACGGGAGGTGGTGGTCGTCGACCAGATCGCGTCCCCGGAACGCCTCAAGGGCGTCACCCAGGTCGGCAAGAGCTTCTCCCTGCACGCCAGTTGCATCGGTATGGCCCTGCTCGCGCAGCTCCCCGACACCCGGGTGGTGCAGGTCCTGCCCGAGCGGCTGAAGCGGTTCACCGACCAGACGGTGACCGACCGCGGCGCCGTGCTGGACGCCCTGACCACCGTGCGCCGGTCGGGCGTGGCGGTCGACCTGGAGGAACACGACGTGGGGATCTGCGCCCTCGCCACGGGCATGACCGGGCCCACCGGAGCCCTCCAGGCCGTCGCCGTCGTCATGCCCACCCATCGTTTCCGGGCCAAGGCGCCGCTGGCCGTCGAGAGTCTGCGGCGGCTCAATCCGCTCGTGGACACCCGCCTCGCCCTGCGGCAGTGCAAGGTGACCTGATCCCGGGACGCCCCGCGTGTGACGGCACGACGGTGAGGCCGGGGGTGCGCACCCCCGGCCTCACCGTCGTGCCGTCACACGCTCTTCGGTGACGCCGGCACCGCACCACGGGCGTGGAGGGTCTCCGGCGTACGGAAATCGCCGGGGCCGACGGCCCGGTCGGTGCGGTACAGCAGGAACACCGCGACGAGACAGACCGCGGCGGCGGCCCCGAACGTCCCGAACACGCCCCGCGCGCCGCCCGCCGAGATCGCCGTACCGCCCAGTGTCGGGCCGAGGAAGGCGCCGATGCAGGAGGTTCCGTTGGACCACCCGAGGGCGGCGGCACGGACGGGCAGCGGGTAGATGTCGGCGGCGGTCGTGTGCACGAGGTTCATGGTGGTGTGACCGCCGATCCCCATGAGGGCCACGCACAGCGTGGTGGTGGCGACCGACACCGGCAGCACCAGTGCTCCGCCCAGACCGAGCACCGTACAGGCGCCGGTGGCCACCGACAGCCGCGACGCCCCGTACCGGTCCGCCGCCCACGCCCCGGCGAAGGAGCCCGCCACGGCGGCGCCGGTGAGCGTGAACGTGAACAACAGGGCCGCCCGCAGCGAGTACCCGAGGTCCGTCATCGCCTCCGCGGCCCACACGTTCAGGCCCTGCCACGCCACCATGTTGGCGATGGCGCAGAGGGCGACCACGAGCGCCACGGCCGTGCCGCGCCCGGTGAACAGCGCCGCCGTCTTCTGCCGTCCGGTCCACCGCCGTGCCGCGCGTTCCTGCGGGCTGTCCGCGGGGATCGGCGTGCGCACGACGGCCAGCAGGATCACCAGCGCGGCGCCGGCGCCGATCAGGAACATCGGCCGCCAGCCGAGGGCCGGCAGGACCGGGACGGCCAGCAGGGACGCGGCGACCCCGCCCAGCGGAATGCCCGCCATGGTGATGGTGACGACCAGCGAGGCGCGCCGCGACGCCGCGTTGTTGCGGGCCAGGGTCATCGCCGTGGTCAGCGCGCAGCCCACCCCGACGCCGGTGAGGAAGCGGGCCCCCGCCAGTGTCACCACCCCGACGGAGGCGGCGGTCAGCGTCGCCCCGACCGCGAACAGGGCGATGGCGAGGACGAGAACGTGCTTGCGGCCGGCCCGTTCGGCGATCACCGGTGCCAGCAGGGAACCGGCGATCGCGCCGATGTACACCAGTCCGCCGACCAGGCCGGTCTGCGAGTCGGTGATGCCCAGCGACGCGTCCTCGAGCAGCAGCGGGACGACGGATCCGAAGACGATGAGGTTGAAGCCCTCGATCACCGTGATGATCATGCAGAGCGCCACGACCGCGGGGTGCGATCGGGTCTCCGCCTCGGACTGGGATCCGGTGGATGCCTGGGATCCGGTGGGCGGCTGGGATCCGGTTGATGCAGGGACATGCATGCGGCTCTCCAGATGTTCGGGCGCCGGTGGCGCTCCAAGGTGCCGACATGCTGGGGAGCGGGGCGTACGCGCGTCCCGCTTCTGTCCCGGATTCCGGGACAGAAGCGGGACACACCCCCCGGCTGCTTCCGTAGCGTCTTCCGCGGGACGCAGACGGTCTCCGGAGCCGCACCGGAAACCGGTCCCCCGCCGCACGGCCCCTTCCGGGGCGTACGGCGGAAGTCGAGCCGCGCCCTGCCCACACGTCGTGTCCGCCCGCCCCGCCCCTGCCACAGCCGCAGCCGCAGCCCCGCGCAGAAGGCCACCGTCCCGGCGGTGGTCCCGGCTCCGCAGCCGGCTCACTCCCCAGCCGCCGCCGTCCGTCCCGGACGCGCCACAGAACGGAGACCGCAGTGCACGCTGTCGAAGAAGACGCGTTCCCTCCGGCCGTCGACGTCACGATCGTCGGTTTCGGCCCCGTGGGGAAGCTGCTCGCCATCCACCTGGGCCGGCGCGGCCACCAGGTCCTCGTCGTCGACCGCAACACCGCCGGCTATCCGCTGCCCCGCGCGGTGACCCACTGCTCGGACTTCGCCCGCATCCTGCAGTCCGTGGGCCTGTCGCCCGACACCGTTCCCGCCATCACCCAGCCCTACGACGACATGTACGTCTGGCGCGACGGCGAGGGCCGGACCCTGGTCGAGGTGGACTGGAGCGGGCGCGGCGAATCCGGCTGGTACAACACCTACTTCTTCCACCAGCCGTCGCTGGAGGACGCGTTCGACGACCTGATCGCCCGGATGCCGAACGTCACCGTGCGCCGCGGCTGGGAAGCCGTCGCCCTGGACCAGGACGCCGACGCCGTCACGCTCACGGTGCGCGGCGACGCCTCGGGCACGGAACGCACGGTGCGGTCGGCGTGGCTGGTGGGCGCGGACGGCGCCAACAGCAGGGTGCGCCGGTGGGCCGGCCTCGACTGGCACGACGAGGGCTACTTCTACGACTGGCTGGTCGTCGATGTGAAACCCCGTCCCGAGCTGCGCTTTCCCCACATCGCGGCGCAGAGCTGCGACGCCCGCCGGCCCTCGACGATGGTGCCGGGCGGCCCCGGGCGCCGCCGCTGGGAGTTCATGCGGCTGCCCGAGGAGAGCCGGGAGTCGCTCAACAGCGCCGAGACCGCCTGGAAGCTGCTGGCGCCGTACGGCCTGACCCCGGCCACGGCCGAGCTCGAACGGCACTCCGTCTACACCTTCCAGGCCTGCTGGGCCACCGAATGGCGGGCCGGCCGCGTCCTGCTCGCCGGGGACGCCGCCCATCTGATGCCGCCCTTCGCCGGGCAGGGACTCGGCGCGGGCGCCCGCGACGCGATGAACCTCGGCTGGAAGCTCGACGCCGTCCTGCGCGGCCTGGCCGGCGAACGGATCCTGGACACCTACGGCTCCGAACGCCTCCGGCACGCCCAGGCGTTCGTGGAGTTCTCCATGGATCTCGGCAGGATCATCTGTCTCACCGACCCGGAAGCGGCCGCGGCACGGGACGCCCGTATGACCGCCGACTGGAACATGGGCATGAAACCGCCGGCGCCGCCCCGCCCGGGACTGGGTCCCGGCCTGCACGAGGGTCCGGCCGGAGGTTCGCTCGCCCGCCAGGGCCGTGTCCGGCGGGGCTCCGGCGACCCGGTGATGTTCGACGACGCCTTCGACGGGCCGGCGGCCGTCGTCGCGCGGCACGCCGCGTCGCTCACCGCGCTCCCCCAGGACCTGCACCGCCGCCTCGACCGGCTCGGCGTCAGTCGCGTCGCCCTGCACGGCGTCGGGGACGCCGACGTGAGCGTGGTGGAGGACGTGGACGGCACCTACGCCTCCTGGCTCGACGAGCTGGCGGCCGACGTGGTCCTCATCCGACCCGACTTCCACGTCTACGGCACCGGTGCCGCCGGCCGGGCGGCGGAACTCGCCGCCGGTTTCGTCGACCGCCTGGCCGCGCCCCGGCCGCTGCCCGTCCACTGACCGTCCGCCGGCTCTCCCCGGCTCCGCACGGCACGTACCGCATCACCAGCACGCGCACGAAGGGCTCCTCCACCATGTCCTCCTCCGCCCCCTCGCACGACAACGACATGACGCGGCACGACGCCGGCACGACCCGGCACGACGACGGCGTGGTCCGGCGCTACGACGGCCTGCCGCAGCCCGACAGCGACGTCCCACAGCCCGACGGCGACGTCCCACAGCACGACGGCGACGTGTCGCAGCACGACGAGCGCAACGACACGACGCGGTCCGGCGCACTGCGGGGCATCCGGGTGCTCGACCTGTCGCGCATCCTGTCGGGTCCGCTGGCCACCATGGTCCTGGCCGACCTCGGAGCCGAAGTGATCAAGGTCGAGAACACCCGGACCGGTGACGACACCCGCCAGTGGGGTCCGCCCTTCCAGGGCGACCAGGCCGCCTACTTCCTCTCCGCCAACCGCAACAAGCGCGGAATCGCCCTGGACCTCAAGTCCCCCGAAGGCCTGGCGGTGGCACGCCGTCTGGCCGACCGGGCGGATGTGCTGGTCGAGAACTTCCGCCCCGGCACCGCCGAACGCCTCGGACTCGGCTACCAGGAACTGGCCGCGCGCAACCCACGCCTGGTGTACGCGTCGATCTCCGGCTACGGCCAGACCGGGCCGTGGGCGTCCCAGCCCGGCTACGACGCCATCGCCCAGGCGCAGAGCGGCATGATGAGCATCACCGGTGAGCCGGGACAGCCGCCGGTCCGGCCGGGGGTGGCGACCGCGGACATCGGCGCGGGCATGTGGGCCGTCATCGGCATCCTCGCGGCGCTCCACGCGCGTCGGCACACCGGGCAGGGACAGCTCGTGGACGTCTCGCTGCTGGACGGGCAGCTCTCCTGGCTCACCTACGTCGCCCAGGGGTGGTTCGCCACCGGGCAGCCGCCCCGCCCGCACGGCTCGGCCCACCCCACGATCGTGCCGTACCAGGCGCTGCCCACCGCCGACGGACACCTGATGGTGGCCGCGGGCAACGACAAGCTGTGGCGGCTGTTCGCGGAGACGGTGGGGTGCGCCGACCTGGCCGACGACCCGCGGTTCGCCACGAACCCCGACCGGGTCCGCAACCGGGACCAGCTCGTCCCGCTACTCGAGGCCGCCCTCCGGCGGCGCGGCCGGGAGGAGTGGGCCAAGCTGCTGGAGGCGGCGGGAGTGCCCTGCGCACCGATCGCCACCGTCGCCGAGGCGCTGACCGGCCCGCAGGCGGAGGCCCGCTCGATGGTCACCGAGCTGGACCACCCCACCCTCGGCCGGCTGCGCACGGTCGGCTCACCCCTCAAGCTCAGTGACACCCCGGTCCACCTGCGGACCGCCGCGCCGCTGCTGGGCCAGCACACCGACGACGTGCTCGCCGAGAACGGATACGCCCCTGCCGAGATCGCCGCGCTGCGCGCCACCGGAGCCGTCCGATGACCGGCACCGCGCGCGTCGGCCTGCGGCGCGAAGGGCCCGTGGCGACCATCAGGGTGGGCAACGGCCGGCGTGCCAACGCGCTGGGCGTCGACGACTGGCGGGCCCTCACCGAACTCCTCGACGGCCTCTGCCAGGACCCTTCCCTCGGCGCGGTGGTGGTCACCGGGGGCGGCACGGCGACCTTCAGCGCCGGATCCGACATGCGCGAGTGGCTCGGCGCCGATCCCGAGCGGATCGACGCGTCCTTCGCCGCCATGGAGGAGGCCCTCCGCGCCGTGGAGCGCCTGCCCGTGCCCGCCGTCGCGCGGGTGTCCGGGGCGGCCGTCGGCGCCGGCTGCCAACTGGCCTGTGCGTGCGACCTCCGCGTCGTCGCGGACGAGGCGCGCATCGGCATGCCCATCGCGCGCTGGGGCATCCTGGTGCCCCCTGCCTTCGCGGCGCGGCTGGCACTCCTGACCGGTCCGGCCCGGGCGCGGGACCTGCTCTACACCGGACGTCTGGTGGGCGGTGCGGAGGCGGTCGGCATGGGGCTGGCCACGCTGAGCGTGCCCTCGGCGGAACTGCGCACCGCCACCGACCGCCTGCTGGCGGCGATCACGGAGCATCCTCCGGCCGCGATCCGTGCCGCCAAGCGCTCCCTGGACCAACTGCTCGAACCGGTACGCGACCATGTGTTCAAGATCCCGGCCGGTCCGAGCGCCGACTACGACAGCATGCAGTCGGGCCTGTCCCTGTTCCTGTCGCGCATCGCGGGAGCCGAGCCCGACGGGCAGCGGTGACGAGGGGTCACGCCCGACAGGTCACGGACGGCGGACGGCGGGCGGCGGACGGCGGGCGCCGGGCCGGGCGGCCGGTCAACAGGACAGGCCGCCGGGCGGTCAGCGGGCCGAGCCGAAGTCCTGCGTCCAGTAGTTGCCGGGCTGCGCGAGTCCGACGCCGATCTCCTTGAAGTCGCAGTTCAGGATGTTCTCCTTGTGGCCGGGGCTGGACATCCAGCCCGCCATGACCTCTTCGGGGCTGGAGTATCCGTAGGCGACGTTCTCGCCGTAGGAGCTCCAGCTGTAGCCGGCGCGCGTGAGGCGCTCCGCGGGATCGGAGCCGTCGGAGCCGGTGTGCGACATGTTGCTGTGGGACGCCATGTCCGCGCTGTGGTCCTGGGCGGCCTTCGTGAGCTTCGCGTTCAGGGTGAGCGCGGAACAACCGGCCTTGCTGCGCTCGCTGTTGACGAGGGCCACGACGCGCGTCACCGCGTCGGACGCCGTGGCCGCCGCGTCGGTGGTGTCCGCGGAGGCGGCGGCGGTCGCGGCGGGGTCGGCGGCCGCCGTCGCGGCCGGCGCGGTGGCCGCCTCGGAAGCGGACGCGGAAGCCGACGGCTGTGCGGTCGGATCGTCGGACGTCCACCGCTGGTTCCAGGACGCGTTCGTCGCGTTCTGCCACTGCCCGGAGGACGCGGCGCTCTCGGTGGCCTCGGCGCTCGGGTCATCGAGACACGCCATGGCGGCGGTCGGTACTGCCAACGCGCTGAGTGCGACGGCAGCGATGGCTATGTGGCGGTGGCGCGTCGTCCTGCGGTGCTTGCTCATACGGTCCCTCGCTCGGTCGTCTCCAGGCGCCCCCGGCAGACTCGGCACTGCATGGACGCTGTGCCTGACCTGCGGTGACGCCGCCTGGGGCCGTCATTGTTGAACCTGTGTGAGCGAGCGGCAACGAAGGTCGCTACTACCTGCCTTCGTAGGCGCCGGAGCTCCTTGAATCCGGCGCGCAGGTGTGCTGACCCGTCCCCACCGCAACGGCGACGCGGCCTGACGCTCCGCCAGCAGGCCGCCTGCGCGGGGCGGGCAGCACACAGCATCCGGATCGGGGCTCCGCCGCCGCATCCTGTGCGCCGTATGTCTGTTTCGGTAGCCAAGATCCACCTATGTCGCCCGCGTGCCATGTACTACCGGGCAACGTTGATACGAGAACGCCATGTGACGGATGTCACTGCGCACCGCTGCAACCATTCCCGGACCAGCGCGTTCGCGGGTACCGCGCCGGGCGTCGCCCCGACCGCCGGACACCTGACCCGCCGCGACCACCCCCGCACCGGCATCCTCGTCCGCCCCCTGGTCCGGGAGTACGAAGCGGACGAGGACACCTGGGCGGCGGGCCTTCCCCACCGGCCCGAGGCGTGCGCCCGGCGAGGGCACCCGGCCTCAGGCGCAGATGAGGTTCCTGACCTCCTGGAAGGCCTCGCACTCGGCCTTCTGGTCCACCGGCAGCTGGTAGAAGCCGGCGGTGATCTTCGGCACCGACGGGATGACGGACAGGCGGAACTTCCGGCCGTCCGTCGTCGAGATGTGGAAACGGCCCTGGAGGTCGCGCTTCTTCACGGCACCGCGGTTCGCGTCGGTGATGACGACCGGCGTGCCCGCCGAGACCCGGCCGCCGTCCTCGTCGACCGGGACTATGACGAGTTCGGTGCTGCCCGGTCTGAAGCCCACGGCGTAGTTGTAGACCGTGGTGCTGCGGTAGACGATGAAGTTCCGCTCCTTCATGTCCGAGGCGTAGACCTTGGTGTAGCCCGCACCGCCGGGCACGGCGGCGTCGAAGGCCGCGTGGATGTCCGCCTTGAGCTGTTCCTTGCTCACCACTGTGTGCACTCCTCCTCGTGAACCGAAAACGGCTGCCCGGTGCCGACACCCGCACGGCACCGGGCAGCCGCGGTCAGCACGGCCCGCGCTGACCGCGAGGTGGCTGAACCCGCGTTGACTGTACAGCTAGCCAACCAAAACACCCAATCCCAAGTGCCCTGCCGGGAAGCGGAGTTCAACCGCCCCGCCCGCACGTCGGACCACCGGCCGGACGACCGTGCGCGCAGGTCGCGGGGGCTGGGCCCCGGACCCGTGACGGGGTTCCGGGGCGGGACGGCGACAATGGTCGTGCCGGGGTGGACCAGTCCGGCGCGGGACCAGGAACGAGCGGGAGTGGGGTGGCACGTGTCGCCACGGTCGGCGGAGGCCAACGAGGAACTGCGGGCGCAGTCGCGGGAGAGGATCCTCGCGGCGGCCCTGGAGGTCTTCGCCGAGAAGGGGTACCACGACGCCACCATCTCGGAGATCACCACACGGGCCGGCGTCTCCCGCGGTCTGCTCACGTACTACTTCCCCGGCAAGCAGAACCTGGTGGACGAGCTGCTCGACCGCTATCTGGACGGGGTCTCCGCGCTCGTGGAGGTGACCGGCACGCCCGACGAGCGTCTGGCCGCGATCATCGACGGGGTCATGGCCCTGGCGGTCGCCACGGTTCCCGTCCAGCGGATCACGCTCAGTCTGGTGATCAACCCGGCGACGCATCCCCTGTTCGCGGCGGCCGAGTCCCGCAAGGAGGAACGGGTGGTGGCCCTGGAGGACGGACTGCGCGCGCTGTTCGCCGCCCGCGGGGCCGAGGACCCGGCGGTCGAGGAGGTGCTGCTGCGCAGCGTGCTGGAGGGCGTGATCTTCAAGACCGCCGTCTACGGCGACCAGTACCCGGCCGAGCCGATACGCCGCCGCCTGTACGCCTTGTACGGCCTTCCCGCACCACGGGCCGACCTCCTGCCCGGCGGCCCGCCCCCCACGGGCCGGATGCGCGCCGATCGGGCACTCGGCGGTTAGGTCCTGTCGTCGCCTTCCCGTCTCGCCCTGAGAACGGCGACCTGCCCTGAGAACGGCGACGGGGCCTGAGAACGGCGACGGGCCTGGCGCGAGCAGTTGCCCCGGCAGCGCCGTACGCAGGCCGGGGCCGGCGTCGACGGCGCCGGGCCGGGGGTGGCGGGGGCCGGCCGATCAGCGGACAGCGGCCCGTCCGCGCGGCGTTGTCGGTGAGTACGCCACGCGGACGGGCCGCTTCTACGGTGCTCCTCCGGCCTCAGGGTCCCGGTACCGGCTGCCCGGCGGGTCCCGGTACCGGCTGCCCGGCCGGAACGGCGACGGTGCGCGGATCACCGCCGACGCCACGTCATGCCTGGGGCACGGGCCAGCGGCCGGCCGTCTGCGATGCCGGCGGCCCGACGCGCCGGGCCGCCGGCATCGCGGCGGTCCGTCGCCCGGTCGCGTAGTGGGCCGCGAGGTCCGGCACCGGTGCGTCGACCCACCGGCCCACGGCCATCTCCGCGGTGATGCCGGGACCGAAGCCGGCGATGATGCCGGGCGCTCCGTCCGGGGCTCCGCCTTCCTCGAACAGTCGGCCGAGGGCGTCCAGGACGACGGCGCTGGCGATGTTCCCGTACTGGGTGAGCGTGGCCCTGCTGTGGCGGAAGGCCTGCGGTTCGACGTCCAGGAAACGGCACAGGTCGTCGAGGATGCGGGGGCCGCCCGCGTGGATGATGTAGAAGCCGAGGCGCGAGGCGTCCCAGCCGTGTGCGGCGGCGAGATCGCGCAGGACCGGGGCGAGCGGTTCCATGGTGGTCGGTACGCGCTTGTCCAGCCGGAAGTGGAACCCGGTCGGCTTGACGGCGTAGGAGATCCACTTCTCGGTGTGCGGGATCAGGTAGGACGCGTTGCGCTCCAGGCCCAGCCCCCGGCCGCCCTGGCCGCGTACGACGGCCGCCGCGACCGCGTCGCCGAACAGCCCGTCGGACAGCAGCGATCCGATGTCCAGGTCGGTCGGCTGGTAGCACAGGGAGCAGAACTCGCAGGACACGATGAGGACGTTCTTGCCGGGGTGGGCGACGCAGAAGTCGTGGGCCCGGTTGATCGCCGCGCCGCCGGCCGCACAGCCCAGTTGGGCTATGGGCAGTTGCCGGGTGTCCGGACGGAAGCCCATGCGGTTGATGAGCCAGGCGGTCAGCGACGGCATCATGAAGCCGGTGCAGGAGACGTAGATGATGGCGTCGATCTCGTCCGTCGCCAGCTCGGCGTGGTCGAGGGCGCGCCGCACGACGTCGGGGACCCGCTGTTTGGCCTGCACCTCGTAGATGCGGTTGCGTTCTTCGAAACCGGGGTGGCGCAGGGTCTCCTCGATGGGCTGGATGATGTGGCGCTTGCTCACCCCGGTGTTGCGGATGAGCCTGAGCACGAGGGCGAGCTGATCGTGGCCGGCGTGCTGACGCTCCGCCAGGGCGAGCGTCTGCTCCGCGGTGATGATGTGCTCGGGGACGTTGACGGCGGGACGGCACAGAACGGGCATGGGACGGAACCTTTCACTCTGCCGGACAGGCACGCGACGGACCGGTTTCCCCGGTCGGCGCACCTCTGCGTGGCCGACGGCGCTGCGACACGCGCGCACGGGAGCGGCTCCCTCGAGGGGAGGCCGGTGATCAGCAGGAGCGGCTAGCGGCCACGTGACGGTGACCGGGCCGCCTCCGCACAGCGGGACGAGCAGCGGCTGCGCCGTGGGAAGGCTGCCGCGGTGGCGACGTTCCCGGTCGGGGCGGTCAGGACGGTCGGGGCGGTCGGCGCGCAGCTCAGCGCGGCGGAAACGATCAGCTTGAGCCTCACGGCCATGAACGACTCCTTCATCGAGGCGTCGGATGCTGTCTCCTGCTGAGCGTCGGCATGCAACGTGATGACCTCCGGTGGGCCTCGTACCTCCCTACGAGTAAAAGCCCCTTCCCCCTGCGAGGGTGAATCGGAGTGGCCTGAACGGGTGATTCCGGGATCCGGCGGCGGTCTTCCCAGCGCCGTCGGTGGCGCCCGCACCGAACCCGGGCGACACTCCGCCCGCACACCCGCAGCCCGCCAAGGCCGCGAAGGCCCGGCCCCGCCACCGGCATGAGAAGCGGCGAGGACCAGCGCGCCGTCCGGCACCCGCGCCTCCGGCACCCGCGCCGTCCGGCGCACGCGACCCGCCGACCAGCACGGGTGCGTGCGGAACACGCCGGACGCCGTCGATCCGCACACGCCGAGGAGAGATACGGGCGGGCCGGCTCGAGAGACACGACAGCGGCGCTTGCGTTCCTCCGAGGGGCGGAGGCGCCGCTGTCCTGTGCCGTTCCGGTGCTCGCCCGCTCCGTGTGGCTGGGACGACGGATCATCGAGGGAATGACCGTCGGCTCGGTCAAGTGAGCCACACGACAGGGGGAACGACGACCATGAACACCGGCGCCCGCGACCTGAAGTTCCGTCGACTCGCCGCCGAACTGAGGCAGCAGGTGCTCCGGGGGACCTGGCCGGCCGGCGGACGGCTGCCCACCGAGAAGGCGCTCGCCGAGGCCAGCGGCACCTCGGTGAGCACGGTCCGCCGCGCCGTGGACGAACTGGTCGCCGAGCAACTGGTCGTGCGCCGGCAGGGCTCGGGCACCTTCGTCGCGCCGCCGAGCACACCCGCTCCCGGGCGGGCGCTGGTCGGCGTCCTCGTGCCCGACACCGCGTTCTACTACCCGAAGGTCCTCCAGGGCATCGAGGAGACCCTGTCCGCCGCCGGCGCCCGGCTGCTGCTCGCCTGCTCCGGCTACGACCAGGCCCGCGAGTCCGAGGACCTGCGGGACATGCTGGACGCGGGCGTCGACGGACTGCTCGTCGTCCCCACGCTGCTCGGACCGGAGCCCGCCCTCACGGTCCTGGCACGGCTGGCGTCGCTGCCCGTGCCGACCGTCCTGGTCGAGCGGCGCGACCCCTCCCTCGCCGCCACCAACACCTCCGTGTGCACCCATCACGAGGCCGGCGCCTACGACGCGGTCCGCCACCTCGCCGGCCTCGGCCACCACGCGATCGGTCTGGTCCTGCGCGACCAGAGCCCGACCACCGCTCCGGTCGCCGACGGCTTCCACCAGGCGGTGTCCGAACTCGGCGCGCGGCACGTGGAGTTCCGCGCCGGCCGGGAGGAGTGGTCCCCCGCCGCGGCCGACCGCTGCCTGGCCGCGCTGACCGCCGCCGGCGCCACCGCCGCCGTGTGCTTCGGCGACCGGCAGGCCGCGCTGCTGCTCGGCGCGGCCCGCCGGGCCGGACTCTCCGTCCCAGGCGACCTGGCCCTGGTCGCCTACGACGACGAGATCGCCGACCTCGCCGACATCCCGCTCACCGCGGTCGCGCCGCCCAAGCACCAGCTCGGCCGGATCGCCGCGCAGACGCTGCTCCGGCGGCTCGACGAACCCGCCGTACCGCGCGGCCGGATCCTGTTGCGTCCCACCATCACCGTCCGGCAGTCCTGCGGAGCGACGTCCGGGCCCGCCGGATCCACGACGTGCGAGGAGAACACCCCGTGACCGGCATCCGGCACGGCCTGACCGGCGCCGGCACCGTCGGGGCCCTGCGCGCGGAGGCCGCCCGCGTCACCCCGGGCACCCGGGCGACCGCATCCCCGGAAGGACGCTCCCGATGACAAGCAGCCGTCCGCCGCCCGCCCAGGTGGTCGCGGTCGACCTCGGCGGCACCGGCATCGCCGGTCGACGCACCGTCAGGCCAGGGCTCACCCCGTCATGGACGACCGGCGACGACCCGGCCCATGGCCGCGGACAGTGCCGTGTCGTCCAGGTCGGTCGCGGCCCAGGCGACGTGACCGTCGGGGCGGACCAGGGCGGCGCGCACGGTGCTCCAGGCGGCCGGGGGACGGTCGAGCGTACCGGTGTGGACGGCGAGCCCGGGCAGCGCGCGGTCGCCGAGTGCGCCGTCGGCCGTGAGGTCGAGCAGGAGGTACGCGTCCGGGCGCACCAGGGCGAACAGGCTCCTGTGCGTACCGGTGAAAGCCAGGTCGGGGGCGCGGGTGCCGGTGAGCGGGTGGGCTGTCGGGTCCGCGGTGGGGTAGCGGACGGCGAGCGCGGTGAGCCGTTCGGACAGGGCGTGACCGAACTCCGGCCGGTCGGCGATCATACCGCTGAGCAGGGAGCGCAGGGCGAGGCCCTCGGGTGTGAAGGCGGACATCAGGGCGGTCTGGGCGCGGCTGTGTTCCGCCAGCTGGATGCCGACCGGGTGGCGTTCGGCGTGGTAGGTGTCCAGCAGGCCGTCCGGGGCCCAGCCGTTCAGGGTCGCGGCCAGCTTCCAGCCGAGGTTGTGCGCGTCCTGGATGCCGACGTTCATCCCGACTCCCCCGGCGGGGAAGTGCTGGTGGGCGGCGTCGCCCGCCAGCAGGACGCGGCCGCGTCGGTACGTGGCGGCCACCCGGGTGGCGTTGCCGAAGCGGGAGAGCCACGACGCGTCGCGCATGCCGAAGTCGTCGCCGGTGACGGCGACGGTCTTGCGCCGCAGCTCCTCCAGGGTGAGGTCGCCCGGCCACTCGGTGGTGAGGCTGTCGGGGCTGACCCCGACGATGCGGAACCGACCGCCGGGCAGCGGCGCGACCATCACCCCGCCCCGGAGGGTGAAGGTGCCGAAGCCGGGCGGCGGCGGGTTGTCGAGGGTGACGTCGCCGAGCCAGCCGAGGACGGTGGAGGGCGTGCCGGGGAAGTCGACACCGGCGGTGGTGCGTACGGTGCTGCGGGCGCCGTCGCAGCCGACGAGGTACGCCGCCTCGGTCTCGTATGGTCCCTCCGGTCCCTCCACCCGCACGGTCACCGACTCCGCGCGCTGGGTGAACCCGGTGACGCGATGCCCGCGCTCGATGGTGGCGCCCAGCCGGAGCGCGTGTTCCTGGAGCAGTTCCTCGGTGCGGGACTGGGGCAGGGCGAGGGTGTACGGGAACGGGGTGTCCAGTGCGCGGAAGTCGAGCCGCTCGTCGAGCAGGGCGAAGTGGCCCGCCGGGACCGGCAGGCCCTCGGCGAGGAACGGCCGGTGCGCCTCCCGTGTGGCCAGGACCTCGATGGTGCGCGGGTGAACGGTGAGCGCCTTGGAGCGCTCGTCGATCTCCCCGCGCTCCTCGACGACGGTGACGGAGATCCCGCCCAGCCGCAGCTCGGCGGCGAGCCAGAGGCCGACGGGGCCGCCTCCGGCGATGACGACGTGGTGCCTGTCCATGAACCCACCTTCTTGGTCGGTGACCAATAACCTGGGTCCGCAGTAAACTAGGTCAGTGACCAATAGGCAAACGGGAGACCGTCTCGAACCCGGCACCGTGATCCGTGCCGCGCTGGAACTGCTGGACGAGAAGGGCCTGGACGCGCTGTCCACACGGGCGGTCGCCCAACGGCTCGGCGTACGGATGAACACCGTGCTGTGGCACGTGAAGACCAAGGCCAGGATGCTGGAGCTCATGGCGGACGCGGTCGTCGGCGAGATCCCGCTCGACGACCTGCCGGCCTCACCGGACCGGCGCGCCCGTGAACTGGCCCGCCGCTACCGCCGCGCCCTGCTCGCCCACCGCGACGGCGCCGCACTCGTCGTCGGCACCTACGCCGCCGAGCCGCACACCCTGCGTCTCGCCGAGACCCTCGTCGCCGCGCTCCTGGACGACGGACGGAACGAGCGCGAGGCCGCCTGGACCACCTGGACGGTCATGTACTTCACCCTCGGCCTCACCCAGGAGGAACAGGCGGCGGAGCGGCAACCGCTGGGCGACCGCCTGGCGGACGCGGTCTCGCGGACGAGCCACCCGGCCCTCCACCGCGCGCTCGGCCACCTCACCTCCACCGCCTTCGAGGAGCGCTTCGAGTTCGGCCTGGCCTCGATCCTCGCCCCGCGGTGAGCGAGGCGGCCGCCCGGCCATGGCGACGTCGAGGACGGCCGGGTGACGACGGGGCCCAGGGGCACCGTGGCGAGGAGCACGAGCGCGCTGATCGAGACGGCGGTGCTCGCGGGGCCGGTGTCCCGCGCCGCCGCAAAGGTGGCGATGAGGACCGTGCGATAACCTCCCCCGGGGACGACGGACCCGCGGGGGAAGAGGCAGGGGATGACAGAGTCGACGCGCACCTCCGCCCGGAGCGGCACGCGCGCGCGGTACGCCAACGGGGAGCGCAGGCGCGCCGAACTCGTGGCCGCGGCCTTCCGGGTGTTCGCCGAGAACGGCTTCGAGCGGCTCTCCGTACGCCAGATCGCCGAAGCGATCGGCACGAGTCACACGCTGCTGCTGCACCACTTCGGCTCCAAGGCCGCGCTCCTGGAGGCCGTGCTCGCGCGCCGCGAGGAGATCGAGGGGCCGGGGCGCCTCGCGCTCATGGAGAACCGGGGCCTGCTCGACACCGTGCCGGAGGTCATGCGCCACAACGCGGAGATCCGGGGTGTCATCCGGCTCGACGTGACGCTGCGCGCCGAGGCCGACCGGCCGGAGCACCCGGCACACGACTTCATCCGGCGCAGGGACGCCGACTTCGTCGGCTCGGTCCGCACCGAGCTCGAACGCGAACTGGACGCCGGCCGCCTCAGGCCGGACCTCGACCTGTCCGTCGTGGCCCGCCAGATCACCGCGCTGATCGAGGGCATCCAGGTCGCGTGGCTGCACGACGAGACGATCGACATGGCCGCCCACCTCGAGGCGTTCATGTCGCTGATCAGGAAACCCCGGTAGCCGAGCGGCCTCAGCCCCGCCTCCGGTCGGCCTCGCCGCGGAGAGGGGCGGACCGCCCGTGCCCGCCTGACGGCGGACAGCACTCCGCCCCGCCGGCTGTCGCCGGCGGGGCGGAGGCAGATGTCGCGTCCGCGTCCCGGACACAGCGGGACGGGGGCGACGGGCCGGGGCGTCAGCCGGCCGCCGGAGCGGCGGCCGGCTGCGGCTCGGTGGAGACGCTCTCCACGTCGTCGACGGGGGAAGCCGTCGCGGTGTCGTACTTCGTCCGGTCGAGGATCTTCTCGCGGGCGGAGACGAGGACCGGGACGAGGGCCTGGCCCGCGACGTTGGTGGCGGTGCGCATCATGTCCAGGATCGGGTCGATCGCGAGCAGCAGGCCCACGCCCTCCATCGGCAGGCCGAGGGTGGACAGGGTCAGCGTGAGCATGACGGTCGCGCCCGTCAGACCCGCGGTGGCCGCCGAGCCGATCACCGAGACGAACGCGATGAGCAGGTACTCCCTGATGCCGAGCTCGACGCCGAAGATCTGGGCCACGAAGATCGCGGAGATGGCCGGGTAGATCGCCGCGCAGCCGTCCATCTTGGTCGTCGCGCCGAACGGGACGGCGAAGGAGGCGTAGTCCTTCGGGACGCCGAGGCGGATCACCGACTGCTGGGTGACCGGCATGGTGCCGACCGAGGAGCGGGAGACGAACGCCAGCTGGATGGCGGGCCAGGCGCCCTTGAAGAACTGCAGCGGGCTGAGCCTGGCGACGAAGGCGAGCAGCAGCGGGTAGACGCCGAACAGCACCAGCGCGCAGCCGATGTAGATGTCGGCGGTGAAGGTCGCGTAGTTGCCGATCAGGTCCCAGCCGTACTGGACGATCGCGCGCCCGATGAGGCCCGCGGAGCCGATCGGGGCCAGCAGGATCACCCACCACAGGGCCTTCTGCAGCAACTCCAGGACGGACTCGGAGAGGGCCAGGACGGGCTGGGCCTTCGGGCCGATCTTGAGGATGGCGATGCCGGCCACGACCGCCATGAAGACGATCTGCAGGACGTTGAGCTCCGTGAACGGTGTGATCACGTCCGTGGGGACGATGCCGGTCAGGAAGTCCAGCCAGCTGCCGGCGTGGTCCGGCCTGGCGCCGTCGGCCGGGGTCAGGTCGGAGCCGGAGCCCGGGTTGGAGACCAGGCCGATGGCGAGGCCGATGACCACCGCGATCAGCGAGGTGACCATGAACCAGAGCAGGGTGCGGCCGGCCAGCCGGGCCGCGTTGTTGACCTTGCGCAGGTTGGTGATGGACACCGTGATCGCGAAGAAGACCAGCGGGGCCACGGCCAGCTTCAGCAGCTGCACGAAGATGCCGCCCACCTTGTCGAGGGTGGTGGCGAGCCAGGACACGTCGTAGGTGCGGGCGACGTAACCGAGCACCAGGCCGACGACGAGGCCGAGCAGGACCTGGGCCCAGAACGGCAGGGGTATCCGGAAGCCGGGCTTCGCGGGCTTCGGATCGGCGGTGTTCGCGGACACGGACACACTCCAGTGAGGACGCGCGGGGATGAACGGGGAAGGGGACGAGCGGGAGGAAGGCAGGCGCGGGGCGGCGAGCGTGCGCAAGCGTCGACGACGGCGCCCCGGGGCTCGGCGAGAGAGCGCCGATCAGGGGCGACAGGCTGCCGACATACGGCGGCAGAGGTCGATGTGCAGACGAGCCACGAGCGGCACGCTCACGACCGAGGGGCCGGCGCTCTGGGCGGCGGCTGCACGGTGGGCGGCTTCTGTCTTCACACAGAGAAATTAACACTTGCACTTTCAGAACATCAAAGTCGTTCTTTGGAGCCCCTCCGCCGAGCGTCTGCGTCCCCGCCCCGTTCGGGGCTCCCGGGGCGCGGGGCGGAGGGGCGGCGAGGGCTACGGCCGCCCGGTCACTCCCGGGGTCGCTCGGCGTCGTGGCCGGCGCGCATGCTCGCCGCGGCGCCCAGGAGCAGTGTGACGGAGAGCATGGTCAGCGGTGCGGTCCAGGTGCCGGTGGCGGTGTGCAGGGCGGCGGCGACGGCCGGGCCGGTGGCAGCGAGAAGGAAACCGCAGGTCTGCGCCATGGTGGACAGGGCGGTCACCTGCTCGTGGTCGCCGCCCCGGCGGGCGTGGAGCACGCCGGGCAGTGCCTGTCCGGCGCCCAGGCCCACGCCCAGGACGACGACCCACACCATCGAGGTGCCGGCCGGGGCGAGCAGAAGCCCGCCGAGCCCGCGCGCGCAGACCAGGGCGGTCACCAGGATGTGGGGGCGCTGGTCGGCGCGCCGGGCGGCGAGGACGGGGGCGGCGAAGCCGCCGCCGGCGACGCCGCAGATGAGGAGGGCCTGGCCGGTGCCGGCGGCGCCGCTGCCGAGCCCGGCCTGGACGAGGACGGACGGCAGCCAGGCGAGCGTGGTGGAGAACGCGAGGGTCTGCCCCCCGAAGAAGGCGGTGAGGCTCCAGGCGACCGCGGTCCGGGCCACGTGGGGGCGCCCGGCCCGCGCGGTCCCGGCGGCCGGAGCGGGGCGGGGCGCTCGGTGGCGCAGCTGCGGGTGGCCCGGCCGTCAGGTCCGCGTCACGGTCCCGGGCCGCCGGCCGACTCCTCGCGGTAGAGGCGCGGGGCCACTCCGGTCACCTTGCGGAACACCCGGCTGAAGTACGCGCGGTCGCGGAAGCCCACCGCGCGGGCCACGCTCTGCACGCTGTCGTCGCTCAGCCGCAAGCGCTCCGCGGCCCGGCCGATGCGCACCCGGGTCAGGTACTCCCACACCGTGAGGCCGTAACGCTGCTGGAAGAGCTTGCCCAGGTGGTCGGGGCTGACTCCGGCGGCCTGCGCCACCTGCCAGCGGGAGATCTGCCGGCGCCAGTGCTCGTAGAGGAAGACCAGGGCCTCGTCGAGGACGTCCCGGGACCGCGCCGGCGGCAGGCCGCCTTGCCCGGCCAGGTCGCGGACGAGCGCGGCCGCCTCGTGCGGTGTGAACACGTCGAGGTCGAGCATGAGCAGCGCCGGGTGCGGGCGGCTCCGGCGCGCGTCCTCCGCCGTCAGCCCTTCGTGCCCGGCGACGACGACCGGACACAGGGCGCGGCCCGCACCGTCGTACAGACGGTCCACGACGTCCAGCCCCCGCAGATCGGGCAGGGCGCGCTCCAGCACCACCAGCCGCGGCCGCTCCTCGGCGACCAGGGCCAGAACGGCCGTCGCATCGGCGACCACCCGCGTGGGGTGGTCGGGCAGCGCGGCCTCCGCCAGCCGGCGCATCGTCTCCCGGGACTCCCGCGAGCCGCCGGCGACGATCACGGGCGCCGCGAACCCGTCGGGCCGCAGGGCCCGCAGTACCTGCCGCAGATCGGTGCCGTGCGCGCCGAACAGCAGGAACGGCGTGTGCCGCAGCGCGGGATGGTCGTGCAGTCGCTGCACCGCCCGCCACTCCTGCGGGCGGTCGGGCAGCGCGTCCCACACGACGGCCGCGGGGGTACGGTGTTCGACCGAGCGGATGAGGTCGTGCAGGGAGTCGGGCCGGGACTCCTCCAGTCCGTGCCGGACCAAGAGGTCCGCCACGTCCGGGGCGAGGGGGCCGGGCGTGAGGACGAGGAGCGGCGCCGCACCGCCACCGGTCAGGTGCGCCTGCCCGTCCGGCGCCGGCAGGGGAAGGTGCAGGACGTACTCCGGCCGGCTGTCGGTGCCGGAGAGGGTCAGTGCCCCACCGTGCATCATGGCCAGCCGACGGGCCGTGGTCACCCCGACGTCGAACGGCTGACCGGGGCGCGGGCACGGTGCGCGGGCGTCGGGGACGGCCACGGTGATCCGTATGCCGTGGGGGGTCAGGACGGCGGTGACCTCGGGCGGGCTCACGCCGGCCCGGTCCGCGGCGGCGGACAGCACGTTGTGCAGGATCTGCCGCAGCCGTGTCTCGTCCACCCACACCGACGGCAGCCGCTGCGGCAGGTCGAGCCGCCAGCGCAGGGCCGCCGGCCGCGCGGCCGCCGCCGTCGTACAGGCCCGCGCCAGTAAGGGCAGCGGGTCCGTCAGCCGCCGGGACAGCACGAGGTCACCGGCCTCCGAGCGGGCCAGGTCCAGCAGGTTCTCGATGAGGTACAGCAGCCGGGCCGCCTCCTGGCGGACCCCGGTGAGCGCCGTCCCCGGATCGCCGCCGTGCTGGAGCATGGCCTCCACCGGGGTGCGCACCTCGTCCGTGACGTGGGTCAGCAGCCGTGCCTGGAAGCGGCTGGCCTGCTCGGCCGCGTCCCGGGCCCGGCGCACCTCGTCGAAGAGGCCGATCGCCTTCAGGGCGGCGCTGATCTGGTCGCCCAGTTCCCGGTAGAGGGCGCCGTCGTGGTCCACGGCCTCCGTGCGGGTCGCGTCGAACACGGCCACACCGAGGTGTTCGTCACCGATGTGCAGGGGTTCCAGGACGAGTGTGTACCGGTCCTCGCGCGGCAGCAGCGCGTCGGGCAGCAGCAGGCCGGCCGGGAACGCGGGTTCGCCGAGCGCGCCGGAGACCGCGGGGGTCCGCTCCCCCGCACGGTTCAGGACCGTGCGCGCCATGCCGCGCACGGCCGGGTCGGCGGAGTCGTGGGCCCGCTCGTACAGGACGATCCGGCAGTGCGGGACGCCGGGTTCGGTGAGGTGCCGTTCCAGGACGTCGGACAGCCCCTCCAGGTCCACCACCGTGGTCAAGGCGGTGCCGAACTGCCGTAGCCTGCGGGCGCGTCGGGTCTGGGACCAGCGTTCGTACTCCAGCAGCGCGCGCGACCGCTCGGCCGCGAGGAGGCGGGCCCGTCCGAACAGGAGCTCACCGGCCCTGCGGCGCGGCCGGGGCAGGGCGTCCACCACGTCGCGGCGGGCGCCTTCCAGCGCCTGGTGCCAGCGGTCGACCTCGGCCTGGGTACCGGCGTGCCCGCGCAGCAACTGCTCCACGAGCGTCAGGAAGGCGCCGGGCCGGTCACCGGGGTCCGCTTCCCCGCTCGCGGCCGCACGGTCGGCCGGCGCTTCGGCGGCCGGGACCGACTCGGCCCCGTCGCACGGCGGTTCCCCGTCGCACGGCAGTTTCCCGTCGCAGGGAAGTCCCCCGTCGCAGGGAAGTCCCCCGTCGCAGGGGAGCTCGGCATGGAAGGCCGAGGCGAGCCGGGCCCCCGCGGACGGCAGAAGTGAGTCGAGGGCCGCCCAGCCGACGTGCGGCGCCCGCGCGTGCGGGGCCGCCGGCCCCGGGGACACGGCCGCGGGAACCGGTGGTGAGGTGCCGTACGCCGAGGGGTAGGGGCAGCCGCAGGAACGGCGCGGTACCAGGGTGGCCGGGATGGTCGTGCGGTTGGGTGGCCGGGTGCCGCGCAACCGGGCGACGAGGGTGTCCACCGCCAGCGCGCCCAGTTCCGCGAAGGGCAGGGCGACCGAGGTGAGGGGCGGGTCGCCGAGCCGGGCCTCGGGGGAATCGTTGAAGCCGACCACCGCGACGTCCTCCGGGACCCGCACCCCCCGGTCGGTCAGATAGCGCAGCGCTCCCGCGGCGAGGACGTCGCTGCACGCCAGCACCACGTCGAAGTCGACGCCCGGGACCAGCCCGCGCGCCTCGATCAGTGCCCGCATCGCCGAGGCTCCCGCCGACGCGGCGAAGTCGACGGCGGCGCCCACGAGGGTGTGCTCGTGCCGGATGCCGTGGTGGCGCAGGGCGTCGACGTAGGCGCGGTAGCGCTCTTCGGAGACGGGGTGGGCGAGCGGGCCGCGGATGCAGGCCGGCCGTCGGCGGCCGTGCCGTACGACGAGGTGTCCGACCAGTTTGCGCATGCCCGCGTGCGAGTCGATGGACAGCACGTCGGTCTGGTCGCTGAGCGGCTGGTTGAGGCTGATCAGCGGCAGATGGGCCAGTCGCCGCAGCAGACCGCGGGCCCGGGGGCCGCCGGAGGGCAGGCCCAGGGTGGAGCTCCAGCACACGACGCCGTCGAGTCTGGCGGGTCCGGCCAGTTCGTAGAGTTCGCTGCGGGCCACGTCGCCGTGGAGCAGGTTCCCGCCGGGGAAACAGACCAGGTTGACGTGGTTGCGCCGGGCCGCCGCGCAGACACCGGACCACAGGGTGGCGCCGACCCCCAGGTGGATGTTGGCGGTGAGCAGTCCCACGGTGAGCGGCCGGTCCGGTCCGCGCGGCGGGTCGGCGGCGCACAGGTCTGCGGCCATCCGCGCCCCTTTGCTCGCCCTCCGCCGGGGTCCCCCACGGCGCCGGCGCCGACGGGGCATGGGGGAACCTAGAGGAGGAGGTGCCATGGGGCAAGACCGGTGACACGGCGGTCACCGGTCCTGCCCTCGTGCGGGTGGTACGGGTCAGATCCGTGGTGCGGGTCAAGCGCGGTGTGCGGCTCAGGTGCGGTGGTGCTGGTCAGGTGCGGTGGTGCGGCTCAGATCTTGCCGACACCGGCGCCCGCGGTCACCGTCGCCTTGACGCTGCACGCCGACTCCGCGGTGTAGCTGTACGGGATCGACGCCACGGACCCACCGGTCTGCCCGGCGGTCGAGTTGACGAAGCAGTTGTTCTTCGCCGCGAGCGAGCCCTCGTCGGAGTCGCCCTCACCGAGGTGGTAGGTGTCGTCGGTGTTCTCGAAGTAGTTGCCCTCCACGAGCACGCCCGCGTTCTCGGTCGAGGCCACTCCGTAGGAGCCGATGTCACTGAAGTAGTTGTTCAGCACGTGGACCGGGTTGCCGAAGCGGACGCGCGGGTTGCGCTGGGTGGTGCCGTCGAACCAGTTGTGGTCGTAGGTCACCTTCAGCTTGCCGGTGTCCTCGCTGGAGTTGTCGTCGGAGTGGCCGAGCAGCATGTTCTTGTCCTGGTCGTGGGTGCGGTTCCAGGACACCGTGATGTTGGTCGAGGCGCGCTTGATGTCGACGGCTCCGTCGTACGCGTCCGAGATGTCGTTGTGGTCGATCCACACGTTGGTGGAGTACTGGACGTTGATGGCGTCGTCGTTGGAGCCCGTGAACGTCAGGTTCTGGATGATCACGTTGCTCACGCTGGCGACGTTGAGTCCGCTGCCCGTGATCTTGCCGGCGGTGCCGACGCCGACGATGGTCTTGTTCGAGGCGACCTTGGTCATCGACGTCAACGCGATGGTGCCGTTGACCCGGACGGTCTGGGTGGTGCTGCTCTGCACCGCTGAGATGAAGGCGGAGGCGGTGGTGACGGTCACCGTGCTGCCGCCGGCCCCGCCCGTGGTGGCGGCGCCGAAGCCGACGGGTCCGGCGGCCGCGATCGCCGTCGAGTCCTCGGCCGCGGTGGACCCGCTGGCCGTGCTGGCTCCGATCAGGGCCAGCGCCGCGGCGCTCGCCGCGGTGGCTCCGGCCAGGGTGAACCGTGCGCTCGTCCTGCGCATGTGGATCTCCGTCCGTGGGGTTGGGGAGAGGTGTCGTGCTGTGGGGGGTGCACCACCGGGGCCGCGCGGTCGGCTCGCTGCGAGACTAGTGCGACGGTTGTGGACAATGACGTGCCGTCGGTGGACGATTGCGTCCTTCTGCCACGGAAAGACGGAGCGGCGGTTTCCGGATACGCCGTCCTGATCAGCGGCTCGGCCGGCTCCCTCCTGGAGCCGGCCGCCCGGCGCCGATCACACCGGGGAGCTGAGAAGCTCGCGCGCCTTGTCGACGGCGGGGTCGCGGCCGTTGGAGATGTCCGCCGCGGTGAGCGGGACCCGGTGATCGACCGGGACGCCGATCCCGTCGACCTGCTCGCCGTGCGCGAACGTCCGGTACAGCCTGGGGAGGAGCAGCACGGTGTTGTTGTCCAGCCGGTAGCCGACCTGGAGTCCCGAGGCCTCGCCCCTGGTGCGCTCGCCGACCACCTCGCCCAGCCCGAGGTACTTCACGTTGGCGACGAAGTCCTCGCAGGCGGAAGCGCAGTCACCGTCGGTGACGACGGACAGCGGCAGGTTCAGCAGCGGCACCGAGTCGTCGGTGCGGTTCTCCGTGCAGTGGTTGTCGAGGTCGCAGTCCCTGCTCATCAGCTTGCCGTGCACGAAGGAACTGATCAGCTGGGTGGTCTGCTCGACGCGCCCGCCCATGTTGCCCCGCACGTCGAAGACGACGCCGCGCAGCTGCGTGGTCTCGCGCAGCTTCGCGATCTGTGCGAGGACGTCGTCCGCGACATCGGGTATGTAGAACGAGGGCAGCACGACCTTGGCGATGTCGCCGGGCAGCAGCGTGACGCTCATCGCCGCGGTGGATCCGGAGGTGATGACGTCGGGCCGCATCTCGACCGTCCAGGTCTTTCCGGTGGCCGGGCGTTCGACCGTCAGCCGCAGCGTTTCCTCGCCGGACGTCGGGCGGAGGGCGCCCAGTGAGCCCGCGTTGAGGATGCCGTCGGTGACCACGGGCACACCGTTGACGGCGACCATGATGTCGCCCGGCAGCAGTCCCGCCTCGTCGGCGGGCGAGCCGGGCACCGTCAGCTTGACGTACAGCGGCGGTGTCGCGTCCTTGATGTTGGCGGGGGTCTCGCTGCCCGAGGAGGCGTCGAGGATGCCGTAGCCGTACCGGGTGGGCGCCTCCGCCGGCGGCGTCGGGCGGCTGTCCCAGCCGGCGTGGTTGTCGTCGAGGCTGCCGAGCATGCCCCGGATCACGGCGCTCGCCAGGATCTCCCGCAGGTCCGCGTCGGCGGACAACGCGTCGAGCACGCCCCGGTACGCCTGGGCGAAGGAGGCCCAGTCGCGCTCCCGGTGTCCGGTGAGCTCACCGAGCGTCGCCTCGGGCCGGTCGAGACCGCGCTGCTGCAGTTCCACGGTGAACTCCGCGAAGGCGTCCCGCAGGAGCACCCGGGTGTCCAGCCGCGAGCCCCGGTAGTGGTGGTCGAGGACGCACCGGTACACCTGGTGCAGTGTCGTGACCGTGGTCGGCGTCGACGCCGGCAGTTCGGCGGGGTCCTGGTCGCTGGGCAGTTCCTGGCAGAGCGCGGGCGCGTCGGACTGCGCCGAGGCCCGGCTCACGGTGCCGGCGTCGGCCGCCGAGCCGGCCCCGACCACGAGGGCCGAGATGCCCAGGGCCACGCCCCACTTCGGGACGCGCCGCAGGGACGTGCCGCGCCTGGAGCGCTTGCGTCGGATCCGGAACGTTGCCGTGGTGTCGCTCAAGACGTCCTCCGTGGACAGAGTGGTGGGCGAGGTGCTCGGGCACTGCCCTCAGGCTGGCCGGCACGGCGTCGGATCCGGGTGATCGAAAGCGTTGACCGCCGTCTTACCGGGCGCGGGTTAGAAGGAGCCATGCGGATACTGGTGGCCGAAGACGAGAAGGCACTCGCCGACCTGCTGGCCGACGGGCTGCGCCGGCACGCGATGACGGTCGACGTGACGTACGACGGCGCGACGGCTCTCGAGCGCCTCGCGGCCGACGACTACGACGTACTGGTGCTGGACCGGGATCTGCCCGAGGTGCACGGCGACGAGGTGTGCCGGCGACTCGCCCAGGGCGGGGCGGCGGTGCGCATCCTGATGCTGACGGCGGCCGGCACGGTCACCGAGCGGGCCGCCGGTCTGGGCCTGGGAGCCGACGACTACCTGTGCAAGCCGTTCGCGTACGCCGAACTCCTGGCCAGGGTACGCGCGTTGCACCGCCGCCGCGCCGCGCCGCTGCCCCCGACGCTGGAGCGCGCGGGCGTCACGCTGGACGGGGCGCGCCGGCAGGCTCACCGGGACGGGCGCTATCTGCCGCTGTCCCGGAAGGAGTACGCCGTGCTGGAGGTGCTGATGCGCGCGCGGGGGGCGGTGGTGACCACCGAGGAACTGCTGGAGCGGGCGTGGGACGAGCGCACCGACCCCTTCACCACGGTCGTCAAGGCGACGATGAGCAAACTCCGGGCCAAGCTGGGCGAACCGCCGGTGATCACCACGGTTTCCGGCGGGTACCGGCTGTGATGCCCCGGCTGTCGACCGTACGGGCGCGTCTGACCGCCCTGTACGCCGCGTTGTTCGTCGCCACCTCGACCGCGGTGCTGATCGCCGTCGACCTGCTGGCGCAACGGCTGTTCGAGCACAAGGCCGGCAGCCTGGCGGCGGCGAGACCGGACACGCCCGGGGCCACGGCGTCCGCCGGGCCGCCCGCCGTGCCCGTGGGGCAGGGCGCGTCGGGCGCCGAGTTCCCCGACCACCCGACGACGGCGGCCGGGGACGCGCAGATCGCCGTGCAGTCCTACCACTGGCTGCTGATCTGGGTCGCCGTGGCGGTGCTCGCCGTGGTCGGAGCGGCGGTGGGATGGTGGCTGGCCGGCCGGGTGCTGCGGCCGGTGCACCGCATCACCGCGACCGCGCGGCGGCTGTCGCTGTCCGATCTGCACGAGCGGATCGCCCTGACCGGTCCTCCGGACGAGCTCAGGGAACTGGCCGACACCTTCGACGCCATGCTCGAGCGCCTGGAGCGGGCCGCCGACAGCCAGCGGCGGTTCGCGGCCAACGCCTCCCACGAGCTGCGCACGCCGCTGGCGGTCCAGCGCGCCGCCATCGAGATCGGCCTGGAGGACCCTACGCCCGCCCAGTTGGCCCGGACGCGCGCGGAACTCCTCAGGTCGAATGTGCGTACCGAGCGGCTCATCGAGGGGCTGCTGGCACTGGCCGAGGGCCGGCACGGTCCCGAACGGCGCGAACCGGTGGACCTCCGCGATCTCGCGCACGAAGTCGCCGACCAGCACCGCGGCGCGGCCGGCGAGGCAGGCGTCACCCTCGACCGGGACCTGCGGCCGGCCCCCGTCCTGGGCGATCCGGTCCTGCTGACCCGGCTGATCGACAACCTCGTGCACAACGCGATCCGCCACAACCACCCGGGGGGCAGCGTCCGGATCCGCACCTCACCGGTGACCGGTCTGTCGGTGAGCAACACCGGCCCTTACATCCCCGCCGACCGCGTACCCGAGCTCTTCGAGCCGTTTCGCCGTCTGCACCCGCCGCGGACCGGGCCCGCGCAGGGCGCGGGTCTCGGACTGTCCATCGTCGCCGCCGTCGCCGACGCGCACCAGGGGCAGGTGGACGCCCGGCCCCGTCCCGGCGGAGGGCTCACCGTCACCGTCACCCTGCCGCGGTGCACGGGCCGATCCGGCGTCGCCCGACGGGCGACGCCGGATCGGCCGGCTCGCGACGACGCCCGAACCGACCGACGGTCGACCGACTTCGGCGCGGGCGTGTGCCGCGGTGCCGCTGACGGCGTTGCGCGGCGCACGTCCGGCTGCGTGAGCGGGCCGGGTCAGCCGGGCAGGTCACCGGTGTAGCGGTAGATGTTCCCGGCGGAGTTGACACCCCACACGGTGCCGTCCGCCCCCGCGCCGATGTCGGTCAGGGCACCGGGAATCTGCACCCACGGGTTGCCGTCGTTGTTCGTGAAGCGGTAGATGTTCCCGCCCGCGTTCACGCCCCACACCGACGTGCGGGACCCTGCCGAGATGGCCTTCAGCCCGCCGCTGATCTGCTTCCAGTGGCCGGCTTCCTGGTCGCCGGTGTAGCGGTAGATGTTCCCGGCGGAGTTGACACCCCACACGGTGCCGTCCGCCCCCGCGCCGATGTCGGTCAGGGCACCGGGGACCTGCACCCACGGACTGGCGTCGTTGTTGGTGTAGCGGTAGATGTTCCCGCCCGCGTTCACGCCCCACACGTTGGTCCGGGACCCCACGGCGATCCGGACCAGCGCCCCGCTGATCTGCTTCCAGTCGGCCATGCTGCCGACTCCTCTCCGCTCGGAAGTGGTGCACGGTGACGCTCCCCCAGCGGAACGATTCATCTCATGAATGAATGTGAAGGACGATCGGACTTATTGGCCGTCAAAGCACGTTTACGGACGGGTCCACCCCTTCGTGCTGGGCGGATGCCGGCCCGCCGGGCCGACGGACGACGCGAACTGTCGTCGCTGGTGTGGGTGACGCGCGGGTGTCGCGTTGACCCACGTCACCGGGCGCCGACGATACCGACGCCTGTGGAAGCAGCAGCAGTCGTCGACCGACTACCGGACTTGTGAGGCTGACTCCCGGGCGGCCGGGGGACCATCATGGAGAGATGAGGGACCATCATGGAGAGATGTCCGACAACCAGTCCGCCGTGGCACCGGCCGTCGTACGGCTTCCTCGGTACACGAGGGCGGAGCAGGACGAGATCCTCGGTGCCGGCGACGATCCCTTCGGCGTCGCCGCGGCCGGTCTCACCTGGCTGCCCAAAGAAGACCACTTCGCCGTCAGACAGGGCGGGCGGCTCGTGGCACACGCCGGCCTGCTCCGGCTGCCCGTTGCGATCGGCGACGCCGGGACGGAGGTGGTGGGCGTCGGCGGAGTGGCCGTCGCACCAGGCCTGCGGGGCCGGGGACTGGCCCGGCTGGTGGTCGCGGCGGCACTCGACCACGCTCGCACGATGGGTCCGCGGCACGCGCTCCTGTTCTGCCGGCCTTCCCTCGTACCGCTCTACCGGCGCCTCGGATGGCACCCGCTCGACCAGGACGTACGCGTCGAACAGCCCGGGGACCGCTTGGTGACCATGCCGCTGCGGACCATGGTGACGCCGCTGCGCGACGACGCGCACTGGCCCGCCGAGCCGGTGCGGCTGTTCTCCCTCCCCATGTGACCCCTGCGGATCAGCCGGCCGGTGTGACCAGGGCGAGTGAGGTTCCTTCGCAGGGGAACAGGGCGAGTCCGCCCCGCACCGCCGGCCGGGACGGCTGGGCCGGGGGTGCGGTGAAGTCGAGGCCCTTGGTGAGGGAGCCCACCAGGTGGTGGGGGTCGGTGGACACCGCCACCCTGCCCCGCGCGTTGACCAGCCGGGCCGGGACGGGCAGGCGCCGCAGCAGCGGGGCGATCGTCGCCTCGAAGTGGCGCAGGTACACGTCCGCCGCGGCGACTCCGGCGAAGCGTCCCTCCACGACGACGGGGAGGGAGAACGTCAGGCTGTACTCCTCGGAGCAGAGGTAGTCGACGTAGGGCCCCGCGATGAGGCGTCCGCCGGTGTCACGGGGCCGGGCGTACCAGTCCCAGTGGGTGTAGTCGACGAAGGACGAGTGGACGCCGTCCAGGTCGAGGAGGAGGGGCCGTACGGTCCCGTCGCCGGTGGTCTGCCACCACTCCAGACAGGTGGCCGTGTCGGACAGGAGGCCGGGGGCCGCGACGAACCCGAGGCCCGACACCAGGTCGTCACGGACCAGGCGGCGGTGCAGGTCCGGCCTGAGGACCGCGAGGTCCGCGGAGAGGGGGCGGCGACTCTCGGAGGCGACCGCGCTCAGCCGGGCCGTGCAGGCGGCCGCGGTCCGCTCGACCGTGCCGAAGACCCGCTCGACGATGTCCTGGACCGCGTCGGAGAGGGCCGCCACCGCGGCGGAGTCGACCGTGCCCGGACCCGGGGGCGTGGCGGGAAGACCGGTGGCCATGGGAGTCCTCCTCACACGCCGCCCCTCGTCTCGCTCAGAGCGACCGGAGGCGGATCCGCACCAGATGCGCCACGGTGGCCCGGACGCACTCCTCCAACACCGTCCCCGCCGTGTCGCCCGCACCATCGTGCAGCGCGGAGATTACGGCACGATGACGGTGAACGACATCCCTGGTGTGGGAATCGTCGGCGAGGGCGAGGCACACCAGGGCGCCGGCTTCGGCCTGGAGGGAGATGACGGACCGGGTCAGGCGCGCCGACTGTGCCGCGGCGGCCGTCTCCACGTGGAACCTGCCGTAGACCCGCGCCCGTTCCGACGGCTGCCGGGCCCGCTCCAGCTCCGCCGCCGAACGCTCCAGCGGAGCGAGGTCCTCGGGCTCGGTGCGCTGGGCCGCCAGGCGGCCGGCGGCTCCCGACACGGCGGCCCAGTGGTCGCCGAGGTCGCGCAGTCCCTCGGTGCTCCACTCCGCCAGCTGCGCGTGCAGCCGCTCGGTGGCGGGCGTGGTCGGCAGGGTCACGAAGCTGCCGCCGCCGCGGCCCCTGCGCGTGGCGACCAGCCCCCGCGCCCTGAGGGTGACCAGCGCCTCCCGCAGGGTGACGGTGGAGACGCCGAGCAGCGAGGCCAGTTCGAGTTCGCCGGGCAGCTGCTCCCCGTCCTCCAGCAGTCCCAGTTCGATGGCGTTGGTCAGGCGGCGTACGACGACGTCCACCCGCGCCGCGGACTCGAGGGGCACGAAGACGGCCCGGCGAGCCGCGTGGGCTTCAAGGTTCACGGGTCGGACCCCTCCTTCTTTTGTCGAGGCTTTACCCTACCTGGATCTTGAGATTTGAACTATGACTTCATATCTTTCATGTCTGACGGACGACCAACGGACGACCGCTCAGAAAGGTTCCCGTATGGGAGGAAGCGCCATCCGGCTCCAGGGCCTCCGCAAGACCTTCGGCAGGACGGAGGCCGTCCGTGGAGTCGACCTGGAGATCCCGGACGGAGAGTTCTTCTCGATGCTGGGCCCCTCGGGCTCGGGGAAGACCACGGTCCTGCGCCTGATCGCCGGCTTCGAGGTGCCCACCGGCGGTGTCGTCGAACTCGCGGGCCGCGACGTCACCCGGCTCGCGCCCTTCGAGCGGGACGTGCACACCGTGTTCCAGGACTACGCGCTGTTCCCCCACATGACGGTCGAGCAGAACGTGGCCTACGGCCTGAAGGTCCGGCGGGTCCCCAAGGCCGAGCGTCTGGCGCAGGCACGCCGGGCGCTGGCCGGCGTCCGCCTCGAAGGGCTCGGCGACCGGCGGCCCGCCCAGCTCTCCGGAGGCCAGAGGCAGCGCGTCGCCCTCGCCCGCGCCCTCGTCGGCCGCCCGCGCGTGCTGCTGCTCGACGAACCGCTCGGCGCCCTCGACCTCAAGCTGCGCGAGCAGATGCAGGTCGAGCTGAAAGCCCTTCAGCGCGAGGTCGGCATCACCTTCGTCTTCGTCACCCACGACCAGCAGGAGGCCCTGACGATGAGCGACCGCATCGCCGTCTTCCACCGGGGCCGCATCGAACAGGTCGGCACCCCCGCCGAGATCTACGAACGCCCGGCCACCCGGTTCGTCGCCTCCTTCGTCGGCGCCTCGAACCTGCTCGAGGGCGAGACGGCCCGGCGGGTGGCCGGCGCCCCGGGCACCTACAGCGTCAGGCCCGAGAAGATCCGGGTCCTGGAGGAGTCCGCCGTCGCCGACGACGCCGAGCACTCCACCGTCACCGGCACCGTCGCCGAGGTCGTCTACCTGGGGGACGCGACCCGCTTCCTGGTCGACCTCGACGCCGGTGGCCGTCTCACCGCGCTCCAGCAGAACCTGGAGACCTCCTCCGAGGACGTCGCCGCCTACCGCGGCAGCCGCGTCCGCCTCCGGTGGCACCGCCGCCACGCCGTCCGGGTCCCGGACACGCACTGATCCGAAGCCCTGGCCCCGCCCCCGCCCGGTCCCTTCACACAGGGAGAAGTCGTGCGCCTTCACCGCCTGCTCGTCATGCGCCCCCACCGCATGCCCGTCGTCCGCCCCGACCGCATTCCCGTCGTCCGCCCCGGCCTCATGTCCGTCGTCCGCCCCGGCCTCATGTCCGTCGTACACCCCCACCGCACAGGCCTCGCGCGTCCCCGACGCGTCCTCACGGCCGCCGTGGCGGCGGCGCTCCTCGCGGCCACCGCCTGCGGGTGCTCCGACTCCGGCGGTTCCTCCTCCGCCGGATTCGACCCGCCCGACCTGAAGGCACAGTCCGAACTCGGCAAGGGCGAGGGCGAGGTCAACCTCATCGCCTGGGCCGGATACGTCGAGGACGGCTCCAACGACCCGGAGACCGACTGGGTCAGCGACTTCGAGAAGCGAACCGGCTGTCAGGTCAACGCCAAGACCGCCGCCAGCTCGGACGAGATGGTCAAGCTGATGAAGACCGGCCGGTACGACGCCGTCTCCGCCTCCGGAGACGCCTCCCTGCGCCTGATCGCCTCAGGGGACGCCGCCCCGGTCAACACCGACCTCGTACCGAACTACCAGGACCTCTTCGCCGGTCTGAAGCTCCAGGAGTGGAACTCCGTGGACGGCGTGACCTACGGCATCCCGCACGGGCGCGGCGCCAACCTGCTGATGTACAACACGGAGGTGGTCGAGCCCGCCCCGACCTCCTGGTCCGCGGTGTTCGACGACGCCGCGAAGTACCGGGGCAAGGTGACGGCGTACGACTCGCCGATCTACATCGCCGACGCGGCCCTGTACCTGAAGTCCACCCGGCCCGAGCTGAAGATCGAGGACCCGTACGCCCTCGACCAGAAGCAGTTCGACGCCGCCGTGGACCTGCTGAAGCAGCAGAACGCGAACATCGGCGAGTACTGGAGCGACTATCTGAAGGAGATCTCCGCGTTCAAGAGCGGGGACTCCGTCGTCGGCACCACCTGGCAGGTCATCACCAACCTGACCCGCGCCGAAGGAGGCCCGGTCGAGGCCGTCGTGCCCGAGGAGGGGTCCACCGGCTGGTCCGACACCTGGATGCTGTCGGCCGAGGCCGAGCACCCGAACTGCGCCTACCGGTGGCTGGACTGGATCGTCTCCCCGAAGGTCAACGCCCAGGTCGCCGAGTACTTCGGCGAGGCACCCGCCAACGCGAAGGCGTGCGACGAGACCGGCGACCCGACGTGGTGCGACACCTACCACGCCGCCGACGAGGACTACTGGAAGAAGATCGCGTTCTGGAACACGCCCATCGAGCAGTGCCTGGACGGCCGCACGGACGTCCGGTGCGTGCCGTACGCCGAGTGGGTCCGGGCATGGACCGAGATCAAGGGCTGACCGCGATGGCCACCGCCGTGCGGGCCGCCGGGCGCTCCCCCGTCCGGCGGCTCGCCGGGGCGCTGCACCGCCGTCCCCGGCTCCGGCTGTCCCTGCTGCTGGCCGCCCCCCTGCTGTGGCTGGCCGTGCTCTACCTCGGTTCGCTGGCCGTGCTGTTCGTCTCCGCGTTCTGGACGACCGACTCGTTCACCTCCGAGGTCGTGCGGGTCTGGTCCACGGACAACTTCCGGGCACTGTTCACCACGCCGGTCTACCGGCAGGTGGTCCTGCGCAGCATCGGCGTGGCGGTGGCGGTCACCGTCCTGTGCGCGGTGATCGCCTTCCCCCTCGCCTTCTACACCGCCCGGGTCGCGAAGCCCCGGTGGCGTCCGATGCTCGTGGTCGCCGTCCTCACCCCGCTGTGGGCCAGTTACCTGGTCAAGGTGTACGCCTGGCGGCTGATCCTGTCCCAGGGCGGGCTCGCCGACTGGATGCTGCGACCGTTCGGGCTCGACGGACCGGGGTACGGGCTCCCCGCCACGGTCCTCACGCTGACGTACCTCTGGCTGCCGTACATGATCCTGCCGGTCCACACCGCGCTGGAGCAGCTGCCCGACACCCTGCTCGACGCGTCGGCGGACCTGGGCGCGCGGGCCGGGCGCACCGTCCGTTCGGTCGTCCTGCCCATGGTGCTGCCCTCGGTCGCCGCGGGGTCGGTGTTCACCTTCTCGCTCAGCCTGGGCGACTACATCACCGTGCAGATCGTCGGCGGCAAGAGCCAGCTGATCGGCAACCTCGTCTACTCCCACTTCGAGCTCGACCTGCCCATGGCGGCCGCGCTCGGGACGGTCCCCGTGGCCGTCGTCGTGCTGTATCTGCTGGCGATGCGCCGCACCGGCGCCCTGAGCAGTCTCTAGGGACGTGTGTCATGCGACTCTCCCGCTCCGCGCGCATCGCGCTGCGTGCCGCCGCCGGGCTCGGCTTCGCGGTGATCTACGGTCCGCTCCTGCTCGTCCTCGTCAACTCCCTGAACCCCGACCGCAGCGCGGGCTGGCCGCCGTCCGGCCTCACCCTCCACTGGTGGTCGGCCGCCTGGCACAACTCCGGTGCCCGGCAGGCGCTGTGGGTGTCGGTGAAGGCCGGCCTCGGTGCCACGGCCGTCGCGCTGGTCCTCGGCACGCTGATCGCCTTCGCCGTCGCCCGGCACCGCTTCTTCGGGCGGGACGCCCTCTCCTTCGTGGTCGTCCTGCCGATCGCCCTGCCCGGCATCGTCACGGGCATCGCGCTCAACTCGGCGTTCGGTACCGTGCTGGAACCGCTCGGTGTCGGTCTGGGGCTGTTCACCGTGGTCGTCGGGCACGCCACCTTCTGCATCGTCATCGTCTTCAACAACGTCGTCGCCCGGCTCCGGCGCTCCTCCGGCTCGTCCGAGGAGGCGGCGGCGGACCTCGGCGCGCACGGCGTGCGCGCCTTCGCCGACGTCACCTTCCCGGCGATACGCTCGGCGTTGCTGGCGGGCGGACTGCTCGCGTTCGCGCTCTCCTTCGACGAGATCGTGGTGACGACCTTCACCGCAGGTCCGGGCGTGGAGACCCTGCCCCTGTGGATCTACGAGAACATGACGCGCCCTCAGCAGGCGCCGGTGGTGAGCGTGGTGGCGGCGGTGCTCGTCCTGCTGTCCGTCGTCCCGATCTACGTCGCCCAGCGGCTGTCCGCCGGCACCGCGACCGGCGGCCGGGTGTGAAGGGGGCGTGCACCGGCCGTGGCAGTCACGACCGGAGCGGGCGGCGCGGGACGTCGGGTCACCACAGCACGCCGAAGATCATCACCCCGCCGACGAACAGCCAGAACGGGGCCCCGACGATCTTCACGACCAGTCTGCCCACCACGAAGGGCAGCCAGTCCGCGTGGGCGGCCCCCACCCGTCCGTCCGGGTCGTAGGCGAGCTGGATGCGCTGGAGGGTGCGCTTGCAGGTGTAGCGGTGGACCCCGCCGTCGGCGTCCGTGTAGCCGTACACCGTCTTCTTGCCGTCCTTGCCGACGGCTTCGGCGAGGACGGTGATGCCGCGCCGGCTCAGCACGATCCGGCGAACGGCCTCCGCGAGGCCCGAGGCGAGCATCGCGACGCCGGCCAGGAGCGGCACGACGCCGATGATCACCCCTAGGACGCGCGCGCCGTGCGTCAGGGTCACCCACACGGCGTATCCGACATAGGCGAGCGCCACAGCGGCGCCCAGGGTCAGGATCGTGTAGAGGCCCCAGTCGCGCGGTGTCCGCGTGTCGGTCACCACGGCGCCGCCCGCCGGGTTCCGTTCCTCGGGGAGTACGGCGGTCAGGGCGGCGGCGAAGGCGGCGGTGGCCGTCGGGTTGCCGCCCTCGACCCGGTGGGCCGTACCGTCGGTGAGCACGATCTCGACGGTCCGCGCCGCGGCGGCCCGGACCTCCCGGACCGCCGCGAGCGGGATGTCGACCTGCCGGCCGGAACGGGTGATGTGAACGCCGGTGGAGTCGAACCTCGCGGAGACGCCTCGGCCGTTGAGAATCTGCGACATGATCATGTGACCGTCGAGACCGCCCGACAGTTGTACAGGAACGGCGGACCGGCACCGGCGGAACGGCGTATCAGGCGGGACCGGTGGGGCGCCGGGCGGCGAGTGCCTCGCCGAGGCGGTCCAGGAGGAGGAAGAAGAGGGGGACGCAGAGCAGGGGGACTCCCACGAGCAGCAGGGTCGAGTGCGTCGGCCGGTCGGTGAGGATCGCCCAGACGTCGACGGCGAACAGGACGGCCGCGACGACCAGGCCGCCGATCCCCGCCCGCCGCCACGCCGTGCGCCGTCGCGTCCCACGGCGGATGCGCTCCTCCGGCTCCGGCCTCGCCTCGAAGGACGTGAGTCCGAGCCGTACGGCGGTGGCGCACAGGTCGGCGACCTCGGCGATCGGGTCGGTCACCTGAACCTCGTCCAGGTGGGGAAGGCGGACCCGACGGCCGTCGGTGCGGTACAGGTACGCCTGCCAACGCGGGCTGCCCTGCCTGCTGTCCTCGACGCGGATGCCGTAGACGTCCGACCAGGCCGCGGTGCGGGTGCGCAACGGCCCCCGTACGGTGATCCCGTCGGCCGAGACGGACGTCCGCGCCCGCCACTGCTCCAGCGCCACCCCGCCACCGAGGCACAGCCAGGCCACCAGGGCCAGCACGTCCCCGAACGTCGGCCCCGACAATGTCATCCAGTTCAGTGCGTGGACGGCGACCAGCGCCGCCACCGCCGCCAGGGCGAGTTGCGCCGCCGGTACCCCCCGCCGTCTGCGGTACTCGCGCTCGATCCCGTCGTCCATCGCCACTCCCCCACTCTCCGGGCCCGCACGGAATCCGCGTGAGGGCGGGGGGATGCTATAGGCGGTCCCTGTGAAGCAGCCCGGCCTCCCCGGCCATGTCGTGCCGCAGGCCCGCGCCCCGCCCGCCGAACGCCGACCGGCTCCCCTCTCCGAGGTCTCCGAGGCTCACGACACCGCCCGCACTCATACGCAGGGGCCGTGTGTCCCGTCCCAGCAGCGCGCAGGCGTTCACCACTTCCGTCCTGCTCCGCGACCGAAGCCGAAGGAGCACGCATGACCACCACCACGCCGGCCAGGGGGCGCGGCCGGACGGCCGCCGTCGGCGTCGCGGCCGGCGCCGCCCTCGCCGTCCTCTGCGCGGCGGGCACCGCCCACGCCCATTTCTACGTCTCGCTGCAGACCTACAGCAATGTCCGCTCCGCGCCGAACACCGGCGGCGGCGTCGTCGTCAACACCGGCTCGATCAGGGAACGGTTCTACCTGGACGGTGTCTGCTACACGCGCGGCCAGTACATCAAGTCCGGCGGCTACGGCACCGACGTCTGGTACCACGGCAGCGTCCACGACAGCGTCGACCTCACCGTGGGCCCGTACAACAACGTGTGGGTGTGGGGCGGCAACGTCGACATCGGCCGGGACCCCGCCGACTCCGTCCGCCCCTGCTGACCGGGACGGGACCCGACCGACACCGAGGGACCGTCCCGCTCGTCGCCGTTCCACCCAGTCCGTCCGTCTCCGAAGGAGTTCACCATGTCCCAGCGCAGCTTCCGTCTCTCCACCGCCGTGGTGGCCGGCGCGGTCGTCGCCCTGTTCGGGGCCGTCGTACCGGCCCAGGCCGTGGACGCCGCCCAGCCGTCCACCTCGTCCACGTCGTCCGCGTCGTCCACCCGCGTCGCACCGAGCGACAGGATCCTCCAGCCGCACAGCAACGTCCGTTCCGGGCCCGCCAGGTCGTACCGGATCGTGGCGAACACCGGCTCCGAGTGGGGCAGTGGCGTGGCCCAGTGCTACGTCCGCGGCGAGTACGTCTCGTCCGGCGGCTGGGGCAGCAACGAGTGGTACCTGCTGAACGTCGACTTCGGCGGCGTCCAGTACTACGAGGTCTGGGCCTGGGCCGGCAACGTCGTGGTCGGCGGCCTTCCCCACTGCTGAACCCCGGCATCACGACCGTGCCCCGGGCCCTCGTCGGAGGGCCCGGGGCACGGTTTGTCGTGCGTGGGTCAGCGGCACTCGGGTACGCCCGGCAGCCAGGCGTCCCTGTGGTCGATGTAGATGTTGGACAGATAGCCGCCGAGAGCCGGGACATGGGCCCAGGCGTCGTTGCGGAGGCCCTCGGCCTCCACCATGTCGCCGCGCTTCTGGCAGTCGACGTACACCGGCGTCGGCCCGGACAGCGTGGTGACGACGCGGGAGTTCAGCCGGACGTCCTCGCGGACCCGGACGCCGGAGCCCCAGGTGGTGAAGTTCGTGCCGGGGTTCCCACCGCCGCCGCCCGGCGTGCAGGGCAGGCTCACCCCGCGCGCGCCGAGGTAGGCGATCGGGTCCGTGCCCCGGGTGCTGGACGTCGAGGTGTGCGCCTCGAAGTGCAGGTGGGGCCCGGTGGACTGGCCCTCGGAACCCATTCGGGCGATGAGCTGGCCGCCGTTGACCCGCTGGTTGACCGAGACCAGCCGCTCGTACATGTGGCCGTACTCGGTGACGGTGCCGTCGTCGTGGCGGATGCGGATCCACTGGCCGTAGCCGCTCGCGGGGCCCGAGGCGATGACGGTGCCGGGGCCGGTCGCGTGGATCGGCGTGCCCCGGTTGTTGGCGATGTCCACACCGTCGTGGCCGGAGTGGTAGCCCTGGGTGACCCGCCCGGCGGCGGGGCACGAACCGCTGTAGGCGGCGACGGCCGTGGGGGCGGAGGCGGCGGGTGCGGCACCGGCGCCGGCCGCGGACAGCGGGATCAGCGCGGCGGCCGACGCGACGGCGGCCAGCGCGGCCGCGATGCGGGCCGTGAACTCGGGCCGGGGCCGGGGCCGGGGCCGAGGCCGGGACGGTGACTGGGGCGAACGTGTCGTCGACATGGAAGTGGTGTCCTTCGTGCGGGCACACGAACCGGTGGACGTGTGCGTGTGGGGGGCCGGGCGGCCGAGGGTCGGTCAGAAGTCGCAGGTCGGGACGTCCAGCCACGCCTTCGGGTCGTCGATGAAGATGTTGGAGATCCAGGCGCCGTACGCCGGCAGGTACGACCAGGCGTCGTTGCGGTGCCCCTCGGCCTCCACCGGCTCGGCGTGCTTCTGGCACTGCACGTCGACCGGCGTGGGCCCGTTCAGCCGGGCCTTGACCTCGGCCCGTGTGCTGGGCTGGGCCCGCAGGTTGACGCCCGTGCCCCATGTGACGTACCGCTTGGTGCCCGGGGCCGGCTGTCCGCCGCCGCCGGTGATGCGGATGGCGCCCGCGTACTCCGCGTTGAGGCGGACGGTGCTGACCATCACGCGCGTCCCGGACTCGCGGGCCTCGACCATCTTGCCGCCGCCCAGGTAGACGGCGATGTGGTGCACGGTGCCCAGGTTGCCCGGGTTCTTCGCCCAGAAGACCAGGTCGCCCGGCTGGAGCGGGGCGGTGCCCTGGCCGCGGCCGAAGCGGGCGGTGGCGCCCTGCCACTGCGCCTGGTTCCAGGAGCCCTCGGGCAGCAGGATGCCCGCGCCCTGCCAGGCCGCGTACTGCACCAGGTGCGAGCAGTCGAAGCCCTTCACCTGGCTGTCGTGCGATCCGGGACCGCCGCCCGGGTAGTCCTTCCCGTACGTGGGTCCGTGGATGGAGCCGCCGCCCCAGGAGTACGGGACTCCCAGTTGGCTGCACGCGGCGTCGACGACGGCCCGGGCCTGCGTGGAGGCCTCGGCGAGCGGCCGGCAGTCGGCCGCCGCCGTGCGGTGCGGTGCCGCGGGTGCCGCGGGTGCCGCCGTGGCGGTCATCGTGCTCGTCGTGCCGAGCATCGCGGCGAGCAGGACGCCCCCTGCCGCGGTCATCGTCCGGTTCATGCTGCGCATGTACTGTCCCCCGGTTTCCTTTGCTCTCGGTGTGCGGGTGAGTGGTGCGGGCGGGCCGGGTGGGCGGTCCGGTCCGACGCCGTCGGGTCCGCGGCAGCCTGGTTCCGGTCGGCCTGGTTCCGGTCGACCTGGTTCCGGTCGGCCTGGTTCCGGTCGACCTGGTTCCGGTCGGCCTGGTCCGGGTCGGCCTGGTCCAAGTCGGCCTGGTCCGGGTCGCGGCGGGCCTTCGTGGACGAGACGGTGTCCGGGAGCGGTCCGTATGCCTGGAGTGCGGCACGGATCTTGGCCAGTGCTCGCTGCCGGTTGCGCTGGACGGTGCCGCGGTGCGTGCCGAGCCGGATCCCGGCGGTGTCGTGGCTGAGCCCTTCGATGTCGACGAGGATGACGGCCGCCGCCTCCTTGGCGGACAGGCCGCGCAGCAGGTCGACGACGGCCGACTCCGCCTCGCGCAGGGCGAGACCGCCGTCCCAGCCCCGGTCGGGCAGCCGTTCGCAGCACACTTCGCGGCGGGAGGCCTGCTGCCAGGAGTCGCGCAGCAGGTTGAGCGCGGCGACGCAGGTGTAGGCGTAGGCGTGCCGTTGGCGGGCGAGTCTGCGGGCGTGCGCCCGCCGGGCGAGCCGCAGATAGGTGTCCTGGAGCAGGTCGTCCGCGTCGTGCGGGTCACCGGTCAGGGCGAGCAGCCGGCGCCGCAGCCGCGGCATGGCGGCGGTGAACGCCCTGTCGAACTCCTCCGGTGTCATCCAGTCGCCGGAGGCCGGTGCTTCGGTGTCCGCGCCGGCCGGGTCGGCGGCGCGCGTGCTGATGTCGGTGTGCGTGCTGTTCATGGGATCCCCCGTCTGCGCGGGCGGTCACTCCACGCAGGCGTCCGTGGGTCGGTCAACGCAGGTCGGTGGGCCCGTACCGGGCGGCCTGCCGCCCGGTGACGAGGGCCCAGTAACGGTCGCCGAAGGACCAGTGCCACCACTCGGTCGGGTAGTTGACGAACCCGGCCGCGGTGAGGGCCCGGTCCATCAGCTCCCGGTGGGCACGGGCTTCGGCGTCGATGCCGGGCGCCGCCGTGCGGCAGGCGCCCGCGCTCTCCTCGGGGGTGGCGTTGACCTCGGTGCCGAGCGGCAGTTCGATGCCGTCGTCGGTGCACAGGGTCAGGTCCACCGCTCCCCCGCTGACATGCGGTGCCACGTCGGGCGGCGCGATGTACGCGCTGGTGACCTCGCGTATCCGCGCCTCCGAGGCGTCCGGGTGAGCGGTCCGCATGACGGCCTCGTACTCCTCGTAGTAGTGACGTTGCAGTCCGGGCGGCCGGAAACCCTCCACCACCAGGAAGCGGACGCCGTCGGGCAGCCGGCGCTGTGCCTGGAGCAGGCGCTCCAGCACGCCGGTGCGCAGATGGGCGTAGGAGCCGTCGCCGTCGGCCTGCCGTGCGTCCATGCGCAGTCGGCCGTCCGTGCGCAGGTCGGCCAGGGGTTCACCGCACTCCTCGACGGGAGTGCGCGCCACCCGGGGGTCCGAAAGCAGGATGATGTCCGTCATGCCGTCAACGGTGGCCGAGGGTCCTGCAGAAGTGATGCACATCTTCTGCAGAGCCCTGTACAGGCCGACCGTCGTGGGCCGGTCGGCTGTCGCGGATCGGTCGGCCGTCGTGGGCCGGCCCGCCGTCGTGGGCCGGTCGTCAGGGTCGGGCCTCGCCGGGGCGGCCGGTCTCCGCCGCCTCCCGGCTGCCCAGACGGCGGAAGACCGCCTGGGCCTCGGCGCGGGCCGCCTCGGCGGACGCGTCGTCGCCGCGGCCGCGGGCGACGGTGGCCAGGTCGCGCAGGGTGCGGGCCCGCCACAGCGGCAGGCCGAGCCCGTCCCACAGGGCGAGTGCCCGGCGCAGCGCCTCCTCGGCGGCGTCGAGGTCACGGGCGGCCAGCCGGCACTCGCCCAGGGTGCGCAGCACGAGTGCCTCCCCGAAGGTGTCCTGCTGTTGCCGGGTGACCTCCAGGCAGGCGGCGAGCCGCTCCCGGGCCTCGGCGAGCCGGCCCTGACGGATGTGCACCTTGGCCAGCGACTGCCCGGCGTACATCGCGCCGAACACGTCGTCGTCCTCCTCGAAACGGCGCAGTGCCTGTGTGAAGAGGTCCTCCGCCTCGGTGAGCCGGCCCAGTGCCCGGTGGCACAGGCCGAGCGAGCGCAGGGTGAGCGCCTCGCCGTGCCGGTCCGCGGCCTTCCGGTACAGCTCCAGGGCGCGGGTGAGTTCCCGCCACGCCTCGTCGTGCCGGCCCTGCTCGCGGTGTACGTAGCCGATGCCGTAGTGGACGTGGGCGCAGGCGACCTGGTCGCCGAGCCGCTCGTACGCGGCGAGCGCGGGCCGCAGCAGTTCCAGTGCCTCGGCGTAGCGGGCCTGTTCACGGCGGGCGGAGCCCATGCCGGCGAGCGCGACGGCCCGTCCGCGGACCGCGCCGGCGCCGTCCGGACCGGTTCCGATCCGCTCGAACAGCCGCAGCGCGTCACCGAAGTACGCGTACGAGTCGTCGAACCTGTCCTGTTCGTAACGGAGTTGGCCCAGTCCGTTCAGCAGCCAGGCCTCGTCCTCGGTGTCCCCGGAGCGGCGTACGGCCTCCAGGGCGACCGTGTGGGAGCGGGACCAGGCGTCGAACCGGTTGTAGAGGGCCGCCGAACTCGCTATCAACACGCCGGCCAGGTCCCGGGCGGCCCGTGTCCGGCCGTGGGCGGCGCAGTGCACCACGCCGGCGGTCAGGCAGGCCTGCTCGGAGGCGAACCAGTCGGCGGGGCGGGCGAGCAGTGCCTCTTCGACGGCGGCGTCGAGCGGCCGTTCGGCGTGCGGCTCGGGGACGAGGCGGGAGGCGCCGCCGGGGGCGCGGGCGGCGGCCCCGCGGGCCAGTGACAGCCAGCAGGCGACCAGCCGTGCCACGGCGGCCTCGCGTTCCTCGGCGGTCTCCTCCGCCAGGCAGCGTTCGCGGGCGTGTTCGCGGGCCAGGTCGTGGATGCGGTAGCGGATCTGGCCCACGCCGTCGACGCCGACGAGTTCGATGAGATGGCAGTCCACGAGCCGTTCGACGGCGTCCTCCGCCTCCTCCACGCCCACGTCGAGCAGGGGGGCGGCGGTCCAGGCGGCGAAGTCGGGCAGCTCCATCAGGGCGAGCCGGCGCAGCACCCGCCGTTCCTGCGGGCCCAGCTCGGCGTAGCCGAGTTCGAGGCTGGTGCGCAGTTCGAGGTCGCCGGCCCGGAGCTCGTCCAGTCGGCGGCGTCCGTCGCGCAGCCGGGCGGCGAGCCGGGCGGGCGCCCAGTGCGGGCGGGCGGCGAGCCGGGCGCCCGCGATCCGCACGGCGAGCGGCAGCCGCCCGCACAGCCGGACGATCTCGGCGACCGTGTCGGGGTCGGCCGCGGTCCGCTCGGGTCCGGCGACCCGGCCGAACAGCTCCATCGCCTCCTCCTCGGCGAGCGCCGTCAGGTCCAGGCGGACCGCGCCCTCCAGGGCGACGAGCCGGCGGCGGCTGGTGATCAGGACGCCGGAGCCGGGTCCGGGCGGCAGCAGGGGCCGCAGTTGTGCCTCGCCGGCGGCGTTGTCCAGGACGATCAGGATCCGGCGGTCGGTGAGGTGCGTGCGGTAGAGGGCGACCAGGTCCTCGGCGTCGGCGGGCAGGGCGTCGGGGTCGACGCCGACGGCACGCAGCAGCCGGGCCAGCGCGTCGGTGGTCCGCAGCGGCGCGGAGTCGGCGGCCCTCAGGTCGAGGAAGAGCCGCCCGTCGGGGAACCGGTCGGCCATCCGGTGGCCCGCGTGCACGGCGAGGGCCGTCTTGCCGGTGCCCGAGCGGCCGGTGATGACGCCGATCGGCGGGGCGGTCCGCTCCGGGGTGCCGCTGCCGGCCAGGACGGCGACCGTCCAGGCGATCTGCTCCTCGCGTCCGACGAAGTCGGCGACGTCGGGCGGGAGTTGGGAAGGGATGCGCGGGGGCGGACCGGCGGCGCGGGGGGCGTCGGCAGGCACGGGTCCGGGGGTGGACGCGGGAGCGGCTGCGGACGCGGGTCCGGCGGCGGGGGTGGGTGCGGCGGTGCGGGGCGGGCGGATGGCGGCGGGCGTGGGCCGTGGAGGGCCGAGCACCTCGGTGTCACCGGTCAGCAGCGCCTGGTGCAGGGCGCGCAGCTCGGGCCCCGGGTCGATGCCCAGTTCGGTGCGGAGGAGCTCGCGCCCCTCCCGGAAGACGCGGAGGGCGTCCGGGAGGCGGCCGGCGCGGAACAGCGCGGTCATCAGCTGTCCGCGCGGCCGTTCGCGCAGCGGGTGGGCGCGGACGTGCGCCAGCAGCTCCGGGATCACGTCGTCGGCGCGGTTCAGCGCCAGGTCGAGGGCGTACGTCTCTTCCCTGGCGACGAGCCGCAGCTCGACGAGCCGGGACGCCTCGGTGCGCGCGAAGAACTGCCCGAGCCCTTCCAGCGCGTCCCGGCCACGCCACAGTCCCAGCGCCTGCCGCAGGATGTCCGCCGCCTCGGCGGTGCGGCCCTCCGCGGCCGTGCGGCGCCCCAGCGCGAGACCGGCCTCGAAGCGGCGGGCGTCGATCCGCTCGGCGGGGAAGGCGGCCAGGTAGCCCGGTGAACGGGTCTGGATCGCGCGGGCGGCACCCACCGGGGTGAGGGCCCTGCGCAGGGCGGCGATGTGCGAGGCCACGAGGGCGCCGGCGGTCGCGGGCGCGTGCTCCTCCCACACGAGGTCCACCAACCGCTCGGTGGAGACGACTTCACCCGGATGGGTGACGAGCGCGGCGAGGATCGCGGTCGGTTTGGGGCCGCCCAGGGGGAGGCGCCGGTCCTCGAACCACACCTCGGCCGGACCGAGAAGGCGCACGTCCAGCATGATTTCCCGTCCTGACAGGTCAGCGACGGGGCCACCCTACCGGCGGGGTGGGACAGGCACGGAGAAAACCGGACGGACTCCTTCCTGCGGGCGCGGACGCCCGTGACCGTCCGGTCGGCCTGGTCGTCGGGGTGTCGGGGATCGGATGTCGGGGATCGGATGTCGGGGATCGGGTGTCGGGCCGGGTGGGGCTCCTTCGGGCGGTGGGCGGCGGCGGGCGGTGCCGTAAGGGGGACGGGGCGGGCGGTCCCGTCGTATGACGGCACCGCGGGACCGCCGGGGTCGCCGTCCGCCTCCGTCCGCGCCTCCTGCCCGCTCATACGGGAGCGCCGCCGTCGCCGTCCCCCGCACGACACCGTTCCCCCTGCACGGAAAGCCGAGGCAAGTCATGACGATCACCAGCTCCTCCTCCCGGGCCCGGCTGCGCCGGGCCGTCCTGGCCGGCGCGGCGGCGACGGGGGCCGCCCTGTCCCTGCTCACCGCGGCCCCGGCGCAGGCCGCGCCGGACACCACCCAGGTGTACGTGTGGGCGACGAACGTGAACATGCGGAACTGCGGCAGCTTCGAGTGCGAGCCGTACGACCGCGTGCGGATCAGCCGGATGTACGTCACCGCGTACTGCCAGAGCCAGGGCGACGTGGTGCGGGACTCCGGTTACGTCAACGACTGGTGGGTGCAGGTGGACGCGGGCGGCCCGCGCGGCTGGATCAGCGCGGTGTACGTCCGGGGCGGCAGGGACATGCAGCCGGTCCCCGGCGTCTCCCAGGACTTCGAGGACTGCTTCTGACGCCGTCCCGTCCCGGGCGGCCCCGGCCATCTCAGTGCCGCTGCCCCCATGCCATCGCCATGCCCGGTCCGAGTTCGGCGAGTCGCGGCGATTCCAGGTACGCCAGTGCCTCGTCGACGGCGTCGGCGTCGACGTGTCCGGTCGCCTCCAGGGCGGGCCGCATCCGGCGCCAGGTCTCCGACCAGAAGCGGGCCAGGGGGCTGCCCGCGACCAGGGGTGGGCAGACCAGCTCGGCCGCGACGTTCCGCAGGCCTTCCTCCCGCAGGAAACGCGGGTACGCCGGCACGGAGGAGGTGTCGGTGCCGATCGTCGTGCTGAGCGCCTGCCACATGGCGTCCATGGTCCGCCGGTAGGCGGAGGAGGTGTCGAGGACGTCGGGCAGTTCCACGGCATCGCCGAGGACCAGCCAGCCGCCGGGGTTCAGCCACCCGGCGAGCCGCGAGATCAGCCGGCGGCGTTCGGGCAGGTGCATCAGGACGAACCGGGCGTGGACCAGGTCGAAGCCACCCGGTCGCAGGCTCTCGTCCGTCAGATCGGCGGTCACCACCCGCAGTCGGGGGCTCGCGAGGGCGGCCAGCGCGCCGGTGTCCCGGTCCAGGGCCACCACCTCCCCCGCACCCGCCTCCTCCAGCAGCCAGCGCGCCACCGTCCCGGTCCCGGCGCCCACCTCCAGGCAGCGCCAGCCCGGTCCCGCGCCCAGCGCCCGCAGACGGCGTGTGGTGACGGGGTCGTAGACCAGCGCACCGGCGTCGATCCGCCCGGCCTCGTGCGGGTCCTGCGGTTCGAACAGGTCCCTCCCGTACCGTCCGGCGCCTGCCTGCGCCCCGCCCGGGACATGCGAACCCGTCATCGCCGGACCTCCTGGATGCCTGCATCCACGCTAGATCCGTCGCCGGGAGGCCGCGACCGGCGCCCGTGACGGGCACGGTGAGCGCCGGTCGGCGGCCGCGGCAGGCCCGCCGGCACCGGGTCGGCGCGGAGCGTGTGGTGCGCACCGGCGGACCGTCGTCACAGCCGGACGACCACCAGGGCGGTGTCGTCGGTGTTGCCGGACGGGGAGAGGAGGTCCGCCAGCAGGGCGTCGGCCATGGGTTCCGGGGCGGCGTTCCGGTGGCGGGTGAGGGAGTGGGCGAGACGGGCCAGACCGACGTCGATGTCCTCGCCGCGGCGTTCGATCAGACCGTCCGTGTACAGGACCAGCGTGGCGCCCTCGGAGAAGCGGACGTCGGCCTGGGGGCGGGCCATGTGTTCGGGGCGGGCGGCGAGCGGGGGGTCGGTGGCCCGGTCGAGGAAGGTGACCGTGCCGTCGGGGTCGAGCAGGGCGGGCGGCGGATGGCCGGCGCAGCTGTAGGTGATGGTGTGCCGGTCCCGGTCGACGAAGGTGGTCACGACGGTGGTCGCCTCGGCGCCCTCGACGGAGCGTGCGTACAGGCCGAGGGCCTCCAGGGCCTGGGCAGGGCCGTCGGTGACGCGGCAGGCGGCGCTCAGCGCGCTGCGCAGCTGGCCCATGGCGCAGGCGGCGGCCAGGCCGTGGCCGACGACGTCGCCGACGGCGATCGCGAGGTTCCCGCCCGGCAGGTCGACCAGGTCGTACCAGTCACCGCAGACGTTCAGGGCGCCGACGGCGGGCCGGTAGCGCACGGCCGCGCCCTGCGCGCCGGTGGAGGCGGGCGTTGGCAGCATCGCCGACTGAAGGGCGAGGGCGACCTCGCGTTCGCGGGCGTGCGCCCGGCGCAGCCGTTCGTTGATCTCCTGGAGTTCCCGGGCGCGGGTGTACAGCTCGGCCTCCAGCACACTGGTCCGGCCGTCACCGCCCCGCCCGCCGCGGGCCCGGATGAGTTCGGTGACCTCCTCCACCCGGTGCACGATCAGCGCGACCTGCCCGTCGGCGCCGCGGACGGGGGCGTTGACCGGGCTCCAGTAGTGCTCCTGCCAGCGGCCCGGCCGCATCGGGTCCTCGATGTCGTAGCGCAGCAGCGCCATGGTGTCGCGTTCGCCGGTGGCCACGACGCGCAGCATCGACTCCCGGGTCTCCCTCATGCCGGCCGCGGCCGGGTCGTTGGGGTTCTCGGGGAAGACGTCGAAGATGTAGCGGCCCAGCAGTTGTTCACGGCTGCGGCCGGCCAGCCGCAGGAAGTCGTCGTTGGCGTCAGCGTAGACCAGGTCGGGGGTGAGCAGCGCCACCATGCCGGGCAGGGCCTGGAAGACCGCCGCATAGTCGATCTGCGCTTCCCGCATGTCCTGCCTGCCTCGGCGTCCGGTCTCACGTGTGAGGTTCCACGATAGGAGCCGACACGTCCGCACGCCGGACACGGCACCCGGACAGCCGCCCGCCGGCAGCGGGCGTGCGTGGTCCCCTCCGGCCCCGGGGAGGAACACGACGAGGGTGTCGCCGCGGTCGTCGACGGCGAGCGGAGGAACCGCGGGGTCGAGCACCTCGCCATGGTGGTCGAGCACCTCGCCGCGACGGCCGAACACCTGGCCGCGAAGGCCGGGCACCTCGCCGTGACGGCCGGGTGCGGACGCCGGGGGAGCTCGGCGGCGGTGCGCGCGTGCTCACCGCGCTTGCCCGTGTCCCATGCACACAACGGGCGTACTCGCATCCGCACGCCCTGTGAACGCTTCCGCACGCTCCCTCACACGTGGGTCGAACAGCGCGTTCGTTGCCGTATCGGGCCGTTGGAACGGTCACGGCGACACGGCGGCGCGGAGCGCTGCCACGGGGGCGGTCATATGCACGGCGGACGGCACAGTGCGCGCACGCGGCGGCGTCCGGGGTTCGCCGTGTGCGCGGCCGCGCTCGCGGCCCTGGCCGGCGTGCTGCGGTTCGGCCCACCTGGAGCGGACCGCCCGTCCCCTGCACCCGGCGGACGGCGCGCCCGGCACGGTCTGGACGCCGGTCCTGCGGGACCTCGCGCACCGGCCCGGGCACCCCCTGGCGCGGCCGCTCGCCACCCCGCTGATGGTGGCACTGGCCCGCGCCGGCAGCCCGCCCGGCGCTCCCTCGACGGCCGCCGGGCGGTTGCCCGACGGGACCCGGCCGGCCGCCGGTACCTCGCACGTCAGTCGCTCAGGTCCACCCGCACCGTGAGCAGTCCCGTCCCCAGCGCCCGTACCGCCGCGCTGTTGAACCGGGGCAGGGTGCGCAGACGGGCGACGGGGTCGTCGTCGGGCATCAGGTGCGCCGTGCCGGTGTGCCAGCGTCCGCGGATGCGCACCCGCACCCGTGGATCGGCCAGGATGTTGCGGACGTACTGCGAGTGCTCCCCGAACTCCGACACCAGCCAGAAGGAGTCGCCGACGCGACGGCCGCCCAGCGGGGTACGGCGGGGCAGACCGGAGACGCGGCCGGTGGTCTCCAGGACCGTGTGGAACGGCAGTCGGCGCGTGAGCGGGTTGGCGACGTACCGCTGGAAGGCGGTGGTCGCGCGGAAGCGGAGGTCGTCGCGGCCGGGCATCGTCCGTGGGGCTCCTTCACTCGGGGCACTGGTGGGTCCATGGTCCCCGACGGGCCCCTGGGCTCCGAAAGTCTTAAGCGGACGTTAGATCTGGCCACACCCCCCTGGCTGTCCCCCCGGTGATCGGTCACGCTGCTGCGACCTGCGGTGATGCGGGATCGCCGCGGAAACGCCCTCGGACAGACAGGAGACACTTGTGTCCACGACGGATGCACGGGCCGCTGCGCGCGGCCCATGGAAGGCGATCATCGGCGGCTCGGTCGGCAACATGATCGAGTGGTACGACTGGTTCGTCTACTCCACCTTCTCCGTCTATTTCGCCTCGGCCTTCTTCCCCGACGGCGACACCACGTCCCAACTCCTGCACACCGCGGGCATCTTCGCGGTCGGCTTCTTCATGCGGCCCGTCGGCGGCTGGCTGCTCGGCCGGCTCGGCGACCGCAAGGGCCGCAAGACCGCCCTCAACGTCACCGTCATGCTGATGTCGCTCAGCGCGTTCCTCATCGCCGCCGCGCCCACCCACGCGCAGGTCGGCTACTGGGGAGCGGTCGTGCTGCTGCTGGCGCGCATGCTCCAGGGCATGTCGGTGGGAGGCGAGTACGCGGCCAGTGCGACGTACCTGAGCGAGGCGGCACCGGCCGGCCGGCGCGGCTTCTTCTGCAGCTTCCAGATGGTGTCGATGAAGATCGGCCAGCTGATCGGGCTCAGCCTCCAGATCCTGCTCCAGCAGACCATGTCGGAGGAGACGCTGTCCTCCTGGGGCTGGCGCATCCCGTTCATCGTCGGTGCCCTGGGGGCCGCGGTCGTGTTCTACCTGCGCCGCAGCCTGGTCGAGACCGAGGCGTACGAGAAGGCCGTCGAGGAGGCGGCGCAGGAGAAGGAGCGCGGCACCCTGCGCGGCCTGTGGCAGTACCGGCGCACCGTGGCCCTCGTCGTCGGCTTCAGCATGGGCGGCACGCTGGCCGACTACACGTACTCGACGTACATGACCAAGTACCTGTCCAACACCGCCGGGCTGAGCAAGACCGACGCCACGCTCGTCAGCTTCGTCGCGATCCTGGTCTTCATCTGTGTGCAGCCCCTGGCCGGCGCGCTGTCGGACCGGATCGGCCGCCGCCCGCTGCTGATCACCTTCGGTGTCGGCGCGATGCTGTTCACCGTCCCGCTGATGACGGCGCTGGGACACGTCTCGACGTTCGGCAGCGCGCTGCTGCTGATGGTGGCGGGGCTGCTGATCATCACCGGCTACACCTCGATGAGCGCCCTGGTGAAGACCGAGCTGTTCCCCGCCCGCATCCGCGCGCTGGGCGTCGCCCTGCCCTACGCCCTCGCCAACGCCCTGTTCGGCGGCACCGCGGAGTACGTGGCGCTGTGGTTCAAGGACGCCGGGATGGAGTCGGGCTTCTCCTGGTACGTGACGGCGTGCGCGGCGGTCTCGCTGGTCGTGTACCTCACCATGCGCGAGACGAAGGACGTGTCCTTCTCCGGGACCGACTCCGGGGCCGGCTCCGGGGCCGGGCGGCCCGCGCCCCGGACGGCCGAGGCCACGGCCTAGTCTGGGGCACCATGCACGTGCTGCTGATCGAGGACGACGAGCGGCTCGCCGACGCCCTCGCCCTGGCCCTCCGCGAGCGCGGGCACTTCGTCGAGCGGGTGTCCCGCGCCGACGAGGGCCTGCGCCGCAAGGACCGTGCCGACTTCGTGCTCCTCGACCTCGGGCTGCCGGACATGGACGGCCTGGACATGCTCCGCCGGCTGCGCCGTGTCTCGTCCGTTCCCGTGATCGTGCTGACCGCGCGGGGGGACGAGCGGACCGTTCTCCAGGGCCTGAGCGTCGGGGCCGACGACTACCTCACCAAACCGTTCCGGGTGAAGGAGCTGCTGGCCCGGATGGACGCGGTGCGCCGCCGCGTGGGGCAGGTTCCCGCGGCCGCCGTACGGGAGCCGGAGCGGCAGGAACTCGAGGTCGGGGACGTCGTCATCGACCTGGCTTCGCGGACCGTCACCGTCGCGGGGCGGGCCGTCTGTCTGACGGCCCGCGAGTTCGACGTCCTCGGTCTGCTGGCCCGCGCCCCGGGGGTGGTCAGGAGCCGTGCGGAGATCATGGACGCGGTGTGGGGTGACGCCTTCCTCGCGGCCTCGCGCTCCCTCGACGTCCATGTGTGGGGCATTCGTACGAAGACGGGCCGGCCCGACCTGATCCGTACGCTGCGCGGCGTCGGCTACCGGCTGGGGAGCTGATGCGCCGCCGGCTCCTGGCCACCTACCTCGCCCTCATCGGCGGGGTGCTGCTCGCGCTGGCCGTCCCCCTCGGGCTGGCGTACGCCCAGGAGCGCACCGCCGAGCTGCTGCTGGCCCGGCGGGCGGACGCCACCCGCCTCGCGGACCTCGCCGAGCAGGCCATCCAGGAGAGCGACGTGACCGTGCTGCGTGCCGAGGTCACCCGCTACGCCTCGCTCTACGGTGCCCCCGTCGAGATCCGCCGGGGCACCGGCGGGGTGCTGGTCGAGGCGGGCGGCGGGGTGCCCCGCAGTGCCGTCCCGCTGCGGCGTGCGCTGGCCGGCCGGACCACCGAGCACCTCCCGCTCGTCACGCCGTTCGGCCCGGACCGCGTGGTGATCGCCGAGCCGGTGGGCAGTGACGCCCAGGTGATCGGCGTCGTGCTGCTGGCCGCCCCGACCTCCGAGGCCCGCGGGGACGCCGTCCTGGTGTGGCTGGCCCTGGCGGCGGCCGCCGTGTGCGCCTTCCTCCTGGCCGTCGAGGCCGCACGCCGGCTCACGCGCTGGACCCTGCGCCCGGTGGCCGAGCTGGACGCGGTCACCGAGGCGATCGCCCAGGGCCGGATGACCGCCCGCATCGCCGACACGGGCGGCGGGCCGTCCGAACTGCGGCGGCTGGAGGACCGGTTCAACGCCATGGCCGACGCCGTGGCCTCCGCGCTGGACAAGCAGCGCGCCTTCGTCTCCGACGCCTCCCACGAGCTGCGGACCCCGCTCGCGGTGCTCTCGCTCCGGCTGGAGAACCTGCGCGGCCACCTCACGGTGTCGGGCACCGAGCGGTACGCCCGGGTGATGGAGGAGATGGACCGGATCGGCGCTCTGCTGGAGGACCTCCTCACCCTCGGGCGCATCGAGACGAAGGGGCCGGCCCAGGCCCGCAGGGTCGATCTCGTCGCCGAGCTCGAACGCCGGCTGCGGGTCTGGACGGAGGTGGCCGACGCCGCCGGGCTGACCCTGCGCACCGTGCTGCCCGACGCCCTGGTGGCGCTCTGCCCGCCCGACACCGTGGGCCGCGTCACCGACATCGCCGTCGACAACGCCGTCAAGTTCGTTCCGCGCGGCGGGCACATCACCGTCACGCTGTCGGACGGCGCCGAGGAGCACGGTGACGTCCTGCTGAGGGTGGAGGACGACGGGCCGGGGCTCGACGCGGAGGAACTCGACGCGGCCCGGGGCCGCTTCTGGCGTTCGCCGCGGCACGGCGGCGTCGACGGCAGCGGACTCGGCCTGGCCATCGCCGACGAACTGGCCCGTGCGGCGGGCGGCACGCTGGTGCTGCGGGCGGGCCGGCCGCGGGGACTGCTGGTGGAGTTCAGGCTGCCCCGGGCCGGCCCGCGGCGGCCGGGGCGTCAGCCGTAGACGCTGCGGTAGTAGCGCACGGCGCCGGTGTGCAGCGGCACCGGGCCGGTGCCGATGGCGTACCGCTCGTCGAGGTAGGCGCCCGGCACCTCCGGCCCGGGCAGGGTCAGCCGGGCCGCGAACATCGTCCGGGTCACCTGGTAGGCCGCCTCGTCGGGCAGGCCGGCGCGGGCCATCAGGTAGGTGGGGACTCCGACCGTGGGCACTTCCGCGGCCTGTCCGTAGGTGCCCGCGGGGATCGACACGTCCACGTAGGCCGGTCCGTGGGCGCGGCGCAGGATCTCGGCCAGCCCGTCCAGGGGCACCAGCGTGATGCGCCGGTCGTCCGCCAGGGCTCGGACGGCGCCGGCCGGTACTCCGCTGGACGCGAAGAACGCGTCGATCTGGCGCCGCCGCAGGGCCTGGACCGAGTCGTCGAGTCCGAGGTAACGGGGGCTGATGCGGGTCCCGATGCCCGCGGCGGCCAGGACGCGCTGCGCGACCGTGACGGTCCCCGACTCCCGCGCCCCGAGGGACACCCGGAGCCCGGCGAGGTCCGGCACGGAGGTGACCTCCGTGCCGGCGTGCGTGACCAGGTGGGTGTAGTTGAGGTAGATGCGGGCGAGGGCGGACACCGGCTCGGGGGCGGCGAACGCGCCGGTGCCCTCGAACGCGTCGGCGGCGCTGTCGCCGAGAGCCAGGGCCAGATCGGCGTCGCCCGAACCGAGCAGACGCAGATTGCGGACGCTCGCCGACGTGTTGCGGACGCGCAGCGACAGGGAGGGTTCCCGCCGGTTGATCTCCCGGGCCAGCCGCCTGCCGAAGATGCCGTACGGCGCTCCCGCCAGCCCTGTGGCCAGGACGAGCGGCTGCTCCCGCACCCTCGCCGGCCCGGCGGCGGGGCCGGCCGCGGCGACGGCGGTCGCCAGGGCGAGCAGCGAACGACGGGCTACCTGCTGGCGGGCGGTCACCCGACGATGGTAAGCCCGTCGGCCGGACGGTGTCCGTCGGCGGGGGCCACCTGCGTGCCGGGGCGCGCGGTGGGCGCGCCCCGGTGTGTGGGTCAGGTCAGCGTGGCCGTCACCTCGTAACGGCCCGACGGCAGCCGGTAGGAGGCGGTGCCGTCCGTGAAGCCGAGGTAGGTGACGCCGTCGGCCCGGGACAAGGGGGTCCGGCCCTCGCACACGGTGTCGGGGTCGGAGGTGGGCAGGCTCAGGGTCGCCGTGCTGTTCGCGGGGACCGTCGCGCGGTAGGTCAGTGCGCGGTCCCGTACCGTCCACGCGCTCTCGATCGTGCCGTAGGGCGACAGGTGCGAACCGGTCACCCGGGTGATCTTGCCGGTGGGGTCGGGGTGCGGCCGGAGGAAGAAGTGCCGGAAGCCCGGGTGGTCGGGGTCCTTGGCGATGCCGGCCATGCCCTCGTACATCCACTCCATGATCGCGCCGTAGGAGTAGTGGTTGAACGAGTTCATCTCCACCGGGCCGAACCCGTCCTCCTCGGAGTAGGAGTTCCAGCGCTCCCAGACGGTGGTGGCGCCGTTGCGCACGGAGTACAGCCAGGACGGCATGGCGTTCTGGTGGAGAAGCCGGTAGGCGAGGTCGGCGCGGCCATCGCAGGCATAGCGCCACCCTCACGCTAAAGCTGAGGGTGAGAGTTGAAACCCGTTCAATGCCCGTTCATCGCGCGTCGGCCCGCGATCGGGACGCACTGCACTCGTCGGTCCGATCCCCAACGCCCCTGCGGCCGGTACCGAGTGACGGGCCATCAGACGTGTGAGCGTGAGGTCCGGGCAGGTCCGGGCAGGTCCCCTCCCCCCTTTTTCCCGAGCGCGGCACAACATTTCCGGTATCCAAGGGCGGGATCGCCCATAAGGCAGGCGGCATCGGGAGCGCAATCAGCGTTATACGGAACGGAACGGCGGAATGCGTCATACGCCATACCGTCAGCCGTCAGCCGTCAGCCGTCAGCCGTCAGCCGTCATGGATTCTCCCGTAGGGCCATGACTTCACCAAACAAGTCAAGACTTACCCATAACGGACTTTGACCGTACGGTGTGGCTCGAATCGAAGGAGCCCCCTGTTGTCGAACATGAATGATCCCGCTGTGCGTGCGGTTGCATCGGAGCAGGATTATGTGTCCTCCCTGTATGAGGTGCTCACCGAGCGGCTTTCCGAGGCGCGAGTACACCGAGCGAGTGTGCTGAAGGCCCCTGCGGACAGCGCCGGTGAGGCATACGAGAGGGAAATCGCCGCCGAGCGTCTGGCCAAGGAGATCAGCCGGCTGGAGGGCGCCGAAAAGGGGCTGGTCTTCGGGCGCATCGACTGGACGGACGGCACGGCCCTGCGCATCGGGCGGATCGGACTGCACCGGCAGGAGGACGACCTGCCTCTGCTCGTGGACTGGCGCGCGAACGCGGCGCGGCCCTTCTACGAGGCGACACCGGTCCACCCGATGGACCTGCGGCGGCGCCGGCACCTGCGCCTCGCGGAGCGCACGGTCGTCTCGGTGAGCGACGAACTGCTGGACGGGACCGCCCCGACCGACGAGGACGTCGTGGGGGACGGCCCGTTGACCGAGGCTCTGTCGGCGCGGCGTACGGGCAGGATGCACGCGGCCGTCGCGACGCTGCAGGCCGAGCAGGACGAGATCGTCCGCTCCGCCCACCGCGGGGTGACCGTGGTGCAGGGCGGGCCCGGCACCGGCAAGACGGTGGTCGCCCTGCACCGGGCGGCCTACGTCCTGTACGCGTTCCCGCGCGCCGCGGAAGAGGGTGTCCTGGTGGTGGGCCCGAACGCCCGGTTCCTCGACTACATCTCCCAGGTCCTTCCCTCGCTCGGAGAGAACGACGTCATTCTGGCGACCTGCCGGGAACTGGCCGGAGTGTCCACGGACACGGACACGGACACGGACACGGTGGACCCGTTCGACACCGCGCGCCTCAAGGGCGGCTCCGACCTCGCCGACGCCCTGGCCGGGCTGCTGCGCGCCCACCAAGCACCCGCCGGTGACTTCACCGTGCGGGTCGGACAGGAACTGGTTCACCTGTCCGGCGAGGAAGTCGCCACGGCACGCGACGCCGCCGTGGCAGCCGCACCGGGGCACAACCCCGCGCGCCAGGTGTTCAAGGAGCTCTTGGTCGACGCCGTCACCGACGCGGTGCAACGAGACATGGGCGACCTCCTGGAGCGGATCGACGCCGATACCGAAAGGATGACGGGCATCGACCTCGACCGGTTCACGGGAGTCGCCCAGCGCCGTGCCGAAGGTGCGGCCGACTCAGGGCCGGCCCACGAGCTGGACCTGGACGCCGTCCGAGCCGATCTCCTCGACGACACCGGCGTCGACCGAGCGGTCGAGGTGTTGTGGCCGCGACTGGCACCCGGTGACCTCGTGAAGGCGCTCCTGACGGACGCCGGCGCTCTCGCCGAGCACCTGCCCCGCCTGACCGCGCAGGAGCGGTCCCTTCTGCTGCGCGGTCCGGACCACCCGTGGACCGACGCCGATGTGCCGTTGCTGGACGAGGCGGCGAGCCTGGTCGACGGCCCACCCGAGCGGACGTACGGGCATGTCGTCGTCGACGAGGCGCAGGAACTGACCGCCATGCAGTGGCGGATGATCGTCCGCCGCTGCCCGGCAAGGGCGATGACGCTGGTGGGTGACTTCGCCCAGGCAGGCCCGGTCGCGACAGCACGCGACTGGAAGGAAGCACTGAGCCCCCACGTCGGACCGCGGTTCAGACTGCACGACCTGACCGTCAGCTACCGCACCACGCAGGAGATCCTGGAGAGCGTCCGGGACCTGCTCACGCGGATCGCTCCGGGCCGGAAGCCCACACGGTCACTGCGCAGCGGTGAAAGCCCTCGCACCGTGACCACACCTCCGGACGGGTTGGTCACCGCCGTCCTTCAGGAACTCCACGCCCAGAGCACCGCGCACCCGGGCGAGCTTCTGGGAGTGATCTGCGCGGACACCAGGGTGAGCGAGCTGACGGCCCGGGGCCTCGCCCACCAGGCACGCATCGTGCCGGCATCCGAAGCACGCGGCCTGGAGTTCGACGGGGTCGTCGTCATGAACCCCGAGGACATCATCACGGCCCGCCCCGGTGGGGAAAGGGACTTGTACGTAGCCCTGACCCGGGCCACCAAGCGCCTCTGCACCATCACCGTCCAGCCCGCCTGACGACTCGGCGCCCGCGTCGTCGCCGCGGGCGCACCCGGCGCGCTACGGACACCCCGTCACGCCGAGGAGAAGCCGTAGCTCCGTCGGGCACGGCGGGCCCTGCGGCGGGCCCTGCGGCGGGCCCGCCGGGACCGCGGCCGGCGTGGGGAGTCGGGGGTTGCTGAGTGATTCCGTCGGAGTGTGTTCCGTGCTAGGTTCCCCCACGCCTTGGTCCAGGCCAGAAGGGCGGGACCGAGGTGCGGGGTCGGTGACCCCGCGTCGCGCGCCGCTCGCCCCGATCCCGCACGGACTCCCGCACGCCGCCAGGGCCGCCGACCGTGCGGCGCGCCGGGTTCCGCGCACCGTCCCGCCCTGGAGGAGATGGATGCGACGGATCATCGCCTGTCTGGCGATCCTGCTGACCCTGGCGGGAGGCCTCGCCCTCACCGGCACCGCCTCCGCCGCTGTCGTGCCCAAGACACCGCCGTTGACGACTCCGTGGACCGACCAGGTGTCCACCGTCGACCCCTTACCGGAGTACCCACGGCCGCAGATGACACGGCCGGAATGGCAGTCGCTCAACGGGGAGTGGGAGTTCCTCAACCCGCCCGCCGACAGCGCGGGCGACGTCGACCGCTACGCGGCGCCGCCGCTCGGCCAGACCCTGCCCGAACGCATCCTGGTGCCTTACCCGGTGGAGTCCGCGCTCTCCGGCATCATGCGCAACGACAACCGGGACCTGATGTTCTACAAGCGCTCCTTCACCGTCCCGCAGAGCTGGAGCGGCAGACGGGTGCAGCTGCACTTCGGGGCCGTCGACCACGAGGCCACGGTCTGGGTCAACGGCACCCAGGTCGCCACCCACCGGGGCGGCTACGACCGGTTCGAGGCCGACATCACACCCCAGCTCAACGGCGGGGCGAACGAGCTGGTCGTGCGTGTCTACGACCCGACCGACGGACGCGGCGAGAAGCAGCCCGTCGGCAAGCAGGTGAACAGTCCCGGCGGCATCTTCTACACGCCGACCTCGGGCATCTGGCAGACCGTCTGGATGGAGCCCACCGCCGCGTCCTCGGTCTCCTCCGTCGACGTCGTACCGGACCTGTCGGCCGGCACGGCACGGGTACGGGTCCTCACCCGCGGCGACGTCGGCGGCCACACCGTCCTGGCCGAGGCGATGTCCGGCTCCCAGGTGGTGGGCCGGGCCACCGGCGGCTTCACCGAGTTCTCCGTCCCGGTGCCGAACGCCCGCCTCTGGTCGCCGGACGACCCGTTCCTGTACGACCTGCGCGTCACCCTGCGCGATGCCTCCGGCGCCGCCGTCGACACCGTCACCAGCTACTTCGGCATGCGGGAGATCGGCACGAAGGTGGTCGACGGGGTGCTGCGCCCCACCCTGAACGGTGAGTTCGTCTTCCAGATAGGCACCCTCGACCAGGGCTTCTGGCCGGACGGCCTGTACACCGCACCCACCGACGCGGCCCTCGCGTCCGACCTGCGGAAGCACAAGGAACTCGGCTTCAACATGGTGCGCAAGCACATCAAGGTCGAGCCCGCCCGCTGGTACTACCACGCCGACCGGCTCGGACTGCTGGTGTGGCAGGACATCCCCTCCACCCCCACGTCCGACGCGGACCGCACCCCGGCACAGACCGCCCAACTGGAGACCGAGGCCCGCGAGATCGTCGACGAGCACCGGTTCTCCCCGGCCGTCGTCGCCTACGTCCCGTTCAACGAGGGCTGGGGCGAGTGGGACCTCGCCGCCACCCGCCGTGTCACCACCGACCTGGAGAACCGCGACCCGACCCGGCTGATGAACCCGCACAGCGGCTACAACTGCTGTGCCTCGAAGGGGGATCCGGGCACCGGCGACATCATCGACTGGCACGTCTACACCGGGCCCGACGCACCCCGCCCCTCGGCCACCCGGGTCTCCGTCCTCGGCGAGTTCGGCGGCATCGGTCTGCGCACGCCCGGCCACGAGTACAGCCCCGACGGCCGGTTCTTCGCCTACGAGCAGGTCGCCGGCCCGGAGCAGCTCAACGACCGCTACACCGGCATGGTCCGCGACGTGCAGCGGCTGATGACCACCAAGGGCCTGTCCGCCTACGTCTACACCGAGATCACCGACGTCGAGGGCGAGTACAACGGCCTGCTCACCTACGACCGGCGCGTGCAGAAGGTCGACACCGGGCAACTGCGCGCCGCGCACAGCGCGCTCATCGCCGCCTCGCGCAACCTCAACGCCCCGGTCCCCCTCACCCTCGGGCACGTCCGGTCGTTCAGGGTGACCACCACCGGCCACACCGACCGCTACCTGCGGCACGCGGACTCCGCCGCCCGCACCGACGTGCTGAGCACCGCCTCCGGCGACGTGGCCCGCCAGGACGCCTCCTTCCGCACCGTCACCGGGCTGGCCGACCCGCGCTGCTTCTCGTTCGAGTCGGTGAACCACCCCGGCCGGTACCTGCGGCACGCCGACAGCCGGGTGCGGCTCGCCGCCGACGACGGATCGGCGCTGTTCCGCGAGGACGCCACCTGGTGCAGCCGGTCCGGCCTCGCCGCGGGCGGCACGTCGTTCGAGTCGCTGAACTACCCCGGCCGGTACCTGCGGCACTACGCCGACGCCGTGTACCTCGCCCGCAGCGGCGGCCCGAACGCCTGGGACACCGCGTCGTCCTTCGCCGCCGACGCCACCTGGAACGTCGGCGAGCCGGCGCTGTGGCGCAGCTCCGTGCTGCTGCCCACGGATGTGCGGCAGTCGTTGCGGGTCACCACCTGGGGGCACACGGACCGCTACCTTCGGCACGCCGACAGCCTGGCCTTCACCGAGGTCGTCGACGCGGGCAGCAGCGATCTGCTCAAGCAGGACGCGACGTACACGCTGCGGCGCGGGCTCGCCGACTCGTCCTGCTACTCGTTCGAGTCCGTGAACTACCCCGGCCGGTACCTGCGGCACGCCGACAGCCGCGTGCGCCTCGCCTCCGACGACGGATCGGCGCTGTTCCGCGAGGACGCCACGTTCTGCGCCCGTCCCGGGCTCGGCGGGACCGGCGTCACCTTCGAGTCGCTCAACTTCCCCGGCTCCTACCTGCGGCACCACGCGTCGGAGGTGTACATCGCCTCCGGGAACGGTGCGGTGGGCGGCTTCGACCGCCCGCAGACCCTGACCGCCGACAGCAGTTGGGTGCTCGCGGTGCCCTGGGCGCCCTGAGCGGCCGAACGTCCTGAGCGGCCGAACGTCCTGAGCGGCTGAGTGCCCAGGGCGGCTGAGTGCCCTGAACGCCCCGCTGTGAGCGGGGCGTTCAGGACCGCGGGCCGGGCCGGGGGGCGTCACGGGCCACCTACCGGTCCCAGGCGTGCGGGCTCCTCGGGAGCGGGGTGCGGGCCGGCCGCGCGGTACCCGTCCCGGACCCGGCGGTCGCTGACGCGCAGCGCCAGGAGCGAGGCGACCAGGCACAGCGCGGCCAGGGTCAGGAAGCCGGCGCGGAAGGCGAGGGTGCCGTCGGCGCCGAGGGCCGCCGAGAGCGTTCCGGCCAGGGCCACGCAGAAGGCCGCGGCGGTCTGCCGCTGCATGCTCAGCAGCGTGGTGGCGTCGGCCGTCCGGGCGGGCGGGACCGTGACGAAGGCGGCGTTCTGGGCGCTCGCGAAGAGCAGGCCGACGCTGAGACCGAGCAGGTACATCGACGGGTACGGCACGAAGGCGGGCGTGGTCTGCGTGAAGGTCGCCATGAAGGCCATGACCGACGCGGCCCCGGCGCCGCCCGCGACCATCAGCCGGCGGGGGCCGACCGTGTCGTGGAGCCGGGGGACGACCTGTGAGGAGGTCAGCATGCCGAGCGCCTCCGGGAAGGTGGCCAGGCCCGAGTGCAGGGCGTCGTGCCCCAGACCGGTCTGGAGGAACTGGGGGTACAGGTACAGGGCGCCCATGAAGGCGGCGCCGGTGGGGAGCAGGACCAGCTGGGTCCTGCGGAAGAGCTGGTCACCGGCGACCCGCAGATCGATCATGGGGTGCCGGGCGCGCAGTTCCCAGGGCACCGTCACGGCGAGCGCAAGGACCCCGCCCACCAGCGGGACCAGCACCGGTCCGCTCCCCCAGCCCCGGTCCGGGGCGGCCGTCAGGGCGTACAGGACCGCCGCGAGCCCGCCGCCCGCCAGGACGAATCCGGGGAGGTCGAAGCGGGGCGCGCCCGGGCCGGGGAAGTCGGGCAGGCAGCACAGACCGAAGAGCAGCGCGAGCACTCCGACGGGCAGGTTGACGAGGAAGACCCAGTGCCAGGTGGCGGTGTCCACGAGCCAGCCGCCCAGCACCGGTCCGAGGGCGGGGGCGACGGCGGTCGGCAGCATGACGTAGCGCTGCGCGCGCAGCCGTTCGGCCACGGGGAAGGCCCGCAGAGTCATGGTCATGCCGACGGGGGCGAGCAGTCCGCCGCCGACGCCCTGGAGGACGCGGTAGCCGGTGAGCGCCGCGAGGGAGCCGGCCGTGGCGCACAGACCGGAGGCCACGGTGAACAGCAGCAGCGCGGCGAGCGCGGTGCGCCGGGTGCCGAAGCGGTTGCCGAGCCAGCCGGAGACGGGGATGAAGACGGCCAGGGCCACCAGGTAGCCGACGTTGACGGAGCTGAGGCCGGAGGCGTCCACGGCGAGGTCGCGGCCGATGGCCGGGAGGGCCACGTTGACGATCGTAGTGTCCGTGATCGCCATGAAGTTCGCGGCGACGAACACCCCGCCGACGGCGGCCTTCGCGGAGATCCGGCGGCCGGTGCGCGGCGGCGGTGGTGCGGCCCCGGGCGGGCGCTCGGCGTTCACCGGCCGTGCCGGAGCCAGTGGACCTGGTCGCCGGTCAGGGTGAGGCGGCGCGCCTGGAGCGAGCAGTCGGTCTGCCCGGTCGTTCTCGGGCCGATCGACGGCCAGATCCCGGGGTGGTGCAGGGTCCAGGCCAGGGCCACCGTCTCGGGCCGGGAGCCGAGCCGTTCCGCCAGGTCCCGGCAGCGGCGCCGGCGGGCACGGTTGTCCTCGGTGTCGTACGGGTCCGGCCGGCCGTCGAGCTCCCGCCCCCCGGTGCGCGCGAAGTAGCCGCGGGCCTGGGAGGACCAGCCGAACAGGGGCAGCCGGTGCGCGCGGACGACGTCGAGCACGGCGGCGTCGGCGTGGAGGCTGCCGCCCAGCAGCGCCGGGTCGGGTTCGGCGAGGCTGAACTGGTAGCCGGCGACGGGGGTGTGCCCCCGCCCGGCGAGTTCGACGGCGAGTTCGGCCAGCCGCGGCGCCCGCCAGTTGGAGACCCCGACGCGGCGGACGTGGCCGGCCTCGACCAGGCTCACCAGGGTGTCCGCGAGTTCGGCGACCGGCCGGGCGGGGTCGTCGCAGTGGTAGAGGAGGACGTCGATGGCCTCGACGCCGAGGCCGGCCAGCGCGGCCCGTACGTGTGCGTGCACGGTGGCGCGGCTGAGCGGGAGGTCCGCCCCGGTCGTGTCGTGGCCGACCTCGGTGACCACCCCGAGCCTGCCGGGCTGGGCGCGCAGCCACGCGCCGACCGCCGCCTCGGCCTGTCCGCCGGCGTAGCTGTGGGAGGTCTCGACGAGCAGCCCGCCGGCGTCGGCGAAGTGGGTGAGCCGCTCGGCCGAGGTGGCGGGCGGCTCCGCCCCGAAGGGGCCGCCGAGGACGAACCGGTGCGCCGCGGTCTCCATGCCGTCCTGGTCGAGGAGTCCGTCGAGCAAGTGCAGGGGGTATGCGGCATCGGGCCACACCCTTTCGATGTCGATTCGGGCCGTCGGTGGCGCGGGTGCGTTCCGCGGGCGGGGTCAGCCGTCCGCGGGGACCCGCCGGAAGCCGTCGACGTCGGGGAACGGCCGGGGCAGGTGCGGCCGGATCGGGACGTGGAAGGTGTTGAGCATCATCGCGGACATGCTGAAGCTGCCGACGCAGCCGATCAGGTCCAGTACGCCGTCCTCGCCGAAGAGCGCCAGGGCGGCGGCGCAGGTCTCGTCGGTGACGAAGTGGTCGTGGAGCATCTCGTGGGCGAAGGCGTGGAAGACGCGCTCGTCCTCGGCCTCGAAGGCGGGGTCCTCGCCCCGCGCGAGGCGGTCCAGGCACTCGGCCGGGACGCCTTCCTCGACCGCCTGCTGGATGTGGGCGTTCCAGGCGGCCTGGCTGTCGAAGTGGCGGGCGGCGATCAGGACGCTCAGCTCGCGCAGCCGCTGCGGGAACCGGGACCGGTTGCGGCAGTAGGCGCCGAGGTTCTCGACCCAGTGGGCGAGTTCCATGTTGCGCGCCCAGACCAGGAACGGCGGCGGTGGTTCGACACCGGGGCCGACGACGGTGCCACCGCCACGGACACCGACACCGACACCGACACCGACACCGACCTGGTGATCAGCGGTCTGACCTTCACCCAGAACGTCTCCTACGCCGTCGCCAGCGGCGCGGACCTGAGGTTCGACTTCTACCAGGGCACCGTCAAACCGGCCGACGTCGGCATGGAGACCCCGGCGACCCCGCCCACCACGCCCACGCCGGTGGTCGTCTGGGTCCCCGAGTACGGCCTGGAGGAGTACGTCGCCGGCCGCAACCACACCAACGTGGACAGCAAGTTCCCCACGCCGATCGCCAGTTACCTGGCCTACGGATACGCGGTCGTCAGCGCCACGTACGCCTCCCGGGCGTCGCGGGAGAAGGACGTCAGGCTCCTGATCGAGTATCTGAAGGCGCACGCCGACGACCTGATCCTCGACACGGACGGCATCGGCGTCCTCACGGCCACCGGCACCGGCTACGTCGCGAGCATCGCCGTCAGCGACGGCGGCACGGCGGACGTACCCGACCTGACGATCGCGGCACGGAAGGACGCGGACTACCGGGCCCTCATCACCCCCGCGAACACCAGACGGATCGTCGAGTACTTCGCGTCCCACATCGGCGGGAGCTACGACGCCGACCACGAACCGATCACCATGAGCACCCCGGACGTCGCCTGGGTCGACCCCTGCGTCGACACCAGCGAACTCGGCGCGTACCGCGTCTTCCCGACGCCCTCCCGCGGCCAGGGCACCTACGTCAGTTACGCCGTCTACCTGCCCGACGCGTACACGAGGTCACCGCGCAGACGCTTCCCGGTGATCTCCTTCCTGCACGGCGGCAACGGCAACCAGCGCGAGGCGAAGAACTGGCTGATGGTGCAGGTCGACGGCCTGATCAAGGCGGGCAAGCTCCCGCCGACCATCGTCGTGTGCGCCCAGGGCCTGCCGATCGGCTGGTACGTGAACGCCAACGAGGCGGCCGACGGCGTCCTGAGCGGCCCCGTGGAGGACGTGATCGTCAAGGACCTGGTCCCGCACGTCGACGCGACCTACCGGACCGTCGCCACCCGGGAGGGCCGGGGCGTCGAGGGCTGGTCGGCCGGCGGTTTCGGCGCACTGCGCCTGGCCTTCAAGTTCCCCGGGACGTTCGGCCACGCCTCCAGCCTCGCGGGCGCCGTCATCGACTTCGAGGACGAGCCCATGAAGCAGTACGTGACCAACACCTTCGGCCCGCTCGACGACCCGGCCTCGGCCGCCTACTTCGACTCCGTACGGCCCCACCACTACGTCGAGCACAACGCCCGCGCCATCAAGGCCGCGGGGGTCGGGGTCCGCCTCCTCGTCGGCGACGGCGACTGGCTCTACGACAAGGACGGCAAGAAGATCACGGAGAACTTCAGCAAGCTGCTGACGCGGTACGGCATCGAGCACACCTACACCGTGCTCCCCGGCGTCGACCACATGGTCACGGAGGCGATCTCCGCCGGCACCCTCGCGTACCCCTCGGACTTCTGGGAGGAGGCTCTGGCCAGGTTCAGGTAGGCGCGCCGCCGACGGACACCGCGACCGGACGCGGGCCGCACGGCCGGGAGCCCCGGATCGCCTGATCCGGGGCTCCTGACTACTTTCCCGCTGTCGTCACAGAGCGGCGACGTGCACGCTCGCGGCCGACACGACCCCGTCCACCGAGGCGACGGCCAGGACGTCGGCGCAGACGTCCGCGACGGGCGTCTCCAGGTGCACTCCAGCGAGCGCGCCGAGCCCGAGGCCCCCGGAGACGTTGTCCAGGGCGGAGTCGGACAGCTCGGCGGATTCGATCCGAGAGGCGAGGTTTTCCACGCGTGTTTTCCCTTCAGACGGCTTGACCCGTGCCAGGCGCGCCCGGTCCCACGGTCCGGAACCGTTCGCGGCGCCCTGCACGACGCGGAGGATCAAAACACGCCCGTGGAGCGAGGGGCCAGCGGCCGGCACGCCGGACCGGCCGCTCCCGGCGGCGGGCTTCACGCGTGTGGTTCCGCGGTGCCCGCGGAGGCCGTGTTCTTCACACGGTCTCCCGTCCCGCCGCCCTCCACACCCCCCTCGCGCGGCCGACCGGCCGGCGATCGCCGGCCCGCCGCGCCGGCCGTGCCCCCTTCGCGCCGTCTGCCGGAAGTCCCCCCGGACCGTGGGAGGGCCGTGTGCAGGTTCACCGGATTTTCGGCCCCCATGGCGTGGACGCCCCGACGAGCGGGCCGTCGCCCCGCCGGAACTCGGCACGTCCGTGGGGCCGGCCGGGCCGCTCCACCGGGGCCGGACGGACCACGGCGGGCCGTCACCCGCTCACCCCGCGGACGCGTCACCGCCGGTGCCGTCCGCCGCCTCCAGCGCGGCGACCAGCCGGTCGAGGGCGGGCAGCGCCCGGTCCAGCGCCGGCCGGTCGGCGTCGGACAGTTCCCGGACGACCCGGACGAGGGCCGCGGTGCTGGCACGGTCGTGACGCTCCAGCAGTTCCAGCGCCCGGCTCGACGCGGTGAGCACCACGGTCCGCCGGTCGTGCTCGGGCCGGACCCGCCCCACCAGCCGCGCGGCGGACATCGTCCGGACGAGGTTGCTGACGGTGGACGGCGCCACCCGCAGCCGTGCGGCGGCCGCGCCGGGACGGAGGCCCTCGGCCGAGGAGGACAGCGCCCGCAGCAGCCGATCTGCGCCTCCGGCAGGTCCGGCAGCCCCTCGGCGTTGCGGGTGGCGCGCAGGACGGCGCGCCGCAGCGGCCCCAGCAGACCCCCCAGTCCGGCAAGATGGCAGCAAGACCGTGCTGTACCAGAACGACCACCTGGACGAGATGCGCGCCCACCGGGACGCCGGCCCCACCTACCCGATCCACGTCGTCCCGGAGTTCGCCCGCATCACCCTGTTAGAACACGTCGGCGAGAACGACGAGAGCGTCGTCGCGGTGGGCCCCGAGGACCTGCCCGAGGGCTTCGCCGACCGCGTCAACCGAAAGGACGGCGACGCCATGGCACCCGAGCCCCCCGCGGCCCCGCCCCTCACCTTCTTCGCCCACCTGTCGGTGCGCGTCGACGTCCCGCACGACCTCGGTGAGGCGCCCGACGGCCACCGCCGGCTGGTGCCCCTGACCGGCGGCCGCTTCGACGGGCCGGACGTGCACGGCACCGTCCTGCGGGGCGGGGCCGACCACCAGGTCCTGCGCACCGCCACCCTGACCGAACTCGACGCCCAGTACGCCCTGGAGACGGACCGGGGCGAGCGGATCGCGGTGCACAACACCGGCATCCGCTCGGGCAGCGCCGAGGACATCGCGGCCGTCGTACGGGGCGAGGAGGTGGCGCCGGAGCGCATCTACTTCCGCAGCTTCCCGCGCCTGACCACCGCCGCCCCCAGGCTGGCCTGGATCAACGAGCGCCTCTTCGTCGCGACGGGGGAACGCCGGCCCGACAGCGTGGAACTGGACGTCTTCCTGCTCGGCTGACGACACGGCACCACCGTCCACGGCGGCATCACGACCGCGCGGCGCCCGGCCGCCCCGCCACGGCGGGAAGATCGGGAATCGGCGCGGACGCGCGGACCGTCCGGGCGTAGGCTTCGGTCAGCACGGACACGGCGGGGGTGGAGCACATGGCGGCGGCCGAGGCGGCACAGAGGTGGGATTCGGCCCTCGATGCGGTCGTGGTGTACGCGCAGGGCGCGGTCTGCCGCCGCCTGGCCCGCGGCGGCGTGCCCGCGGACGGCCGGGTGCGCGTGACGGGACTGCCCCGCTCGCTGGACCCGGGCTCCCTGCGGGCCCGCGCCCTGGGCACCCCCGGGGTACGCGTCACCGAGGCCCGCATCGAGGTGGAGGCGGAACCGTACGACACCGGCGTGCCCGACGGGTTGCGGCGCGAGGTGGAGCGGCTGCGGGAGGAGTGCGCGGCGGCGCGGGGCCGCCGGGACCGGCAGCTGAGCCTGATCGAGGAGGTCAGGGCCCTCCAGCCGGTGCCACCGCCCCGCCGCAAGGACGACCCGCACCGCCGGACCCCCGTCGACGCGTGGCTGGAGCTGGCCGACTTCGTCGACGAGCGGCTGACGGGACTGCACGGCCGGCTCGTCGAACGGGAGGAGGCGCTGCGCCGCGTCGAGCACGAGCTGACCGTCGCCCTGGACCGGCTGGCCCGCGCCTCCACCGCCGCACCGTCGGCCCCTGTGGAGACCACGGTCTCCGCCGTCCTGGCCCTCGACGGCGCCGAGGGCGCGGAGGTGGAGCTGGAGCTGGAGTACGGGGTGCCGGGTGCCGTCTGGGTGCCAGCCTACCGCCTCTTCCACCGCCGGGGCGACAGCGGCGGCCGTCTGGTGCTGCGCGCCTCGGTCGCCCAGCGCACCGGCGAGGACTGGACCGGCGTCCGCGTCGCCCTGGCCACCGCCGACCTGCGGCGCGCCACCGACCTGCCGAGGCTCCGCTCGGTCCGGATCGGGCGCCGCCAGCCCACCCCCGCGTCGTCGGGCTGGCGTGAGCCGCCGGCGGGGCTCGCCGACCTGTTCGCCGGGTACGACGCGGCGGGCCCCCGCCCCGCGACGGCCGCCGCGCGCGACGCCGTCGTGGCCGGTGCCGCTCCCGTGCCCGTGGCCGCCGCGGGCGGCCCCGCGTCCGCTCCCGTTCCGCCGCCGCCACCGCCCGCGCCGTCGGCACCGCAGGGCCACGGCGGGCCGGCCGGCGCGTTCCCGGTGCCCGGCGGCGTGCTCGGCGCCCCGCCGGCGCCCTTCGCCGCGGAGGCGCCCGACCTCGCGGCGCCCCCGCCGCCGCTCCGGCCCCACCGGGCCGGCAAGGCGCGCGCCGGCGGCGGCCCGTTCGCGGCTCCCGCCGCGATGGCACCCGCGGCTCCCCTCGGGGCCGCGCCGCCCCCGCCTGCCGCACCGGCACCGGCGGCCGGTCCGCCGCAGCCGAGCGGCGCCGAGCTCGACTACACCGCCCTCCTCCTGAGCGGCCCCGACGAGCAGGGCGGTCGCCGGGGCCGGCTGTTCCCCGACTCCCCCTTCGACCCGGTGGCGGCCGAGTACCGCCGCCGCGCCGCGTCGGTGGCCGCGCTGCCGCTGCCCGGGCACGCCGTGCGGCCCCGCGAGTCGGCGGGTTCCTTCGACCACCGCTTCGACGCCGTCGCGCGCGCCGACATCCCGTCGGACGGCACCTGGCACACCGTCACCGTCGGCGAGATCCCGGTCGGTCTGCGCACCGAGTACCTCTGCGTGCCGTCCGTGGAACAGACCGTGTACGCGACGCTGGTGCTCTCCAACGCCACCGGCCAGGCCCTGCTGGCCGGCCCGGTGGAGGTCACCGTCGACGACGACTTCCTGCTCACCGCCGCACTGCCCACGCTGGCCCCCGGCGGTGTGTGCCGGGTGGGGCTCGGGCCGGCCGAGGGCATCCGGGTCACCCGCCGCACGAACCTGCACGAGTCGACCTCGGGCCTGCGCAACAACACCACCGTGCTGGACCACCGGGTCCACGTGGAGCTGGCCAACCGGCTCGCGGGGCCCGTCACCGTCGAGGTCCGCGAACGGGTGCCGGTCACCTCCGAACCGGACGTGCGGATCGAGGAACGGTCCGACTGGACGGCACCCGGGGACGCCCCGGGGCCGGAGCACCACGCGCCGGGCACCCGAGTCTGGCGGGTGGAGCTGCCCGCCGGCGGCACCGCCGCCCTCGACGGCGGCTACGAGATCCGTATCCCGGCCGGCAAGGCCCTGGTCGGCGGCAACCGCAGGAGCTGACGCACCCCATGTCCACGGCCCCGAAGCCGATCGCCCTCCCCGTCACCGCCGTCACCTGCCTGGAGGACCGCGCCCACGTGGAGCGCGCCGTCGTGCTCGACCTCGCGGCCGGCGTCCAGCGGCTGCGTCTCGGGCCGGTCAGCGCGCTGGCCGTCGACCGCACCGTCCATGCCGAGCTGACCGCCGACCATCCGGCGACCGTGCTCGACGTGCGGATCGTCCGTGCCTGGACGCCGCGCGGGCCGCTGCCGCCCACCGAGGACGACTCCGCCCTGCGCCACCGGGCGGCGGCGCTCGAAGAGGAGCGGATCGCCCTGGAACAGCGGCGGGACCGGCTGCGCGCCCGCCTCGACGCGCTGGGCCGGCTCGCCGCCGATCTGCTGCGGGAGATCGGCGAGGGCGCCGGCTCCGGCGAGAGCGACGGGGCCCGCTGGGCCCGCGAACTGGACCGGGTGGACGCCGAGCGCGACACCCACGGCGAGCGACTGCGCGCCGTGGAGGCCCGGCTGGCCGCCGTCGCCGTCGAACTCGCCGAGGTACGGAAGGCCATCGACCTCAGCGAGGAGGAGCCCGCCGAGCTGGTCGGCCACGTCGAGCTGACCGTTCAGACCGCGGCCGCCGGACCGGTCGGGCTGCGTCTGACCCACCTCACGCCCTGTGCGCTGTGGCGGCCCGCCTACCGGGCCGTCCTCGACGGGGACTCCCTGACGCTGGAGACCGACGCGATGCTCTGGCAGCGCACCGGCGAGGACTGGTCGGACGTACGGCTGACGCTGTCGACGGCCCGCTCGTCGCTGGCCACCGACCCGCCGCGGCTGGACCAGGACCGGCTGACGCTGGAGGACCGGTCCCCCGAGGAGCGCCGCACGGTCGACGTCGAGCTGCGCGAGGAGGAGATCACGGACCTGGGCCCGGCCCCAGTGCTCGGCCTGCCGAGCGTGGACGACGGCGGCGAGGCACGGGTGCTGCACTCCCCCGCGCCGGTCTCCGTGCCCGCGGACGGCCGCGCCCACCGTGTGCCGCTCTCCTCCTTCACCACGGCCGCGCGCAGCGAGTACGCCTGCTCGCCCGAGCTGTCCCCGCTGGTCACGCGGACGGCGCGGTTCGACAACCGGTCCGGCCACGCCCTGCTCGCCGGGCCCGTGGACCTCGTCCGGGGCAGCGGATTCAGCGGACGCGGCACGCTGGCCTTCACCGCCCCCGGCGCCCCCGTGGAACTCGCCTTCGGCAGCTGCGACGACCACCGGGTGGTCCGCCACACCGAGGAGACCCGCGACACCGCCGGCCTCACCCAACGGACCGTGCTCACCCGCACGGTCCGGCTGGACCTGTCCCGCTTCTCCGGCCCGGAGGAGCACGACGACCGGGTGATCACCCTGCGGGAGCGGATCCCGGTCTCCGAGGTCGCGGCGGTGCAGGTACGCCTCCGCGAGGAAGCCTGCTCCCCGGCACCCGACGCCGTCGACGCCGACGGCATCGCCCGCTGGGACCTCCCCCTCCCGCCCGGCGGCCACCGCACCGTCACCCTGGTCTACGAACTGACGGCCACGTCCAAGGTCGCAGGCCTCTGAACCGGCTGACGGGCCGCCCACCGGAACGCCGGGCGGCACGGTAGTGTGACGATCATGGTGGCGTGGGGTGTTCGGCCCGCGTCGGCGTCGGACGTCGAAGCGGTGGCCGAGTTGCGGGCGACGGTGCTGCGGGCGGATCTGGAACGGCTCGGGCGGTACGACGCGCGCCGGGTGCGGCAGCGGCTGCGCGACGGGTTCGACCCGGCCCACACCTGGGTGATCGAGGTCGGCGGCGCGTTCGCCGGCTGTGTGGCGCTGCGACCGGCCGCGGATTCCCACTGGCTGGAGCACTTCTACCTGGCCCCCCGTCTCCAGGGCGGCGGTATCGGTTCGGGTGTGCTGCGCGGGCTGCTGGAGCGCTGCGACCGCGACGGTGTCCCCGTCCGGCTGAACGTGCTGCGGGGCAGCCCGGCCCGACGGCTGTACGAGCGGCACGGGTTCACCGTCGAGGCCGAGGATCCGGTGGACGTCTTCATGCTGCGCGAGCCGGCCCCATGAGTGGCGGCGGTCCCGGCACCGAGCCGTCGGACGTCTCGGTGCCGGGCGCGGGCGCGGTCAGTGACCGGTGGCGAGGGTGCTGAAAGTGGTCTCGATGCCCAGCACCGACTCCTGGACGTCGACGGCCGCCTGCGCGCCCCAGCCGTGGGAGAGGCTGTCCCCGTCGTCGTTCCAGGATTCCCAGGTGACGGTGCCACCGCGGGCCAGGATGCGGGCCCAGCCGTTGTCCTCGGCGTCGGTCAGCAGAGCGCGGACGGCCGCGAAGTCGCCCCCGTTGGCGAGGCCGCGCAGCAGCCAGTGGGCGGTCATCGGTCCCTGCCGCATGCCCAGGTCCCCCACCCTGGCCGCCAGGTCCGCGCGTTCGGCGGCGGGCACGACCCCGAAGGCGAGGGCGTACGACGAGGCGTGCTGCCCGGCGTGACCGCTCTGGGTGCCGTCGGCCAGCAGGCCGTCGCCGTACGTTCCGTCGGCTGTGCGCAGCGTGGCGTTCATCCTCGCGACGAGGGCGTCGGCGTCCGCGGTGTAGCCTGCCGCCTCGGCCTCGGGGCGGCCCACGATGCGTGCGACGGCTCCCGTCGTGCGCAGCACGTCCACGCCGAGCGCGTTGACCGTGGTGCGTGCGGCGGTGCCACGTCAACGTCAGCACCCTCACGGCCCAACTGCCCGCCCGTGCATGCACGGCCCCGGCGTGTGCGGCGGAGGTCGGCCTCAGCGCCCGCCGCGGACGTGTGCCTGCCTCAGCCGAGTGTCGTACGGGCCGTGGGTACGGGCCGTCAGGGGGCCGCCCCGTTCCACAGGTCGCACTGGTGGTCCTCGGGGAAGGTGTCCACCGAGGTGATCGCCTCCGGGGCGAGGACCTGCACCTGCGGGAAGAGGTCCCAGCGTGGCGCGTTCAGGGCGTACGGGACGCCGGTCCTGGCGAAGGTGGTCCAGTAGGCGAGCATGCTGTCCGACAGGGCGTGTTGGGCCGGGGTGCCCGTGACGCCGCCGAAGACGTACCGGATCTCCGAGCCGTGGGGAGCGCCGATCGGGAAGCTGATCGGCAGGTTCAGGTAGTCCATGGCCTGGCGGTCCGCGAACTCGTACTGGTAGGACCGGGTGTGTCCGGCCATCAGGCGTGCGGTGCGGGACTGGAGGCAAGCGAACTGGGAGTCCGTGAGCACCGCGCCCAGGGCCTCGGCGGGGGTGCCGTGGTCCGACAGCGGATAGCGGGCCAGGATCTCGTCGGCCCGTTCGCCGTGGAGCGCGCGGACCGCGACCGGGTAGCCCGCGGCGGTGAGCTGCCGGCCGGCCAGGTCGTAGGTGGTCGCCACCGTGAGCCGGCCCTCGTCGGCGGTGGTGCCCTGGAGGACGGGAACGTGGTGGAAGCGTCCGCTCTCCAGGGCGTCCGGCACCTGGAGGGGGAGGACCTTTCCGTCGACGTTGGGGGTCCAGCGGGCGGTGGGCGCGGCCGAGGCGGTGAGCAGTTCGTCCGCGCTCTTGGCGCGCAGACAGGCGGCGTCCGCGCAGCCCAGGGAGTCCGCCCAGGTCTCCCCGTTGTTCTGCTGCGACTCCTGGGTGGGCAGGGGGAAACCGCAGCCGGACTGGGCGATGGCCCGGTCGAACAGGCCGGTCGTGCGGGGCGAGACCAGGTGGTGGCAGACGCTGCCGCCTCCCGCGGACTCGCCGAAGATCGTCACGTTGCCGGGGTCGCCGCCGAACGCCGCGATGTTGTCCCGCACCCAGCGCAGGGCGGCCTGCTGGTCGAGCAGTCCGTAGTTGCCGGACGTTCCCTGCGGCGACTCCTGGGCCAGGTCCGGGTGGGCGAAGTAGCCGAAGGCGCCCAGCCGGTAGTTGAGGGTGACGACGACCACGTCGCCCTCGGCGGCCAGGTTGCCGCCGTCGTAGAACGTGCCGGAGCCGACGGTGAACCCGCCCCCGTGGATCCACACCATCACCGGTCGCTCGTGGAGGGACCGCTGCGCGGGGGTGTGGACGTTCAGGTACAGGCAGTCCTCACTGGGTGTGCCGGGGCCCGCTAGGTTGCCCCAGGGGCTGGACTGGATGCGCTGCACGCAGGGGGCGCCCGGGGTGGTGGCGTCCCGGACCCCCCACCAGCGCGCCGGGGGTGCGGGCGGCTTCCACCGCAGGGAGCCGACCGGTGGAGCGGCGTACGGGATGCCGAGGTAGGAGGTGGCGGTCCCGCCCGCCTTCCCCTGCACCTGCCCGTACCGGGTCGTGACGACGGACGCGTCGGCGGCCGCGGCCTGTGTGACGGCCAGGCCGGCGGCCGACAGCAGCAGAACGCCCGCGACGGCCACCGACCGCACCACCGACCGTCGGATCGACGACCACGTGCGGCGGCAGGTGGCCGCCCTTCTTCTGACGGGGCCGGACATCGGCACCTCCGTGGGGATGGATGACAACGGTCGTCGGAGTCTGGTCCGGCCACCGGGCGCCGGGGACCGCGTGAACCACCAGTCCTGAAGCCCCGGGCGCGCTCGCGGAGGCCGGACGCCGGAACAGCCCGCCCGTCCGGCACGGGCGTCCGGCCGGCCCGCCGCCCTCCACCCACCAGGGAGCCGCCATGCACGCCCACCCGTCCGTGCGACCTCCCGCGAGTTGCCCAAGTGGGCTCAGGCCCGTTCTGAGACATGTTTGTGACAGTGTCCGGGGTCATGACGGACCCTCAATCCGCACTCGGGTCCGAAGCGGACGACGTCGAGCGCCACGAATGCCCACGCTGTCACGCATCGCCAGGCTCACCCTGCCGCTCGCGCTCCGGCGCGGTCGCCGGCACCTGTCACACCGGGCGCTTCACCAAGGTGCCCCGGCTTGCGGAACTCCTGCGCGTACCGACACCCGCCGACCGCGGCCCCGGCCAGACGTGGCGGCCCGGCACTCCAGCGCCCGCGCCCATCGACCCGGGCACCCCGACCGCTGACATCCGCATCGGCTGTGCGAGGTGCTCCAGCCTCACCCAGGAACTCCAGTCGCAGCTCGACGCGCTCGCCGGACACGGCATCCCGCGGGACAAGATCTTCGCCGAGAAGATCAGCACCCGGGTCCGGGTGCGCCCGCAGTCCGAGGCCGCGCTCGCCGCCGCGAGAGAGATCAAGGCGCACGCCCCGCACTGCCGGGTGATCTTCACGGTGAACGGGATGAAGAGGCTGGGGCGCGACGCCGCTAATCAAGCGAGCCGCGAAGCTCACCACGGACGCCACCCCCGAGCCGGTCGCCGAGGGCGCGAAGCTCACGGTCACCGGCAAGCTGTCGCGGGCTGACTGGGAGGACCTCAAGTACCACGGGTTCGCCGGGCAGTCGTCAAGCTCCAGTACCGGAAGGCCGGATCCGCCCACTACGGCACGGTCAAGACCGTGAAGGCGGGCAGCGCCGGCCGGCTCAGCACCACGGTGACCGTCACCTCGGCGGGCAGCCGGCGCTGGTACTTCCCCGGGACGACGACGACCGCACGGATCGTCTCGGCCGGGGACGCGGTGGTCCTGAAGCAGGCGCTGTCGGCTGGAGCCGACGGCACCGGGCCACGCGATGCGGGGTGCGGCCTTCGCCGCGTAGACGGTCGGGCAGGCCGCCCCGCGGGGCGGCCGAGAGCAGCATCCCCGGTGACGGGAGGGCTTCGGGCTGACTCCGTGGTGCAGAGCCCTGTGGGGGTGCGCACCACGGAGTCAGTCGCCCTGTTCCGTCCAGACGACCCGGTCCCAGCGTTCCACGGTCCTGTCGTCCTCGTGGACGAGCCAGTAGGACTCCAGGTCGCAGGGCAGGTGCAGCTGGGCGAAGAGCTTCCAGGCGGACGCCTTCCGCCGCACCTCTTCGGTGAACTCCCAGTTCCAGTCGTCGTCGAGGCCGATCAGGGCGAGTTCCGGGGGGTCCTGCGGCATACGGAGCAGTGATCCGCCGAGTTGCAGGCACAGGTCGGCCGGGACGAGCGAGGGGTCCACCACCTCCACGGGCCCGAGGTGCCGCTCGTACTCCGCGATCGCCTCGTCGAGGGCGGGGTGCCCGTCCCCGGGATGCAGGGCGTCCCCGGAGCTCGACCACCACTCGGCGTACGTCCACGCGGCACGGGCGTGGAGGACACCGCTGTCCTCCTCCCGCCGCTGTTGCCCCCGGCCGGTGTCGCGGGTGGGAGTCGCCGGCCTCCAGCGGGGGGTGAATCCGTGGTCCAGCAGCAGGGACCCGGTGGTGGAGATTCCCAGGCCGAGGTCCAGGTGGTCGCCCGGCAGGGCGGCGCAGTCGAGGACGATCGCCGTCTCGTCCTCCCCGTGCCACCAGCCCGCGGGCTCGCCCTTCCCGTCCTTGTTCACGAGGACGCACGGCCGCAGGCACCGCAGGATCTCGTCGACGGCCTCCTGCGGGACGTCACGGGCGCGCGCTGCTTCTACGAACTCCTGGCGGTTCGGCATGCGGCACATCCTGACAGACCCCACCGACAACGCCTCCCACGGCGGCGGCCGCGCGAGGATCGGTCGACTCACCGTCGGTGCGTACGCGTCGGTGTCGACGCAGCTCACGCTGCCCGACGGCACGCCGGGCCCCGAGGCCCGGCGGCGGCCCGCGCACGCGTCAGTGGGGCCACAGCAGGGTCAGGGCGCCGGTGGCGGCGCAGCAGGCGCTCGCGGCGACCGTCCAGCCCACGCAGCGCAGCCGCAGCGTCCGGTAGCGCCGCTCGTACTCACCGCGCAGGGACACGCACCGGTTGGCGATCCTCTCCAGGTCCTCGCGGGCGCGGTCGAGCCGGTCGGTGACGTAGCGCTGCTCGATCTCGATGCGCTGTGCGGTGGTGGTCCACTCCAGGGGGCGGACGAACTCGCGTGCTCGTCGTTCCGCCTCCGCGATCGTGGCCTGCCACAGGAGATACCCCTCGACCTCTTCGCCGAGACCGGTGCCCCCGGCCTGCCGGTACGACGGCTCGCTCACCTGCGTCCCCTCGTCGTTCGTCAGCGGACCTGCTGGGCTTCGGCCTCGGCCAGCGCCATGTCGGGGTGGTGCAGGTCGAAGGCCGGGGATTCGCTGCGGATGCGCGGCAGGGCGTGGAAGTTGTGCCGCGGCGGCGGGCACGTGGTCGCCCACTCCAGGGAGCGGCCGTAGCCCCAGGGGTCGTCGACGCCGACCGGCTTGCCGTACTTGGCGGTCCGCCAGACGTTGTACAGGAAGGGGAGCATCGACAGGCCGAGCAGGAAGGAGGAGATCGTGGAGATCGTGTTCAGGGCGGTGAAGCCGTCGGCGGCCAGGTAGTCGGCGTACCGGCGGGGCATGCCCTCGGCGCCCAGCCAGTGCTGGACCAGGAAGGTGCCGTGGAAGCCGACGAACAGCGTCCAGAAGGTGATCTTGCCGAGGCGCTCGTCGAGGAGCTTGCCGGTGAACTTCGGCCACCAGAAGTGGAAGCCGGCGAACATCGCGAAGACGACGGTGCCGAAGACGACGTAGTGGAAGTGCGCCACCACGAAGTACGAGTCGGAGACGTGGAAGTCCATCGGCGGCGACGCCAGGATCACCCCGGTCAGCCCGCCGAAGAGGAACGTCACCAGGAAGCCCGCGGCCCACAGCATCGGAGTCTCGAAGGACAGCGAGCCCTTCCACATCGTGCCGATCCAGTTGAAGAACTTCACCCCGGTCGGGACGGCGATGAGGAACGTCATGAAGGCGAAGAACGGCAGCAGCACACCGCCGGTGACGTACATGTGGTGGGCCCACACGGTCACGGAGAGGCCGGCGATCGCGATGGTCGCGGCGACCAGGCCCATGTAGCCGAAGATCGGCTTGCGGGCGAAGACCGGGATGACTTCCGTGATGATGCCGAAGAACGGCAGGGCGATGATGTACACCTCCGGGTGTCCGAAGAACCAGAAGAGGTGCTGCCACAGCAGGGGGCCGCCGTTGGCCGCGTCGAAGACGTGGGCGCCGAACTTGCGGTCCGCCTCCAGGGCGAACAGCGCGGCCGCGAGGACCGGGAAGGCCAGCAGGACCAGGACACTGGTCAGCAGGACGTTCCACACGAAGATCGGCATGCGGAACATGGTCATGCCGGGGGCGCGCATGCAGATGATCGTGGTGATGAAGTTGACCGCGCCGAGGATCGTGCCGAAGCCGGAGAAGGCCAAGCCCATGATCCACAGGTCCGCGCCGACGTTGGGAGTACGGACCGCGTCCGACAGCGGGGAGTAGGCGAACCAGCCGAAGTCGGCGGCACCCTGCGGGGTGAGGAAGCCGCCGACGGCGACCAGCGAGCCGAACAGGTACAGCCAGTAGGCGAAGATGTTCAGCCGCGGAAACGCCACGTCGGGCGCGCCGATCTGGAGCGGCATGATCCAGTTGGTGAAGCCGGCGAACAGCGGGGTGGCGAACATCAGCAGCATCACGGTGCCGTGCATCGTGAACGCCTGGTTGTACTGCTCGTTGGAGACGATCTGGATGCCCGGCCGGGCCAGCTCGGCGCGGATGACCAGCGCCATCACGCCGCCGATGAGGAAGAACACGAACGACGTCGAGAGGTACAGCGTGCCGATCGTCTTGTGGTCCGTGGTGCTGAGCCACTTGATGACGACCTCGCCGCGTCGTTGGCGCCGGACCGGCAGCTCGTCCTCGTAGTGGGACCCTGGTGCCGCGGCACCCTGAGGTTCGTTGACGATGCTCAAAGCGTGCTTCTCCCATGATCGCGGCTCGTCCGCGCCGTGCGTGCGTCAGCCGCCATCCTGGCTGCCCGCAGCCGGAGGTGACGTCGTGCGGGAGCGACACACCGCCACTTTGGTGATTGCTGTACACGGATGGCGCAGTGCGGCGGCCCGCCCCATCCCCCCGCCCGCTCCCCCGCCCCGCCCGGCGGGGCGCCGTTGTGCGAGGGCACAGATCTGCCCACGCGGGACTGTTCCCGGGGCACGCGGTGCCGTGTTCGAGGCGCCGTCGCCCTCCCCCATGCCCCAGACTCACCAGCGGTCACCGTCCGGTGACGCGGTCGTCGGCCAGGACGCCCGGGAGAGCGCGGCTTCCCCTGCCCAGGCCCTCCCCTGCGGGCCGGACACTCCCGAACGACGCCACGAGAGAGCCGAGCATGGTCTGGAGAGCAGCCCCCACCGGGCGGTACGCGGATACCGGCCGGCGTCCCACGGGACCCCCGTACGCCGCCTTGCGCGGATTCCGTCGTACGGCGGCCGTGCTGACGGGCGGGACGTTCCTCGCGTTCCTGCTGCTGTCGGCCTGGGCGCCCGGTCCGATGTCCCGGCCCGTCACCGGTGACGGGCCGCCCGTGGGCGTGCTGGCGGGTCTGGCGCAACTGCCCTTCATGGCGGGCGTCCTGTGGTGGTTCGAGCGCGCCGCCCGTCGCGGGGGCGATGCCCCGCCGGTGCCGGCGGACGACGCGGGCCGCGGCGGTGAGCCGCGGTGAACACCGGCGGAACCTCCCTCCAGAGCCTCGCGCTCATGGCGTTCACCGCGATCGTCACCGTGACGCTCATGCTGTGCGTGATCTCCGGCCCGGACAGCGAGAGCCTGGAGGAGTTCTACACCGGCTACGGACGGTTCTCCCCCCTGCGCAACGGCCTGGCGATCGCCGGTGACTACATCTCGGCGGCCACCGTCCTCGGCACGGGGGGCGTCATCGCCCTCGCGGGGTACGACGGCATCGTCCTCGCCCTGGCGACCTCGGTCTCCCTCGCCCTGCTGATGGCCGTCCTGGCCGAACCCCTGCGCGGCAGCGGACGCTTCACGATGGGGGACACCCTCGCCCGCCGCATGCCGGGCCGCTCCCCGCGCGTCACGACGGCCGTCGTCACCGTCATCGCCCTCCTGCCCCTGATGCTGGTCCAGTTGGCCGCCTGCGGAGATCTGGTGGCCTTCCTGCTCGGGTTCGAAGGGTCCGTGGCCGGCACCGGGTGCATCGTCGCCCTCGGTCTGCTGATGATCAGCTACGCGGCCATCGGGGGCATGCAGGGCACCGCCTTGGTGCAGATCCTCAAGATGGTCGCGCTGATCGGCTCCGGTCTGGTCGTGAGCGTGCTGCTGCTGCGCCGCTTCGACTACGACGCCGGCGCCCTGCTGGACGCCGCGGCGAGGCGTTCCGTCGCCCCGGAGGCCTACCTGCGACCCGGGCTCCAGTTCGCCACCGGGCCCCATCCCCGCCTGGACATGGTCGCGACCACCGTGACGCTCGCGCTCGGCGCGGCCTGCCTGCCCCACATCACCATGCGGCTGTACGGCGCCCGCAGCGCGCGCCAGGTCCGCCGGTCCATGGCGTGGGCGGTCTCCCTGGTCACCCTGTCGGTCCTGATCATCGTGGTGTTCGCGTTCGGCGCCGCGGCGCTCGTGGGCGGCCCGGCGATCCGGGCCGCCGACCCCCAGGGCGACACCGCCTATCTGCTGGCCGCCCGTGCGGCGCTGGGCCGGGGCACCACGCTGGTGGAGGCCCTGCTCCTCACCGGTGTGACGACGGCGCTGTTCCTGACGCTGCTCGCCTCCGTCGCCGGGATGATCCTGGCCTGCGCGGGCACGCTCGCGCACGACGTGTTCGCCCCGCGGGACGGCACCCCCGCCACACCGCGCCGGGAGATACGGACCGCGCGCGCCGCCGCGCTGGGCGTGGGGGTCGTGGCCGTCGCGCTCGCCATCCCCGTCCAGCACCGCAGCCTGCACGCGCTGAGCATGCTGTCCATGTCCCTGGGCGCATCGGTGATCGCGCCCGCGCTGCTCTACTCCCTGTTCTGGGCCCGCTACGACCGGACGGGACTGCTGTGGACCCTGATCGGCGGCACGACGGGCGTGCTGCTCCTCTTCCCCGCCACGAGCCTCGTCTCCGGCACACCCGACGCCGTCCTGCCCGGACATGACATCAACTGGCTGCCCCTGGCCACCACCGGAGCCGTCACCATCCCGCTCGGCTTCCTGCTGGGCTGGCTGGGCACGGTGCTCCACCGCGGCCGCGCCGGGGCGCCGCGTGACGTCCGTGACCCGGTGGCCGTGCCTTCGCCGCTGCCGCCGTACGAGCGGGCGGCCCGGCACGCGGCTCCCCGGACGGACGTCGTCCGGGACTGACCGGCCGCCGGCCCCGGCCGCGCGCCCCGGGGAGGGGTGCCCGTCCGGCACCCGACGCCGCTGCCCTACGTCGCGAGGGTCCGCCGCGGTGCACGGTCCGCCGCCAGGTGCGCGGCGGCAGGGCACGCGGCGTCCGCGTGCGGGGCCGGGGCCCAGCTCGGCGCCACGCGTCGAGAGGGCGGGCCGCCCGACGGAAAAGGCCGGGAGGCCCGTCGCCGTCGACCCGCGCGGAAGACGGGGTCAGTGGGCGCGTCGCGCGGAAGGGGTCACCGCGGGTCGCCCGGCGCGGGGTCCCTCGGCCTGGCCATGAGCACCGCGACGTCGTCCGGTGCGGGGTGGGGCAGCATCAGGCCGAGGACGCCGTCGCAGAGTGCCGACAGGGACGGCGCGGGGGTCCGCAGGGCGTGCGCGAGCCGGTCGAGCCCCTGGTCGAGGTCCCGGTCACGGGCCTCGACGAGTCCGTCCGTGTACAGGACCAGCAGGCTGCCCGGGGGCAGCGGGACCTCTTCGGTGCGGAACTCCTGCACCCCGGTCCCCAGCGGGGTGCCCGGCGGGCCGTCGAGGAAGGTGACCGCCCCGTCCGGGGCCACCACGGCCGGTGGGGGGTGGCCGGCTCGGGCGACCAGGCAGCCGCCGGACGCGGGATCGTGGACGGCGTAGACGCAGGTCGCCATCTCGTCCACCCCCATGTCGGCCACGACGGCGTCCAGCGAGCCCAGCATGCGTGCCGGATGGATGTCGTGCCGGGCGAGCGTGCGCACCGCCGTGCGCAGTTGCCCCATGGCCGCCGCGGCGCGGATGCCGTGCCCCATGACGTCCCCGATGACCAGTCCGGTCCTGCCCCCGGGCAGCGGGATGACGTCGAACCAGTCGCCGCCGACGTCTTCCCGGCTGGCGGGCAGGTAACGCCCGGTCAGGTCGAGGCCGGGGACTTCGGGCAGGGCGCTGTTGGTGAGGCTGCGCTGCAGGGTGAGGGCGGCCGCGTGCCGGCGGGTGTACAGGAGGGCGTTGTCGATGTTCAGGGCGGCGCGGGCCGTCAGTTCGTCGATGAGCACGCAGTCCTGCTCGTCGAAGGGCTCACGGCTGCGCAGCCGGGTCACGATGACCGCGCCGAGCACCCTGCCCCGCGCCACCAGGGGGATCAGCCTCGCGGAGCCGAGCGTCACGAGGTAGGCGCGCAGCTGGTCGGCGCGCGGGTCGGTGACCAGCGCCGGGACGTCCGAGCGGTACAGGTTCGTGGGACGTCCGTCGGCGATGACCCGCTCGTACAGGGAGCCGCGCGGGATCCGGGACGTCATGCCCGGCTGGAGCCTCGCCGTCGGGGCGGCGGGGTCGGGGAACCGGGCGGCCATGCGCCGGACCACGCCGTGGGAGGAGGCGGCGGACTCGTCGGGGCCGATGACCTCCTCGAGGAGCTGCACGTCGGCGGAGTCGGCGAGCTGGGGCACCAGCATCTGCACGATCTCCTCGGCGGTCCGCCGCAGGTCCAGGGTGGTGCCGATGCGGGTGCCGGCCTCCGCCAGGAGGGCGAAGCGGCGCCTGGCGCGCTCGGCGTCGATCTCGGCGCGCCGGCTCTCCGTGATGTCGCTGAGGGAGGCGATCAGCCCCAGGGTGCGGCCGGCGCCGTCGAAGAGCGGGGCGTAGGAGCACGACCAGGTGCGGTCGCGGTCGGGGTCGGCCGAGAGACGACCGGTGCGGCGGACGTCGACGACGGCGGTGCCCCGCTCCAGGACCTCCCGCATCGTCGCCTCCATCGCGGCGGCATCGGCGCCGGGTACGATCTCCGTCAGCCGTCTGCCCAGGTGTGCGGCGACGGAGATGCCGCTCATCCCGGCGAGAGCGTCGTTGACGCGCAGGAAGCGCAGGTCGGTGCCGAGGGTGGCCAGGCCGATGGGCGACTGGCTGAAGAGGCTCTCCAGGGCCGCCAGCGAGTCGCGCATGCGCAGGACCTGGGAGGTCTCCACGGCGATCAGCAGGGTCCCGGTCCGTCCCCGCGCGTCGGCGGCCGGGAGGATCCACATCTCCATCGTCACCTGGTGGCCGTCCCGGTGGCGCACGGACAGCGTCCCGCCGACGGTCTCCCCGGCGCGGACGCGGCGGCCGAGCCGGTCGGCGAGTTCCCGGTCGCCCTCGGGGACGAGCAGGGCCGACGCGGGCCGGCCCAGTACGTCCTCGGGCCGGTGCCCCAGCAGGTCCCGGGCGGCCAGCGCCCACTCCACGACGAGCCCGTCCGCGTCCTCCCGCCACAGTGCGATCGGCAGCAGCTCGCGCAGTACGCCCGCGTACCCGACCGCCCTCAGGGGCGGCTCCGGCTCCTGGCGCGTCGTCTGGTGAGCGTCCAACGTACGACCTAACCACCGGGTGAGACGTGCTGTCCGCCCCACACTATCCGGACGGGGGCACTGCGACGGTGCCCGACACCGGCGGACCGCCGGGGCGGCACCACGTGTCCGGAGGTGCCGGCCGACGCCGCTTCCGCCATACGCCCTAGGCCGGTCTGATCCACCCGATCGACCGCTCGACGGCCCGCTGCCAGTTGTCGTACTCCGCCTCCCGTCGTTCGGGGGCCATGTCGGGCAGCCACTGGCCGGCTCGGTGCCAGTTGCGGCGCAGCACCTCCAGGTCGGTCCAGTAGCCGGCGGCCAGCCCGGCCGCGTAGGCGGCGCCGAGGGAGACCGTCTCGGCGACCATGGGCCGCACCACGGGCACGTCGAGCACGTCGGCCACGAACTGCATGAGCAGGTTGTCCGCCGTCATGCCGCCGTCGACCTTGAGCCGCTTCAGAGGGACCGGGAAGTCGGCGTTCATGGCGTCGACGACCTCCCGCGTCTGCCAGCCGGTGGCCTCCAGGACGGCCCGCGCCAGGTGCCCCTTGGTGATGTACGAGGTGAGGCCGACGATGACTCCCCGCGCGTCGCTGCGCCAGCGGGGTGCGAACAGGCCGGAGAAGGCGGGGACGATGTAGCAGCCGCCGTTGTCCTCGACCGTGCGCGCGAGGGTCTCGATCTCCGGCGCGCTGCTGATCAGTCCCAGGCGGTCACGGAACCACTGGACCAGCGCCCCGGTGACGGCGATCGACCCCTCCAGGGCGTAGGCCTGGGGCTGGTCCCCGATCTTGTACGCGACGGTCGTGAGGAGCCCGTGCCGGGACCGTACGACGTCGGTGCCGGTGTTCAGCAGCAGGAAGCCGCCCGTCCCGTACGTGCACTTCGCCTCGCCCGGGGAGAAGCAGGTCTGGCCGAAGAGGGCGGCCTGCTGGTCGCCGAGGGCGGCCGTGATGCGGACTCCGGGGAGGACCGAGCGGGCGACGCCGTAGGTCTCGGCGGACGGCCGGATCGCGGGCAGCATGGGACGGGGGACCCCGAAGAACGCCAGGAGGTCCTCGTCCCAGTCGAGCGTGCGGATGTTCATCAGCATGGTGCGGCTCGCGTTGGTGGCGTCGGTGATGTGCAGGCCGCCGTCCGCGCCGCCGGTGAGGTTCCAGATCAGCCAGCTCTCCATCGTGCCGCACAGCACCTCGCCGTCCTCGGCGCGCCGGGCCAGTGCGGGGTCGTGGTCGAACAGCCAGCGCAGGCGCAGCGCCGAGAAGTAGGTGGAGGGGGGCAGGGCGCACCGGTCGAGGAAGAAGCCGTCCCCGGGGTGGCGTCGCAGGTCGTCGACGAGGGGTGCCGTACGGGTGTCCTGCCAGACGATCGCCCTGCCCAGCGGGGCTCCGGTCCGCCGGTCCCACAGCACCGTCGTCTCCCGCTGGTTGGCGAGCCCGACGGCGGCGACCTCCTCGGCGTCGACACCGCCGTCGGTCAGCGCCTCGGGCACCACGCGCCGTACGTTGCGCCAGATCTCGGCGGCGTCGTGCTCGACCCATCCGGGCCGGGGGAAGTGCTGCTGGTGCTCCCGCTGGGCGACGGACACCAGCCGGCCGTGGTGGTCGAACAGGATGCACCGGGTGGAGTTGGTGCCCTGGTCGATGGACATTACATACCGTTCAACCATGATCGGTCTGCCTTCCGACGTGCCGACAGGCGGTGGGGTCACCAGCGAGCGGCACCCAGGTCCCGGGAGATCGCCCGGGCGGCCTCGCGCAGCAGGGTGACCAGGCTCGGCCGCGGGCGGCCCTGGCTGTCGCAGATCCGCTCGACCGGGCCGGACAGCCCGACGGCGCCCACGACGAGGCCGCCGTGCCCGCGGATCGGCGCGGCGATGCCGGCCTCCCCCATGCTCATCTCCTGGACCTCGCCCGCCCAGCCGAGTTCGCGGATCTCGGCGAGCGCCCGGGTGAGCTGTTCCGGGACGACCAGCGTGTGCCGGGTGTACGCCTCCAGGCCGAGGTCCACGGCCGGCTCCAGGGGTGCGGTGCCGAAGGCCAGCAGCACCTTGCCGAGCGAGGAGGCGTGCAGCGGCAGCAGCGAGCCCACGTCCAGCGTCTGGAGCGTGTCGTCGGGCCGGAACACATGGTGGACGACGAGCACCCGGCCCTCCAGGGGGGTGCCCAGGCGCACCGCTTCCCCGCTGCGGGCGGCCAGGGCGTCGGCCCAGTTGATGGAGCGCGACCGCAGTTCGTTGACGTCCAGGTAGCTGGTGCCCAGGTGCAGCAGGGCGGCTCCGAGCTGGTACTTACCGGTCGCGGCGTCCTGCTCCACGAAGTCGACGTGCTGGAGGGTGCGCAGGATGCCGTGGGCGGTGCCCTTCGCCAGGCCGAGGGAGGCCGCCACCTCGCCGAGCCCGAGCCGGCGGGGGCCGCCCGCGAGCAGACGCAGGATCGCCGCCGCCCGTTCGATCGACTGGACCGGTCCGGCCATGATGCGAGCTTATTACCGCCGCGCGGCGTACGCCGGTCGTGGCGGCGGGCGTCCCACCACCGGACCGGAGGCGGGCGTTCGGCAATGACGACCGCTGTTCATTGACCGGTCTCCTTCTCGCTCCCTACGGTGCATTCGAGGCCCGGCACAGCGCGTCGAGGCCAGTTTCGGCCGACAGCGCTCACCGGAGGACGGCACATGGCGGTAGAGCTCAACAGGATGCTGCGGGAGGACGTCGAGCACGTCTGGCGACTGCCGCCCGTCACCGGGGCGGTCTCGGCCGTGCGGCAGCACGCGGGGGTGGTCCTCGCCCACTGGGGGGTCTCCCCGGAGACGGCCGACGAAGCACTCCTGGTGGTGTCGGAGCTGCTCACCAACGCGCTCGTCCACGCCCTGCCCCCGGCGGAGCTGCGGCTGTCGTGGTTCCACGGCGGCGGGCTCGGCACCCTGCGCGTCGAGGTCACCGACGGGGGACCGATACCTGCCGCCGGGCCGGCGTGCACGGAGGTCGATCCGGACGAGCACGGCCGGGGCGAGACGATCGTCCACGCGCTGGCGACCCGGCACGGCATGCACGCCCACCCCGGTGGCGTCACCCGGTGGGCCGAACTCGTCTCCCTGTGAGCGCGCCAGGTACGAAGGACCGGCCGCGCTCCGGTGCCGCGCATGCGCGGCACGACGCATCTGTGCCTGGCGGTACGGCACGCGCGGCACGACGGACCTGGCGGTACGGCACGCGCGGCACGACGGACCGCACGCGCTCCGGTGCGGCCTGCGAGGCCCGGCGCACCTGCGCCTCAGCGGTGCCGGCCTGTCCGGCCGGACGCTCCGACGCCGTTCCACCGCGGGCCTCCCAGGCCCCGCCCGTGCCCGGAGCGGGCGGTACGGCGGACGGGGACGGCGACGGGGACCTGGTCGCGACGGGGGCGGGGCTCCGGCCGGCGTCGGACGCCGACGCGGGGACGGCCCGTACGGACGCGGCGGGCTCCGGAAGGGGCGGCTTGCGCAGGAGCAGCAGCGCCGCGTCGTCGTGCAGCCGGCCGCCCACGTGGGTCAGCAGTTCGTCGTGGAGCGCGGTGAGGGTGCGCGCCGGCTCGTCGGACACGTGGCGCGCCAGCCCTTCGGCGAGCGGGTAGAACGCACGGCCGTGGTCGCGGGCCTCGGTGACCCCGTCGGTGTAGAGCAGCAACTGCTCCCCTTCGGCGAAGGGCAGCACCTGGAGGCTGGGGACCTGTCCGGACAGGGCGCGCAGGCCCAGCGGCGGCGCCGGACGGGCGGACTCGACCGGCACGACGTCGCCGGAGGCGCGGACCAGCAGCGGAGGGGCGTGTCCGCAGTTGACCACCTCCAGCTCCCCCGTCCGCGGGTATCCGGCGACGACGGCGGTGACGAAGTCGTCGCTGCCCAGGTTGCGCGCCAGGCTCCGTTCGATCCTGCCGACGACGGCGAGGAGGTCGGGCTCGTCGTAGGCGGCCTCGCGGAAGACGCCCAGCACGAGCGCGGCGGTCCCCACCGCCGGCAGCCCCTTGCCGCGCACATCGCCGACGATCAGTCGGACCCCGTACGGGGTGGGCACCAGCGCGTAGAGATCGCCGCCGATCCGGGCCTCCGCCGCCGCGGCGCTGTAGCGGACGGCCACCCGGAACGGGCCGACCGTCTCCGGTACCGGGGCGAGGAGGGCGTGCTGGGCGGCCTCCGCGACGGAGCGGACGTCCGCGAGCACCCGCTCCCGGCGTCCGCGCAACGTGCTGGCCAGGGCACTCGCCAGGGTGACGGCCACCACGGCGGACAGGACGGCCAGGATCTGCCGGTGCGGGACGCCGTTGACGCTTCCGTGCGCGGTGCTCAGCGCCGCGGCGAGGAGACCGACGCAGAGCACTCCGCGGGGCCCGTTGGTGACGGCGGCCAGCGCCGGTCCGGCCGTGAGCAGGGGAAGCCAGATCATGCCCGCTCCGCCGACGAAGTCGACGAGCACGACGACGGAGATGATCAGAACGGGCAGCACGGGCGTGCCGGCGGCCAGCTGTGCGGCGCCCTTCCGCCACGCCCCCGCCCGGGGGCGGACCGCTCGATCGCTGGACGGCCGTATCGGCCGGTGGGCGTCACCATGGTCTTGCGCCTGACTCATGTTCCGTCCGGGGTCCTCACCTGTAAACGAGCACTGATATGTCGTACTTAATACAGGAAACGGGGTCCGGCCCTGGCGCCACAAGCGGTGGTTTTTCAGATAGTGAGCGACAGGCTCCTGGTCACGCGGCTCGCGATGGGCAGCAGCCGGGCCCGGACCTCGTCGAGACGGGGCAGCCGGTCCACCGGCAGGGAGACGCCGAGCGACCCGAGCGTGGTGCCGCTGTAGACGGGCACGGCCACGCAGACGGTGCCGACGGCGTACTCCTCCATGTCCGTGACGGCCGGGGCCAGGGGGGAGAGGTCGAGCCGCCGGAGCAGTTCCGGAAGGCTGGTGACGGTCCGCGGGGTGAGGTCGGCGAGGTGGTGGCGCGAGAGGTACTCCTTGCGGGAGTCCTCGTCCATCTCGCGGAGCACGGCCTTGCCCAGCGCGGTGGCGTGCCCGGCGTCCTCGAACCCCACCCACAGGTCGACCCTGGGTGCCCGGGGGCCGTCGACGATCTCGGCGACCCGGATCTCGCCCTCCTCGTAGAAGGTGAGGTAGGCGGCGGTCGCCAGTTCGTCCCGGAGCGCGGCGAGCGTGGGGCGGACGCGGCTGAGCAGCGCCTGTCCGCGGCCGTTGCTGTGCAGCGCCTGGAGCTTGTCGCCCAGGACGAAGCCGCCGTCGTCCAGCTTGCGGATGTATCCGTCGTGCACCAGCGTCCGCAGCAGGTGGTAGGCGGTGGCCAGCGGCAGGCCCGTCTCCCGCGCCAGCTGTTTCGCCGGCGCGCCGTTCTCGTGCGCGCCCACGGCCTCCAGCAGGCGAAAGGCGCGCTGCACGGACGTGATGAGCGTCGGGCCCTCATGAGCACCCATACCCTCAGCCTGCGCCGGGCGGGCGGCACAGGCAAGGTACGCACCGCCTCACAGGGCCCCGCACGACCCCCGCGCGGGGCGGCCGGGCGGCCGGACGGCCCCGGTGGCGCGCGGTGCCCGATTGCTGCTGTCTGGACCAGAACGGTGCGGACAGGAGAGCGAGGGACCATGAGGCAGAAGCACGAGCACCTCCGGACGCCCCGGGCGGTCGGGATCGCCGGGGTGGTGTTCGCCGTCCTGATGGCCACGGCGATCGTACTGGTGCGCATCGCCCTGCCCGCCGGGGCCGGCGCGGACGACCTCACCGTCGACGCCGGGCAGCGGAGCGCCGTGCGGACGGCGCTGGCGCTGCTCCCGTTCGCCGGGATCGCCTTCCTGTGGTTCATGGGAGCCCTGCGCGAACAGGCCGGCGCCGGAGAGGACCGGTTCGTGGCCACGGTGTTCCTGGGCAGCGGCCTGGTCTTCGTCGCCACCCTGTTCGGCAGTGCCGCCGCGGCGGCGACCGCGCTCGACGAGAGCGGGCAGCACGCGCCGTTCGGCCGCCACTACGCCTACGCCCTGCTGACCACGTACGCGATGCGGATGGCGGCGGTGTTCATCCTCACCTCCTCGGCCATCGGCCGCCGCCTCGGGGTCTTCCCCCGCCCGCTGGTCGTCCTCAGCCTGCTCGCGGGCCTGACGCTGCTCGTGGCGGGTGCGGACCTGCCCTGGTCGGAGCTGGTCTTCCCGGGCTGGGCACTGGTCGTCGGCCTGCACATCCTGTGGGGGCGGCGGCCCGCCGGCGCGCGGCGGCCGGGCCCCGGATGACGGGCGCGGCGTTCACTCCGACGGGCTCCCTCTCGTCGCCGCATCCGCCACGGACGCCCAGGATGGTCGCAGACGGTCGCAGGGGGCCGTCGGAGAGGACCGGTCCCGTGGTCAGGATTGCCGTCGACTTGAACCGCTGCCAGGGGTACGCGCAGTGCGCGTTCCTGGCGCCCGACGTCTTCACCATGCACGGCGAGGAGGGACTTCTCTACCGCCCCGAACCCGACGAGGCGCAGCGCGAGAAGGTGGCACAGGCCGCCGCGGCCTGCCCCGTCCAGGCCATCCTCGTCGACGCGCTGGACGCGCCGGCCGGGGCAGTGACCGGCCGGGGCGGTGCCCGGTGAACGCGGACGCGTCCCTGGAGAGCCTGAAGCGCGAGGGCCGCATCGTCGTCGTCGGCGCCTCGCTGGCGGGGCTGCGGGCCGCGGAGACCCTGCGCGCCAAGGGCTTCACCGGGTCCCTGACGATGATCGGTGACGAGCCCCACGAGCCGTACGACCGGCCTCCGCTGTCCAAGCAGGTGCTGCTGGGCAGGGCGGCCGCCGACCGCACCGCGCTGCCCCGGCGCCGGGCCCTGGACGCGACGTGGCGGCTGGGCGTCGCGGCCACCGGCCTGGACATGGCCGCCCGCCGGGTGCGGCTGGCCGACGGCGACGAGGTGCCCTACGACCGGCTGCTGATCGCGACCGGCGTGCGGGCGCGCCCGTGGCCGCGGGAGGCCGAGGCGGAACTCGACGGGGTGTTCGGCTTGCGGACCCGGGACGACAGCGCGGAGCTCACCCGGCGGCTCGCCGACGGCCCCCGGCGGGTCCTCGTCATCGGCGCCGGGTTCACCGGCTCGGAGATCGCCTCCGCCTGCCGCGAGCGCGGCCTCGCCGTGACCGTCGCCGAGCGCGGCGCGGCGCCCCTGGTCGGCGCGCTCGGCGGGGTGGTCGGCGCGGTCGCCGCCGAGCTCCAGCGCGAGCACGGCGTGGACCTGCGGTGCGGGGTGATGGTGACCGCCCTGGAGGGCGACGCCTCGGGGCGGGTGCGTGCCGCGCACCTGTCGGACGGCTCCACCGTCGAGACGGACGTGGTGGTCGTCTCGCTGGGCGCCACCCGGAACACCGAGTGGCTCACCGGGTCGGGGCTCGGGGCGGGCCCCCGCGGCATCGCCTGCGACGCCGGCTGCCGTGCCTTCGACATCCGCGGCATCGTCACCGACGACATCTACGTCGCGGGTGACGTCGCCCGCTCCCCGCACCCCTTGTTCGGCTACCAGTTCCTGTCCCTGGAGCACTGGGGCAACGCCGTGGCCCAGGCGGAGATCGCCGCGCACAACATGCTCAGCGCGTCCTTCGACCGCCTCCCGCACATGTGGGTGCCGGCCTTCTGGTCCTCTCAGTTCGGCGTGAACATCAAGTCGGTGGGCGTACCCGCGCTGGGGACGGAGATCGTCGTCCCGCAGGGCTCGCTCGAGGCCCACCGGTTCCTCGGCGTCTACGGGTACCAGGGGCGCGTCATCGGCGCGGTCGCCTTCGACCATGCCCGGTGGCTGCCGTTCTACCAGGAGCTGATCGAGACGACGGCGCCGTTCCCGCCGTCGTTCCCCACGGTCGACCGGCACCCGGAAGGGCAGCGCCCGGTGGACTCCGACTTTCCCGACCCGTCGGTCCCCAGCCACGGGCCCACCGTGACGCTCAGCGGATACGCGCCCGCCGACCGCCGGCTGACGTTCACGCCCGCGCACTGACCCGCCCGGCCCCGAGGACCCGCCATGACGCCATCACTGCTGCACCAGATCCTTGACCACGCGAACCGCGCCGATCCGTACCCGCTCTACGAGGAGCTGCGGAAGACGCCGGTCCACCACGAGGAGGACGGGCCGTACGTCGTCAGCACCTACTACGAGATCCGCAGCCTGCTGCACGACCCGCGCATCAGCTCCGACGCCCGCAATCTCGCGTCGACCTCCCACGATCCTCTGGCCGAGTCGGCCCAGGAGGAGCAGAGCGCCCTGCCGCCCAGCTTCCTGCGGCTCGACCCGCCGGAACACGACCGGCTGCGGCGCATGACCAACCGGCCCTTCGGGCCGCCGCACTCCCCCCACCGCATCGACGGGATGCGTGCCGAGCTCCACGACATCGTCACCGGTCTCATCGACGGCATCGGCGACCCCGGCCGGATCGACCTGGTGGAGCAGTTCTCCTACCCGTTCCCGGTGACGGTGATCTGCCGGCTGCTCGGGGTGCCGCGCGAGGACGAGGCGCGCTTCCACACCTGGGCGGACACCATCGCCGCGAGCCTGGACCCCGACCCGGACGCCGATCCCACGCAGCGGGGCAGGGAGTCGCACGACGCCCGTATGCAACTGGGCATGTACCTGTCCGGACTGATCGAGGAGCGCCGCAAGAAGCCCGGCGACGACATGCTCTCCCAGCTGGCCACGGCCCAGGGCCCGGACGGCACGATGACCACGATGGAACTGCTCAGCACCGCGGCACTGCTGTTGATCGCGGGGCACGAGACCACCGTCAACCTGGTCACCAACGGCATGCTGACACTGCTGCGCAACCCCGGCGTCCTGGAGCGGCTGCGCGCGGACCCGCGGCTCGCCGTGCCCGTCGTCGAGGAGCTGCTGCGCTTCGAGCCGCCGGTGCAGCTGGTGCCGCAGCGCACCCCCCTCGCCGACGTCGAGGTGCGCGGCGTGACCATCCCCAAGGGCGCCTCCCTCTGGCTGGTGCTGGCCTCCGGTAACCGCGACCCGCAGCGCTTCGAGCACCCGGACCGCTTCGACCCCGATCGCGGGGACATCCAGCACCTCGGCCTGGGCAGCGGCATCCACAGCTGCTTCGGCGCGCCGCTCGCCCGGCTGGAGGCCCAGTTCGCCCTGGCGGAGCTGGCCCGAAGACTGGAGAACCCCCGCCTGCTGGAGGACCCGCCGCCGTACCGGCAGAACGCCGTCCTGCGCGGGCCCCGGCACCTGCCCATCGCCTGCGACGGCATCCGGCCCTGACGGGGAGACACCGCGTGCCGTGACGGCGGGAGGTGGACGGCGGGAGGTGGAAGGCGGGAGGCCGGCTCCGCGGGATCGTGTCCGGCCGTCGCCCAGGACGTACTGCCGGCATGCGAGCAGGCGCGTCGCGGCGTCGTGCCGGGAGCGCGGGACGGGGCCCCGGCACGTGCGGTGACCGGTACGGACGCGCACCCGGCCGGCCTGTCCGGACGGCGTGGGCCGCGGCGGCCGGGGCATTCCGACGCCGTACAGGGGGGCGGGGCGCCGTGCAGGGGGCGGGGCGCCGTACAGGGGGCGGGGCGCCGTACAGGGGGCGGGGCGCCGTGCAGGGGCGGGTACCCGCGTGGGTCGGACGGGGTGCCGGGACCCGGCCGGGAGGGGCGCTACGCCCCGCGGAGAGGCGGGACGACGCGCCTGGACGGCGCGGCCGGGCGGTGTTGCCGCCGTGCGCCGTCGTGAGCGAGGTCCTGCCGGTCGAATCCCGGGACACACCGCGTCTTGGTCGCTACGGTCATCACCTCAGGTCATGGCCTCACCGGACAGGTGACGAGCCTCACCGGACAGTGACAAGGAGACGCGATGCTGGAAGCAGCGGCGGCGGCGCTCGCCCTGGCCGGCGGTACCGCCGTGGTGGGGGCCATGGCGACCGACGCCTGGCAGGCCACGCGCGACCGGGTGATCGCCCTGTTCCACCGCGATCCGGACGAGCAGCGGGCCGTCGCCGCGCAGCTCGACGGCAACAACGCCCTCGTGGCGGGGGCGGAGGACGACGAGCGGGTCCGTGCGGCCCTGCTCCCGGTGTGGCGCCTGCAGTGGGAGGCGCTGCTGGCCCACCAGGCCGATGCCCAGCGGGCCCTGGGCGAACTGGTCGCCGAAGCGCGGGCAGCGGGGACCGGCGCGTCCCCGCGGTGGACGCAGACCAACACCGCGCACGACAACGGCCGGGTCTACGCCTCGCTGGGCGGCGACGTCCATGTGCACCCCACCGGCCCCGAACACGCCCCGGCCCCCCTGCCGGTGCCCGCCCCCGACGACCGGGAGCCGGCATCCGAGCCGCACCCCGGCCCCGGCCCGCACCCCGGCCGCGGCCCGCACCCCGGCCGCGGGGCCGACCCTGGTCCCATGCCGGCCCCGGCCCCGGCCCCGGCCCCCATGCCGACCCCAGCCCTGGTCCCCATGCCAGCCCCAGCCCCAGCCCCGGTCCCGATGCCGGCTCCGGCCCCGGCGAACGTCGGTGACGGAGCCGGGCGACGGAACAGCCGCGTCGTCACCGGCCGGCGAGCCCCGGCAGCGGATCTTCGGGAGCGGCTTCGCGTACGCCGCGCTCGGCGCCGACGTCCACGTCTTCCAGGACCGCGGCCCGGTCTACGCGCTGACCGCGTACACCGCGCCGGTCGAGGAGGACGTCCGACGGCTGCGCGACCAGCCGAGTCGTCTGCTGGACGCCCGGTTCCACACCGTGCCCTTCACCGGCCGGGACCGCGAACTGGCCGGACTGGCCCGGTGGCGCGACCGGCCCGACGCCTCGGCGGCCGTCCGGTGGCTGCACGCGCCCGGCGGTCAGGGCAAGACGCGGCTGGCGGACGAGTTCTCGCGGCGCAGCGCGCAGGCGGGCTGGACCGTCGTCCACGCGGTCGGCCACGACGCGGTGCACCGCTCCTCCGGCCGGCACCGGGACCTGCGGGTGCCGGAGGACGCCCCCGGTGTGCTGGTGATCGTCGACTACGCGGACCGCTGGCCGCTCTCCCACCTCACCTGGCTGTTCAGCAACGCGCTGCTCCGACAGCCGGTGCTCACACGGGTGCTGCTGCTGGCGAGGACCACCGACGGCTGGCCCCCGCTGCGCGCCGCGCTCAGCCGGACGCGGGCCGCCACCGACGAGCGGCGCCTGGAGCCGCTGCCGTCCGGACCGGGGTCACGGCGCCGGATGTTCACCGTCGCCCGCGATGCCTTCGCCACCGCCTACGGCGTCACCGACCCGGCCCGTCTCACCCCGCCCGGCAGCCTGGACCACCCCGACTTCGGCCTGACCCTGGCCGTCCACATGGCCGCCCTGGTCGCCGTCGACACCGCCGTGCACGGTGGCCGGCCGCCCGGCGACATGGTGGGCCTCTCCGCCCATCTGCTGGACCGTGAGTCCCGGCGGTCGCCGCCGAAAGAGGTGGGGCGACCGGGGTAGCCGCGACGGTCGCCGCCGAAGGAGGTGGGGCGACCGGGGTGTCGAAGCATCGAGGACCGTCTCGGCCGGGCGGCGGAACGGCACGCGCCGCCCGCCCGAGCCCCGGCGGCCGGCCGCACGGCCCGCGCACCCGGCCCACCGGCATCCCCCTCAGGGGCCCAGGCACGCGGGGACGGCGGTCGGCCGGCCCCCGCCCCCGCCCCCGATCACTCGTATACGGTCGCCCGGCGCACGAGCCCACGACGGTCCCCGTGCCGCCGACGGCCCCGGAGCCGCACAGGCACCGGGGCCGTCGCGCTCACAGGCCGTGGCCGTCGGGGGTGATGGTGCGGGCGATGCGGTCGGCGTGCAGGCGTACCGCCCCCGCCAGGTCCAGGGCCCCCTTGGCGATGACCCACTGCAACTGCAGTCCGTCGCTGACCGCGATGCATTCGCGGGCGACGGCGGTGCAGTCGGTGTCCGCCCGCAGGGTGCCGCGCTCCACGCCGAGCCGGAGGTGGTGGGCGAGTTCCTCGACGGCGCGCTGGTAGCGCTCCGCGAAGAGGGTGTGGGCGGCGCTGGTCGGGTCGGCGGCCTCGGCCGAGGTCAGCACGAACAGTTCGATGAGCCCCGGCTCAGCGACATGGCGTTCGGTGGCCCCCACCATGGCGCGCAGCACGTCGGGGCCGGTCGTCTCGCCGGGCAGGCGCGCCCACCATTCCGCCGCCGTGGTGAAGCGGTGCTCCATCACGGCCAGGAGCAAATGCTTCTTGCTGCGGAAGTGATGCAGCAGGCCGCCTTCGGTGATACCGACGTCCTCGGCGATGCGGGACAGCGCGGTGCGATGGTAGCCCTCCTGGGCGAACCGCTCCGCGGCCGCCTCCACGATCCTCTGACGCCGGGCGATACCGACCGAGTAGCTGCCGCGCGGGGCTCGGGTTCTGCTGCTCATGGACCTCACCGTAGCCAGCCGTGGAGCCTTCGGAAGGGCCGGGGGGGCACACCTCCGCGAAGTGCGTGTGACATGGATCACCGGCCAAAAACCTAGTGCACTCGGTTTTTGCTTCGCATCATCATCCGGACACCTCGGCGTAACGAAGCGCCGACCTCCCCCCGGAGCGATCATGAACACTTCGCCCGACTCGGCGCAGCCACCGACGTCCGTCCTCCCGGCCGCCGAGACCGGCTCGGCCGAGACCGGCGCGGCCGGTACCGCCCCCGTCGGCACCCCGCCGTCCGGCAGCGGCACCAGCACCGCCACCAGCACCGCCACCGCGCCGTCCGGTACCGACACCGCACGGTGGAGCGCACCCGAACTGCGCCGGCTCGCCGCGCTGATCTGGCCCGGTCAGCTCCTGGTGGTGGCGGGGATCGTCGCCGCCAACGCCCAGCCGCAGATCGCCCAGCACTTCCACACCACGCAGATCGCCTGGTTCAGCCTGGCGTTCACGCTGGCCACCATCGCCGTGACCCCGTTCGCCGTGCGCCTCGGCGAGACGTACGGCAAGCGGCGCGTCATGCTCGCGCTGGCGGCGGCCGGACTCGTGGGCGACGTGATCACCGTCGTCGCCCCGACCTACCCGGTGATGGTCGCCGGCCGCGTCATCGGCGGCATGTACGGCCCGGTCGCCGTTCTGGTGCTGGCCGCGGTCCGTGACCTCTTCCCGCCGCGCAAGGTGGCCGTCGCCCTGGGCACCGTGGCCGGATCGGTCGGCGTGCTCAGCCTGCTGACGCCCCTGCTGTCCGGCTGGCTTCTGGACGCCCTCGGCTGGCGCGGCGCCCTGTGGTTCCTGGTCGGCTCGACCGTGGCCGCCATGCTGCTGCTGCTGTCCGTGCCGGAGACCCCGCGCCGGGCCGCCGCCGGGAAGCTCGACTGGCCGGGCGCCGTGCTGCTCGGCGGTGGTCTGGCCCTCGTGGTCTTCGCCCTCGGGCAGGGCGGGGACTGGGGATGGTCCTCCACCGGGTTCCTCCTGGCACTGGCCGCCGGGGCGGTCGCGCTCGCCGCCTTCGCCGTCTGGGAACTGAAGGTGACCACGCCGATCCTGGACCTGCGCATGCTCCGGCGCCGTCCGGTGGCCACCGTCCTCATCGGCTCCTCCGTGCCGCAGGCCGCCTTCTTCGCCTCGCAGTCCATCCTGATCTTCCTCGCCCTGTTCCCGGCGATCCCCCACGTCTCCGACGGACTGGGCTGGACCACGACCCACAACGCCGTCGTCGGCATCCCCGCCGGACTGATCACCTTCGCCGCGGGCGTCGGCGTCGGCCACGCGGTCCGCAAGGTCAGCCCCCGCACGGTCTGGTACCTCGGACTCGCCCTGCTCGCCGGCGGCATGGTGCTGGCCGCCCTCTACCACCGCGACGCCCCGCAGATCGTGCTCACCGGAGTGGTGATGGGGCTGGGCGGCGGCATCCTGATGTCCGGCCAGCAGGCCATGATCGTCTCCGTGGTCTCCCCCGAGGAGCAGGCGGCGGCGAACGGCATGTCCTCGCTGCTGACCCAGGTCTTCCTGACCCTCGCCAGCCAGATGCTGTACACGGTGCTCGCGGCCGACGCCACCGTGGTGCAGGGCACCGCCTTCTACCAGGACCAGGCGTACACCAACGCCTACCTCGCCATGGCCGCCGTCGTCGGGCTCGGCCTGCTGGTCTCCCTCGCCATCCCCCGGCTGCGGCGCCCCACCGGAGAGGCCGTCTCCGAAGCAGCCGCCCCGGCCACCGCCTGACCCCCACACCGGACCGGAAGGAACGACCGTGCCCTCGCCCCGTCCCACTCGCCTGCGGGTGGAACACCTCAGCCGCCCCCTCGGTACGCACGTGCGCAGGCCCCGCCTGTCTTGGCGGCTGCCGCAAGGCGCCACCCGCCAGCTCGCCTACCGCGTCCGGGCGGGCGACTGGGACTCGGGGCGGATCGCCTCCCCCGACACCGCCTCCGTCCGCTACGGCGGTCCGGCGCCGGCCTCCGCCACCCGCACCGACTGGCGGGTGAAGGTGTGGACCGACCTGGGCGAGAGCGACTGGTCGGAACCGTCCTGGTGGGAGACCGGTCTGCTGGAACCGGATGACTGGCGGGCGCGCTGGATCGAGCCCGTGGAGACGGCGCCCGCCCCGGCCGGCCACCGCCCGGCCCACCTCCTCCGCCACGACTTCGCGCTCCCCGGCGCGGTGCGCTCGGCCCGCCTGTACGCCACCGCCCACGGCGTCTACGAGCTGTTCCTCAACGGCCACCGCGTCGGCGACGAGGAGCTCACCCCCGGCTTCACCGCCTACCGGTCCCGCCTCCAGGTGCAGACCTACGACGTGACCGACCTGCTCACCGCCGGCGGCAACGCGCTCGGGGCCGTGCTGTCCGACGGCTGGTTCCGCGGCCGGCACGGCTTCCTCCGCGAGGCGGACGGCTTCGGCACCCGCACCGCCCTGCTCGCCCAGCTCGTGGTGACGCACACCGACGGCACCGCCACGACGCTCGGCACCGGCCCCGACTGGCGCACCGCCGAGAGCGCCGTCGTCGCCGACCTGATGGACGGCCAGAGCACCGACCTGCGCGCGCACGACCCGCGCTGGACCGAACCCGGCTTCGACGACGGCCTGTGGGACAAGGCGCAGAGCGCCGACGGCGGGCTGTACGCCGACTTCACCCGACTGACCGGCCCCACCGCGCCGCCGGTGCGCCGGGTCGAGGAGATCCGGCCGGTCTCGGTGACCGAGCTGCGCCCCGGGCACCATGTGGTGGACCTGGGCCAGAACATCAACGGCTGGGTCCGGCTGACCGGCCTCGGTCCGGCCGGCACCGCCCTCACCCTGACGCACGGCGAGGCCCTCGACGAACACGGCGACGTCACCACCCACAACATTCGCGCCTTCGACTTCGCCACCCACCGCCCCCTCCCGGCCGGACAGGTCGACACCGTCGTCTCCGCCGGCCGCCCGGGTGAGGTGTTCGAGCCCCGCCACACCACCCACGGCTTCCGCTACGTCCGCGTGGAGGGCCACCCCGGCCCGCTGACCGCCGACGACGTCACCGGCGTCGTCGTCCACAGCGACCTGACCCGCACCGGCTGGTTCTCCAGCAGCGACGCACGCGTCGACCGGCTGCACGAGGCGGCCCTGTGGAGCCTGCGCGGCAACGTCTGCGACGTGCCCACGGACTGCCCGCAGCGCGAGCGCGCCGCCTGGACCGGCGACTGGCAGGTGTTCGTGCCGACCGCCGCCTTCCTGTACGACGTCGCCGGATTCACCGCGAAGTGGCTGCTCGACCTGGCCGCCGACCAGTGGGCCGACGGCCGGGTGCCCAACTACGTGCCCGACCCCGCCGACGAGGCCGCCCGCCGCGCCTCCTTCGAGGGGGGTACCACCGGCTCGGCCGGCTGGGGCGACGCCGCCGTCATCGTCCCGTGGGAGATGTACCGCGCCTACGGCGACCTGGACGTGCTGCGCGAGCAGTACCCGTCCATGCGCGCCTGGGTCGACTACGCCGCCGGGCAGGCCGCGACCCGCCGCCACCCCGACCGGGCCACCTCGCGCCCGCGGCCGGCGCCGCACGAGGAGTTCCTGTGGGACACCGGCTTCCACTTCGGTGAGTGGCTCGAACCCGGCGTCGCCCCGGACCTGGACCCCTCACGCGACCGCGGCGACGTGGCCACCGCCTACCTGCACCGCTCCGCCGGTCTGCTCGCCCGCACCGCCGCCCTGCTCGGCCACCGGGAGGACGAGGCCCGCTACCGGCGCCTCGCCGAGGGCGCCCGCGCCGCCTGGCAGGGCGAGTACGTCACCGCCGACGGCACCGTCACCCCCGACACCCAGGCCACCCTCGTGCGCGCCCTCGCCTTCGGCCTGCTCCCCGAGGACCTGCGCGCCTCCGCGGCGGACCGGCTCGCCGCGCTGGTCCGCGCCGCCGGCACCCACCTGACGACCGGCTTCCTCAGCACCGGACTCCTGTTGCCGGCGCTCGCCGACCACGGCCATCTCGGCCTCGCCTACGAGCTGCTCCTCCAGGACTCCTCGCCCTCCTGGCTCGCCATGATCGACAAGGGGGCGACCACCATCTGGGAGGACTGGCAGGGCACCGACGAGCAGGGGCGCCCCAAGATGTCGTACAACCACTACAGCAAGGGGGCGGTGATCTCCTTCCTGCACCAGTACGTCGCCGGCATCCGCCTGCCGGACGCCCCCGACGCGGACGCCGCCGGATACCGCCGGTTCGTCATCGCCCCGCGGCCGGGGGGCGGGCTCACCTCGGCGGCGGCCCGCCACGACTGCCCGCACGGCACGGTCCGGTCCGAGTGGCAGCGCCACGGCGACCGCTTCACGCTCACCGTGCAGGTCCCCCCGGGCACGGAGGCCGAGGTCCACGTGCCCGGCTCCGGGCAGGTCACCGCCGGTCCGGGCCTGCATACCTTCACCGGCGCCCTCGCGGCGGACGCCGGGTAGGCCGCCCGCGCGCGGCGGGCCCGTCCCGCGTCACGGGCCCGCCGCGCGCCACACGTACGACGGCTGATCCCCGGACCGGGTGCCCGGTCCGGGGATCAGCCGTCGTCGAGGTCGCCGGGCGTGGCGCACCGCCGCCCGCCGTCAGCCGGTCACCGGTGGTGCGGCGAGGTCAGGTAGTGCTGGCGCAGCAGCTCCCTGCCGTAGTCGTTGCCGTTCGGGGTGCGGATGACGGAGTGGACGTGCTTCTGGGTCGCTCCGTCGCCCTGCTGCGCGCCGTAGGCGCCGGCCAGCGGGCCCGGGGCCTGGCAGTCGACCTCCACCCAGACCACGGGGCTGTGCACGCGGACGTAGAAGGCGTCGTCGTCGCCGGTGCCCCCGGCCCAGGTGACGTAGGTGTCGTCGAGGTGCTTGCGGACCTCGGCCATCCGCACCTTGGCCGCGTCGGCCTTGGCGCGTCCGACGAAGGCCTCGACGATGCCGAGGAGCTTGGTCTTCTGGGCGGCGTCGAGGGCGTTGCCGCGCAGACCCGTGTACTCCTGCACCGCGTTGTCGGAGAAGGCGCCCGCCTTCATCGACTCGTTCGACTTGGTCGAGGACTCGATGGCGACCGCCTGCTGCGCCGTGGTGAGGGAGTTGATGAAGGCGAGGCCGGCGACGACCTCCTCGTGGCACACGGTGACGGTCTCGCCGTCGATCTCCATCGAGGTCGGCTCGGAGCCCCAGAAGCAGGGGCTCATGACGACCTGGTCGCCGAGGACGAAGTAGTTCACGACCAGGTGGTGGCCGTCGAACTGGAAGCCCCAGGGCTCGCTGTCCGACGGGGTGCCCATCACGGTCCAGTAGTAGGCGTCCTCGTTGAAGGAGTTCGTGTTGCCGATCGCCTCGCCGGCCGCCTGGTTGATCTTGCGGATCTTCTCCGTGGTCTCCAGGCCGTCGGCGCTCAGCGCGGCCTTGAGGAGAGCCGTGCCCAGGGCCTTCTGGGTGTCGGTCAGGTCGGCGAGGGAGACGCCCTGGCGTTCGTAGGAGTCGACGTTGCTCCACATCCGCCACTCGGTGGAGTGGACGGTGAACTGGGTGGAGGTCTTCTGGTCGTCGGTGAGACCGGCCAGGAACGCGTTCGCGGCGGTGATGACGGGGGCGGTGTCGACGCCGGTGGAGTGGATCGTGAACAGGTCGTCGATCCGCTTGCCGTCGGTCGTCAGGCCGAAGAAGTCCTCGGTGATCGTCATGTTGCCGGGGCCGCCCGCACCGCCGCCCGGGCCGCCGCTGGGGGCACCGCTCGGGACCGCGCTCGCGGTGGCGTCGGTGGTGTCGTCGGCGAGCGCCGCCCACGCTCCCGCGCCGCCCATCGTCGCGACCGCGGTGGCGCCGGACGCGAAGAAGACCTTGCGCATGAAGTTGCGGCGGCTCGCGTGGGCGTGCCGGCCGGCCTCCGTCCCGGTCTCCCGTGCCGCGGCGTCCCCGGTGTCGAGCTCGGTCATCGTCGCCGGCTCCCTTCGTCCATGGGCCCACCCGGTGTGGGCTCCCTGGCGGATCACCCTGCTGCACCGAACTGAGTCCCCGCTGAACCACGTGCGGCGCGGGGGCGGGAAACGGCGTACGACGATCCTGCACGGCCCAACTGACCTGGGACTATGTGGAGGTGCTGAGGATTTGCGGCCGTGCGCCGGCACAAGGGACGGAGGCGGGCGCGGGGGGCGGAGGCGCACGTAGGGGGGCGGAGGCGCACGTAGGCGGAAGCAGGGGACTCTGCGCGGGCGCGAGGGCCGTGCGCGGCACGAGGACGCCGCGGACCCGGAGGTGACCGTGCGCGGCACGGGGGCCGTCGGGGACGCGGAGGTGACCGTGCGCGGCACGAGGACCGTCGGGGACGCGGAGGTGACCGTGCGCGGCACGAGGACCGTCGGGGACGCGGAGGTGACCGTGCGCGGCACGAGGACGCCGCGGACCCACGGGCGACCGTACGCGGCCGCGGGCGCGGTCCGCCGGCTCAACGGGCCGTCCGCCGGCTCAGCGGGCCGTGCGCGGGCTCAAGGGGCCGTGGCCGGTGTCGCGGGTGCCGGGGAGGCCGGCGGGACGTGGGGCGGCGCGGTCGCGCGGGGCAGCGTGACGGCGAACTCCGTCCGCCCCGGCTCGCTCTCCACGTCGATGCGCCCCGCGTGCGCCTGCGCGATCGCCGCGGCGATGGCCAGGCCCAGTCCGCTCCCGCCTCCCTGGCCGGTGACGCGGGAGCGGGAGGCGTCCGCGCGGGTGAAGCGTTCGAAGACCGACGGAAGGAGGGCGGGCGGGATGCCGGGGCCGTCGTCGCGCACCCGGATCACGCAGTGCGTGTCCGTCGCCTCGACGGCGACGGTGACGGTCGTGCCGGGCGGGGTGTGCGCGCGGGCGTTGGCCAGCAGGTTGGCCACGACCTGGTGGAGCCTGGCCGCGTCGCCGGTCACGGTGGCCGGTTCGTCGAGGCGCAGCGCCAGTTCCCAGAGGTGGCCGCCACCGGCGGCCTGTGCGTCCCACACGGCCTCGGCGACCAGGGTCGTGAGGTTCACCTCGGCCTTTTCCAGGGGCCGTCCCTCGTCGAGCCGGGCGAGCAGCAGCAGGTCCTCGACGAGGCCGGTCATCCGCGTCGACTGGGCGGAGATCCGGCGCCACACCACGTGCGGTTCGACCTGCGCGGCGCCGCGGCCCATCAGCTCGGCGTACCCGGCGATGGAGGCGAGGGGGGTGCGCAGTTCGTGGCTGGCGTCGGCGAGGAAGCGGCGCATGCGGTCCTCGCTGCGCTGGCGCTCGGACAGGGAGGACTCGACGCGGTCGATGAGGTGGTTGAGCGCGGCGCCCACGCGTCCGGCCTCGGTCCGGCTGTCGGTGTCCGCGGCGGCGACGCGGGTGAGCTGGGTGATCTCGCCGCGGCTGAGCGGGGCGCGGGCGACCTCGACGGCGGTGGCGGCGACCCGGCCGAGCGGGCGCAGCTGGCGGCGTATGCCGACCGCGCAGACGCAGGCCGCGCCGGCCAGTCCCACGGAGGCGATCACCGCCTCGGTGACGACTAGGGAGCTCAGCGTCTCCTGGACGCCGTCCATGGGGAGTCCGGCCACGACGGCGGCCCCGCCGTCGCCCTGGACCGCGGTCACCCGGTAGACGCCGAGGCCGGGGAGCGTGCGGGTGCGCGGCGAACCGCCGACGGCGAGGCCGGCCAGGGCGTCGCGCTGGGCGGCGGTCAGGGCCCTGTGCCGGCCGTCCGGGGTCACCACCTCGGCGGCGGTGATCTCGCCGTCGGCCATCCGGGCCCCGACGGTGCCGGTCCGGTGGCCGTGCTCGTTGAGGAAACCGAGATCCGTGGCGTCCGGCGCCCCGTACTGGACGTAGCCCTGCATACGCGCCACCGCCTCGCGGACGCGTGCGTCCATGTCCGCGACGAGCTGGTGACGTTGGACCAGGACCGTGGCCACCGCCATGGCGGTGCACACGACCACCAGGGTCGAGGTGGTGAAGAGCACCAGGCGGGCGCGCAGGGACAGCCCGCGCAGGCCGGCGGCGACGGGCAGGCCACGCGTCCGGCGCGGTCTCATGCGCCGTCCCCCGCCGCCCTGATGACGTAGCCGGCGCCGCGCACGGTGTGGATCATCGGGGCCCGCCCCTTGTCGATCTTCCCGCGCAGACCGTAGACGTAGACCTCGACGAGGTTGCCCTCCTTGTCGAAGGAGCTGTTCCAGACGTGGTCGAGGATCTGGGCCTTGCTGAGGACCTGGCGCGGGTGGCTCATCAGGAAGCGGAGCAGGTCGAACTCCTTGGCGGTCAGCGAGACGGGTGTCCCGCCGCGCTGCACCTGGCGGGTCTTCTCGGCGAGCACGAGATCGCCGAGCACCCGCACCGGTTCGTCCGCCGCCGTCTCCTCCACGCCGGAGCGGCGCAGCAGTCCGCGCAGCCGCAGCATGACCTCCTCCAGGGAGAAGGGTTTGGTCACGTAGTCGTCGGCGCCCGCGGACAGCGCGTCGATACGGTGTTCCAGGGCGTCGCGGGCGGTGAGCATGAGGACGGGCAGCCGTGCGTTCTCGTACCGCAGGCGTCGCAGCACCTGCACGCCGTCGAGGTCGGGCAGCATCCAGTCGAGGACGACGGCGTGCGGGGCGCAGCCGCGCGCGAGGGTAAGTGCGCTGTGTCCGTCCTCCGCGCGGAAGGGCCGCCAGCCCGCTTCGGTGACCGCCCAGGAGAGCAACTCGGTGAGTTCGGGCTCGTCGTCGACGATGAGGACACGGACCGCGTCCTCGCGGGCCCCGCAGACAGCAGACATGAGCCGATCATGGCGGGACCCGCTGGGAGACGCCTGTGCGCGGCCCGGGTCCGGGCCATGAGCGCGGGGCGCGGGTGCGGCGCGCGGCGGCGTCGGGCCGGTCAGACGTCGGCAGCGTAGTCCAGGCCGTGCCCGAAGGGGTAGAGGGGGTCGGCGCCGTCCCGGGGCGCGTCCGGGCGTCCGGCCTCGACCTCTGCCATCGAGCGGGGCAGGGTGGACACCGCCGAGGAAGTCGTCCGGGGCAGCAGGTCGGCCACGCGCCGTGCGACGTCGTGCCGGGGGTCCTGGTGGGGGAGGGTCACCGCTGCTCCCGGGAGGTGTGCGCCGAGGGGGAGGAGGTGGGGCGGGCCGGTCGCTCCGGCGCGGCCGGCAGGGGGCAGTGGAAGGCGTGCCGGCCGGGCCCGGCCTCGACGGGTTCCGCGCCGGGCAGGTCGACCAGGGCGGTGACGGCCGGCGGTACGAGTACGTCCACCAGCAGCCGCCCTCCCTCGACGCGCCAGCTGGTCTCGGCCCGCCCGTACGGCGTGTCGTGCTCGGCGCGGGCCCAGGTGAGGCCGCCGCCGGGGCGGGGCCGCACCAGGAGGCGGCGGTAGCCCGGCCCGGCGGGGGCCAGGCCGGCGACGGTGCGGTGCATCCAGTCGGCGACCGCGCCGAGCGCGTAGTGGTTGAAGGAGGTCATCTCGCCGGGGTTGACGTCGCCGTCGGGGAGCATGCTGTCCCAGCGTTCCCAGACGGTGGTGGCGCCCATGTCGACCTGGTACAGCCACGACGGGCACTCCCGCTGCGTCAGCAGCCGGTAGGCGGTGTCGACGTGTCCGGTGTCGGTCAGCGCGTCGCACACCAGGGGTGTGCCGAGGAATCCGGTGCCGACGCGGTGGCCGCGGCCGGCCACCAGGGCGGCGAGGCGGTGTCCGGCCTCGGCGCGCTCGGCGTCATCCTGTAGGAGGCGGAAGCAGAGCGCGAGGGCGTAGGCGGTCTGCGTCTCCTCCGTCAGGCGTCCGCCGCCGGCGTGGAAGCGGTCGCGGAAGGCGTCGCGGACCGCGTCGGCCAGGGCGTCGTAGTGCGCGGAGCTGTCCTTGTCGTCCAGCACCTCGGCGGTACGGGCCAGCAGCCGCGCGGAGTGGGCGAAGTACGCCGTGGCGACCAGGGCGGACGACGTCATGGCCCGGCCGGGGTCGTCGGCGGGCGCGGTCGGGTCCAGCCAGTCGCCGAACTGGAAGCCCTCGCCCCAGACGTGGCCGGGGCCGGCGATGCGGTCGACGGCGTCGACCCAGGCCCGCATGGAGGGGTACTGGGTGCGCAGCACCTCGGTGTCGGCGTAGCGCTCGTACAGCACCCAGGGGACGATGACGGCCGCGTCGCACCAGCCGGCCATCGGCGGGTTGCCGGGCGGGATCGGCACGGGGGTGATCACCGGGATGTCGGGGCTGAACACCGGGGGGACGCGCCGTTCGTCGGTGCCCTGGTCGGCGGCCAGGTCGCGCAGCCAGGAGCGCAGGAAGTCGCGGACGTCGTAGAGGAAGGACGCGGTGGGGGCGAAGACCTGGACGTCGCCGGTCCAGCCGAGCCGCTCGTCGCGCTGCGGGCAGTCGGTGGGGACGTCGACGAAGTTGCCGCGCATGCCCCACACGACGTTCTCGTGCAGCCGGTTCAGGGAGGCGTCGGAGCAGGAGAACGTGCCCGTGCGGCGCAGGTCGCTGTGGAGGACGACGGCGGTGACGTCGGCGGGGTCGAGGTCGCCGGGCCAGCCCTCGACGTCGGCGTAGCGGAAGCCGTGGAAGGTGAAGCGGGGCTCCCACTCCTCGCCGTCCGGGGCGCCGCTCAGGGTGTAGCGGTCGGTGGCGGTGGCGTGCCGCAGCGGACGGACGCACAGGTCGCCGTCCTGGAGCACCTCGGCGTGCCGGAGGGTGATCGTGCGGCCGGCCTCGCCGCGGACGCGGATGCGGAGCCGGCCGACGAGGTTCTGGCCGAAATCGAGGATCGTGCGGCCGGTCGGTGAGGTGGTGACGGCGACGGGGGTGACGTACTCGGTGCGGCGCACCGGCGGGCTGTCGGCCGGGAAGAGCACGGAGGTGTCGAAATCGAGGATGTCGACGGGCTCCCAGGCCGGGTCGTCGAAGCCGGGCTCGGAGAATCCCGTCCGCTCGTGGCGGGCGTCGTGCTCCTCGCCCTCGTACAGTCCGGCGGCGAGGACGGGGCCGGGGGCCCAGCTCCAGTCCTCCCCGGTGGTGACGGTCTCGCAGGTGCCGTCGGCGTACTCGATGCGCAGTTCGGCCAGGAGGCCGGTGCGGTCGCCGTAGATGTCCCGGGTGCCGCCGTTGAAGCCGAGCAGGCCCCGGTACCAGCCGTCGGCCAGATGGGCGCCCCAGGCGTTGCGGCCGTCGCGGAGCAGGGCGGTGACGTCGAAGGACTGGTAGCGGTGGCGGTGGCGGTAGCTCGTCCAGCCGGGGGCGAGGACGTGGTCGCCGACGACGGCTCCGTTGATCTGCATCTCGTACACGCCGAGAGCCGTGACCAGGAGCCGTGCCGACCGTACGGCCGCGCGCGCGGTGAACTCCCCGCGCAGCAGGGCGGCCGGGCGGGCCGCCGTGGCGGAGGGGGTGCCGGTCGGGCGGGGGCTGACGACCCGGGCGGTCCAGTGGTGGTGCATGACGGCCTTTCTCGGCGCCTGGATGAGCAGCCTCGATCATGCGACCAATACCTAGTGAAAACTAGGCGTTCACGGGTGTGAGGTGCGTCACTCCACTTGCCCTGTACGTCATGCTCATGCCACATACGTCCGCGCACCCGCCCCCGCGACGGCTCGCGGCACCCGAAGCCCCCGCCCTACAACCCCCGCCCGTCGGAGGAGATGGAGCACATGAGGCGGTCGAGATGGTCACGCATGATGGCGATGACGTCGAAGGAACGCCCGCCGGCCAGCCACTGCTGCTGGAGGCCCGCATCCAGGGCCGCACACTCGCGGGCGATGCCCTCGTGGTCCAGGTCGGCCCGCAGTTCGCCGCTGCGGCTGCCGGCCCGCAGCCGGTCGGCGAGTTCCCTGACCCCCTTCTCCTGCCAGCCCGTGAAGTGCTCGTGGGCCGGATGGTCGGGCGCGGTGGACTCGGCACCGATCACGACGGCCAGTTCGACCATGCCGGGCATGGCGAGCGTCTCGGCGGTGTCCTCCAGGTGGCAGCGGAAGGCGTCCCGGACGGAGTCCGAGACCCGCTCCCACCGCACGTCCGCCCGCTCGTGCCAGTACTCGACGACCGCGAGCAGGAGCTGCTGCTTGTCGCGGAAGTGGTGCAGCAGCCCGGCGTCGGTGATCTCGGCGTCCCGGGCGACGCGCGCGAGGGAGGTCTTGCGGTAGCCGTCCTGCCCGAAGCGCAGCAACGCCGCCTCCAGGATCTGCGTGCGCCGCGCCCGGCCCGTCGTGTAGCCGCCGCGCGGCCCCCTGGGTGTCGCCATGGGAGAACGGTACCGGCGGCGGGAACGGCGGCGGCCGGCGCCCGGCCACCTGTCGCTCCCCTATGTGACGTGGGTCATAAGCTGGATACCTAGCGAGCACTAGGTGTTCAGGTCATCATCGACGTCACGCGAACGACGTATTGCCACGCTGTCACCTCCCCGTAAGAGCCGTGTAAACAGCAGGCCACTCTTCCGCGTCACCCCCCACCGCGCCTCCCACTCCTTCGGCACCTCCGTGAAAGGAGGGCTGGCATGACGCCGACGTCATCAAGCCCGCAACTCGACCTCGCGCCCGGCGCACGGGCGGACGGGCGGTGGACCCCCCGCCTCGTCCTGCTGCTGATCGCACTCGCCTGGCCGACCCAGTTGCTGGCCGCGGGCGGGATCCTCGGCGCCAACGCCATGGCGGGGGTCGCCCAGACCTTCCACACCACCCAGGTGGCGTGGTTCGGACTGACGCTGACCCTGGTGTCCACGCTGCTCACGCCTTTCGTGATCAAGCTGGGAGACCTGTACGGCAAGCGGCGCGTCATGCTCGCCATGACGGCGCTGGGCGCTCTCGGCGAGGCCCTCGCCGCCCTGGCCGGAAGCTTCTGGCTGGTGCTGGCGGGCCGGGCGATCGCCGGTTTCTACGGCCCCTTCGGCGCCCTGTCGTTCGCCGCGGTGCGGGACGTCTTCCCGCCCCGGCTGGTCAAGTCGGCCAGCGGCATCATGGGGAGCAGCGTCGGCCTGGTGGCCCTCGTCTCGCCGTTCCTGGCGGGCTGGCTGGTCGACACCTGGGGGTACCGCGGCGCTCTGTGGTTCCTCGCCGCCGCCACCGCGGCCGCCTTCGCGCTGGTCGCGCTGCTGGTCCCGGAGACGCCGCGGCACGCCTTCGACTCGGGCTTCGACTGGCTGGGCGGCGTGGTCCTCGGCGGCGGCCTGACCGCGGTGGTCTACGCCACCGGTCAGGGACAGAGCTGGGGCTGGTCGGACGCGCGGACCCTGGGCTGGCTCGGCGCGGGCGTCGTGGCCCTGGTCGTCTTCCTGTTCGTCGAGCGGTCCAGCGCCCACCCCATCCTGGACCTGCGGGTCCTGCGCCGTCGCCCGGTGGCCCTGGCGCTCACCGCGGGCGGCCTCGCCCAGACGGTCGCCTTCACGATGCCCGGCCTCGCCATCCTGCTCGCCCTCTACCCGCACATCCCCGGTGTCTCCGCCGGCCTGGGCTGGACGGCCCAGCACAACGCCGTCGTCAGCGTGAGCTGGAACCTGGTGATGTTCGGCACCGGCCTGCTCGTCAGCCGCTACCTGCGCTTCTTCGACACCCGCAAGGTGTGGTGCGCCGGCCTGGTCGTGATGGCCGTCGGCTACACGCTCGTGGGCTTCTACCACGGCAACGAACTCGAACTCATCCTCACCTCCTGCGTCGCCAACCTCGGAGCCGGCGTGGTCGTCGCGGGTGCGCCCGCACTCGTGGTCGGCGTGGTCTCGCGTGACGAGCAGGGTCTGGGCAGCGGCATGCTCAACATGCTCATCAGCCTGTTCGGCGCCATCGTCACCGCCGGCGCGTACGCCGCCCTCGCCGCCGACAGCACCGTCGTCGACGGCACGGCCTTCTACCACGACACCGGGTACTCCTGGGTGTTCTGGCTCGGCGCCCTGGTCACCGTGGTGGCCCTGCTGCTCTCCCTGTTCATTCCGCCCCTGAAGGAGACGTCCGAGGACGACGACGGCCGGGCCGAGGCGGAGGCGACCCGGCCCGCCTGAACCGGACGGACCCCGGCCCCGGCCACCTGACAGCGGCGGGGCCGGGGCCGCCCGCCCGAGAACCCGGCCCCACCTCCCGCTCGACGCCCTCTCCCCCGCCCTCCTCCACGCACCGTCGCCGTGGAGGGGGGCGCTTGTGCGTCCGCGGGCCTGCCGGGGGCGGGCCTGCTGTGGGCGCGCGGGCCTCCTGTCCGCGGGTCTCCCGTCGGCGGGCCTCCTGTCCGTGGGCCTCCTGTGGGTGGGCCTCCGGTGGGTGGGCCTCCGGTGGGTGGGCCTCCGGTAGGTGGAACCTGCGGTAGGTGGAACCTGCGGTGAACGGTCCGGCCTCGGGCGCGGAGAGGGTGCTCAGCGGACGATCGACACGATCCGGCACGCGGCTTCGGCGAGCCGGCGCTCTCCCTCGACGCGACCTCGTGCCAGGGCGGTGGCGGGATCGATGCCGCGTGTGCACAGCCGCCAGGCGGTCTCCGTGTCCAGCAGCACCGATGCGGCCGGCGGGCCGGCCGGAGGTTCGGCCAGGGACCAGCCTTGCGGGGTGGCGGTGACGGTCCACCTGCCGCCGGCCGGCCCGTCGACGGTCACGCGGAGCCGGGTCCCCACGGGTGCTGTCGTATGCCGCAGGGTGTGGGGCAGGGCCCGCATGAAGGTGTCCACGACCGTCGACAGCGCGTGGGGTTCCTGGTCGGTGTCGCGGCCGACGGCATGGCGGATCTGCTGGCGGTGCGTCCAGTACTCGGTGAACTCCCGGGCGGTGTCCAGCCATCCCGGCGCGGGATCGGCTCCCGCCCACGACACGCCCAGGGCGGGTGCATCGAGGTCGGCGGCGGCGAACCGACGGGCGACACGGGCCCCGGACACCTCCAGCGCGTCGACGAGCGAGGCGGGACTGTCGTGGGCGTGCAGGTCGACCCACGCCTGGTTGGTGCGGTGGACGAACGCCGCGAGCGTCTCCCCCGGCCTGCGTGCGTGCCGGTGTCCGCCGGGGGTGCGGCCGAGGCGTCCGTCGTAGTCGCCGAGGAGGTGGGCGGCGAGGTCATGGACGGTCCAGCCCGGGACCGCGGTCCTCCCCCAGTCCTCGGGGCGCAGGCCGCGCAAGGTCTCGAGGAGCGCCGCCATTTCAGGACCGAAGAGGGGGCGGGCGTCGATCGGCTCGCCCAGCCAGGAGGTGCCGGACACCGTGCGGGACTCGGGGGTCATGGTGAGAGCGTGTCAGGCACCGGCCTCGGCCGGCCACGGAATACTCCACGGGCCGGGGCAGGCCGAGCCGTGCCGGGGCAGACCGAGCCAGGCTGGGGCAGGCCGAGCCAGGCTGGGGCAGGCCGAGCCAGGCTGGGGCAGGCCGTGCCGTGTGCCGGGGCAGGCCGAGCCAGGCTGGGGCAGGCCGAGCGGGGGCCGGCCCAGCCGGGGCCAGGCCGGGGGCAGGCCGAGCCGAGCCAGGCCCAGCCGGGGCCAGGCCGGGGCGCGGCTCCGTCCCCTCAGCCGTCTGGGCCGGGCCGGTGACGGCGGCGGCTCGCATCCGTTCCAGCCCATCGGCAACGGCGAACAGCGGCTGAACGCCCAGCCGGTGGTTAAGGCCGGCTTGGATCCGCCCCGGGGCTCGCATCCGCCCCGGGCTCGCATCCGCCCCGGGCTCGCATCCGTCCCGGGCTCGCATCCGCCCCGGGCTCGCATCCGCCCCGGGCTCGCATCCGCCCCGGGCTCGCATCCGCCCCGGGCTCGCATCCGTCCCGGGCTTGCCCCCGTCCCGTCCGCCGTCCAGGACCCGACCGGTGCCGGCCGGCAGCAGCAGCCGTCGGCCGGACCCGCGCGGGGTGCGGGTGCCGTGGGCGGCGAGACCGTCCGACGGGCTGGTCCGCGGGCGGCGAGACCGTCCGACGGGCGGGTCCGCGGGCGGCAAGGGCGTCTTACCGGCTGGTCCGCGGGCGGCGAGGGCGTCTTACGGGCTGGTCCGCGGGCGGCCGGAAGGGACGGTCGAGCGTCCGCCGCCCAGCGCGTCGAGGACATGGGGCCAGGCGGCCTCGCCGAGGAGTGCGTCGGCTTCGCGCGTGCCTCCGTACCGGAAGCTCGGGGACGCCGGTGCGGGGCCCTCGCCGGGGAAGCGCGGGCGGTGACCGGCGTCGTCCCGGGCCACCAGACGCACGGCGGACCCGGCCGCGCGCCGTCGTCGTGCCAGGTGTTCGGCGAAGGGCAGCGACGGCCACATCGCGTCGTCGCCGCCCGCGACCAGCACCAGCTCGGCCCGGGCCGCCTCCACGGGGATCTCGGCCGCCGGAAGCAGGGAGGCGAACGTCCGTTCGCTGCGTTCGTACCAGCCGCGGATCGCGACGGGGACGCCGTCCGGCTCGTCGGGATGCCAGGAGTCGTCCAGCGGGACGAAGGGCAGCGGCCGGTCCCGCCACGTCCAGGACGAGCGGTACGGGCGCTGCGCTCCGTCGCGGCCGGGACCGATGTTGCACCACACCCGGGAGGTGGGCGACACCGCGACGACCACGTCCACGCGCGGGTCGTGCACCGCCGTGAGCAGAGCCGCCTCGGCCCCCTTGGAGGCGCCGAGGATGCCGATGCGTCGCGCTCCGGCACATCGGAGGAGGTCGACGGCGGCGGTGAAGGTCTCCAAGGGGACCTCGCAGATCCCCGGGGGCTGCCCCGGCCCGCCGAACCAGCGGATCGCCAGCGCGGCGACCCCCTGCCGGGCGAGCAGGCGCGCCCGTTCCCGTTCGACGCGCCCGCTGGATCCGCCCAGGACCAGAACGCCGGCATCGGTGCCGCGCGCGGGGGTGAGGAGTACGCCCTGCCACGGGTCGGTCAGCTCTCGTTCAGTGACGTCCACGCGCTTGCCCGTCCTCACGCCTGTCAGGAGACCGGGGGTGCGATCCGTCCGCACCCCGTCCCCCAGCATGACGGAGCGTCATGTCGCCCCGCACACGGACCCGTTCGGTCGGGCGTGAGCCGCCGGGTGTCAGTCCTCGAACAGCGCCTTCGGGTCGTCCGCGCCGCTGTAGGTGAACGACCGGAACAGCATGTCGCCCTCCGAGCACACCAGCCCGATCATCCGGCCCGTCATGCCCGCGGCGACCTCGGTCGACAGGTACCGGCCGTCGAGGCGGCCGAGTTCGCGGAAACTCTCGGGTCCGGACACTCCGGCCACGACTTCGTCGGGTCCCATGGCGACCCCGAAGGGAGAGGCGGCGCTGTGCGGCTCGGCGCGCAGTTCCAGCACCGTCTCCGGCGTGGCGGCGGTCTCGCCCAGGAACACGCTCGCCCCGCCGATCAGGGCGAGCGCGCGCACGCGCGAGCCCCGCACCTCGATGCGGACGGCGTGCCGGGGGTCGATGCGCAGTTCCAGTCCCCCGGCCCCTGCCGCCTCCTCCGGTCGTTCCCCGGGCGGGGCGACCACGGCCCGCGCCCGCATGTGGAGGTGCTCCTGGCGGCGGCCCACGAAGGCGGGTCCGTCCGCCGCGCTGAGCCGCCAGCCCCGGTCGCTCCAGTTGAGCAGCGCGTCCGGGAAGGCTCCGGGCGCCACCCACGCCGGCGGCAGTGTCCCGTCCGGCAGGTCCTCGACGGCCTCCGCGGGCGCGTCGGGCTCGATCGGCCCCGCCACGGCGGGCCAGCCGTCGCTCCAGCTCACCTCCGCCGCGAAGGTCTCGCGTCCCAGGACGTGCCACTCGGGGCTGCTGCCCCGCGGCCGCGTGCCGAGGTAGACCATCGCCCAGGTGCCGTCGGGCCGCTCGACGAGATCGGCGTGACCGGTGCTCTGGACGGGAGCGCCGGTCCCCCGCGCGGTGAGGAGGGGGTTGTGCGGACACGCCTCGAAGGGCCCGGCCGGTGAGGGCGCGCGGGCGATGGTGACGGCGTGTCCGCGTTCGGTCCCTCCCTCGGCGAGCAGCAGGTACCAGTACGCGCCGACGCGATGGAGGTGGGGGCCCTCGGGGAACTTCCCGCCCGTCCCCTGCCACAGCCGGCGGGGCTCGCCGAGCAGTTCACCGGTCCGCGGATCGAGTGCGGCCTGCACGATCCCTTCGCCGAAGCGGGTCCAGGTGAGCAGGCAGGTCCCGTCGTCGTCCCAGGCGAGGTCGGGGTCGATGCCCCGGGCCTCCGGGATCCAGACCGGGTCCGACCAGGGGCCGGCCGGGTCGTCGGCGGTGACCAGGAAGACCCGGGGGCCGGCGGACAGCAGGGTGGTCACCATCCAGTAGCGGCCCGCGTGGTGGCGCAGGGTCGGCGCCAGGATGCCGGCCGAGGGGTCCACCCCCTCCAGCGGCAACTGCGCGGGGCGGTCCAGCACATGGCCGATCCGGCGCCACGTCCGCAGATCGGTCGAGTGGTGGATGGGCACGCCCGGGGCGTACTCGAAGCTGGAGCAGGCCAGGTAGTAGTCGTCCCCGACGCGGCAGACGCTGGGATCGGGATGGAAGCCGGGGACGACCGGCTGGACGGGGAGTTTCACGGGAGTCTCTCGGCTTCTCGACCGGGGCGCCGCACCCGGGCGCACGACGACGGCGGGTGTCGATGATGTCCCCCAATGCCTAGTGTTCGCTAGGCATCCACCGTATGGCCCGCGTCACAGATGATCACCGGCCCCCCGCCCGCCCCGGTCCGTCCACCCGCCGTCGCCCGCGCCCGCGCCCGCAGCCGCGGGCAGCCGTGCCACCGGGCCGGAACGGCCGCGGGCAGTCGTGCCACCACCGGGCCGGAACGGGTGGGCGGGGCGGCTCGGGTGGGCGGGGCGAGCTCGGGTGGGCGGGGCGGCCCGCCGAGTCACAGCCCCTCTGAACCTGCCCGGGAAGCCGGGTCACGGCCCCTCGGGAACCTGCGCGGGCGGCACCTCGGCCGCCCGGCGGGTGACGGGCAGCAGCGCGGCGGAGACCAGCAGGGTGAGCAGACCGAGCAGGCCGACGGAGGAGGCCAGATCGCCCACGGCGCCCTCGCCGGCGAGGAGGGCCAGCGGGCAGAGGAACTCGCCGAGGAAGAACGCCGCCGTCCACAGCCCGGTCCCGCGCCCCCGGTCGGCGAAGTCCAGCCGGGACATCGCCAGCGTCAGCAGCGACGGCAGGAGCAGCCCCGTGCCGACGCAGTTCACAACGGCACCGGCGACCAGCAGGGCGGGCTGGCCGGCCGTGCCCATCAGCAGGAAACCGGCGGCGCACAGCAGGAAGAGGGCGGGCAGGCGGCGGCCGGACCGGTCGGTGAGCCGGGTGAAGAGCACCGAGCCGAGGACGGTGGCGGCACTGGCGAGCGCCGTGACGGCCCCGATGACGCCGGTGGAGGTCACGCCCAGGTCGTCGAGGAGGAAGGACATCTCGACGGGCACGGCGTAGAAGACGACCCCGCCGAAGACGGTCAGCAGGCAGATGCCCGCCATGCGCCGGGCGGGGAAGGGCCGGGGGACGGCCGCCGGACGCGGTGCGGCGGGTGCGGGGGCCGGCAGCGCCCGGGCCATGGCGGGGGCGAGCAGCAGGCCGACCGCGTACAGCCAGAAGGGCGTGCGCCAGCCGGTGGACCCCAGGGCTCCGCCGAGCACGAGGAAGGCCGTGGCGGACACCGACGCGCACATGGTCTGCAGGGCGAGGAGCCGGTCGCGTTCGCGTCCGGTCCAGTAGTCGCCGATCAGTGTGGTGCAGCAGGTCATGACGGCCGCTTCGGCGACGCCCACCAGGACGCGGCTGAGCACGATGCCGTACAGCGAGTCGATCCACAGCGGCGCGGTGCCGAACAGGGCGTACAGGACGGTGGCCGCGACGAGCAGGCGCTTGCGGCCGAGCCGGTCGACGAGGACGCCGGCGAACGGCGCGAGCACGGCCAGGGCGAGCGCCGGGACGGTGAGGACGAGCGGGACGAGGGCCGCGCCGCCGGGGACGTGGGCGAAGTGGTCCTGGAGGCGGGGCAGGACGGGGGCGATCAGGACCGCGCCGAGGATCGGCAGGCAGCTGCCGGCCATCAACAGCATGGTGGGCAGCCGGCTGCGGACGGCCGGGGAGTCACCCTGGTCGTGGGCGGGCGGGGCGGCGGATGCGGGCATGGCAGCACTCCAGGGCGCGGTGCGGGAGAGTGGCGCGGCGCGGGGACCGGGGGCGGGGAGGGAGCGACGGCCCTTCGGACCTCGGCGTACGGGCGCGGTGACGTGCCACGACTATGCGGGCGCGGACGCGGCCTGCCCAGCCCTCGCGTGATCCGAGTTGCCGATGCCGTCGATCCAGCGGGTGGATGGCCCCGTCGTCGCCGTGATCGGACGATGTGCTGCCCGCCCCAGCCGTGATCGGACGATGTGCTGCCCGCCCCACGACCTGGCGCCCGCCCCGCTCAGCCGCCCCCCTTGGCCACCCCGATCAGCCGTCTCTCCCAGCCGACCCGCTCAGCCTTCCCCTCAACCGCCCCGCTCAGCCGCCCGCCTCACCCGCCCCCCTCACCCGCACCCCCTCAGCCGCCCCCCTCAGCCGCCTTCCCTCACTCCTCCCCCTCCCGAGGCAGCCGCGCCCCCACCCGCGCGGCCGTGTCGCGCAGCCAGATGTGGGCGGCGTCGTGCGTGTGGACCGGGTGCCACCACAGGGCTTCCCGCAGCGGGACCGCCTCGTAGGGCGGCTCCACGACGCGGACGGCGGCGACCGGCGCCAACAGCCGGGCCAGGCGTGCCTGCACCAGGGCGATCCGCCGGGTGCCGGCGACCAGCAGGGGCAGCAGCTGGAAGCTGCTGACGGAGACCTCCACGCGCGGCTCGATGCCGAGCATGCCGAGCTGGCGTACGGCAGGGGCGTCGTAGGTGCGCTGGTAGGTGACCCACGGCAGCCGCGCCAGGTCCTGGCGGGTGAGCCGGTCGTCGACGCTGGGATGGTCGTCCGCGACGAGGAAGACCCAGCGGTCGTCGTAGAGGTCGGTGGCCGGGAAGTCGCTGACGACCCCGTGCGGCATCAGCAGACCGTCGCAGGCGCTGAGCAGGGTGGCGGTGTCGTCGACGACGGTCGGCGGGGTGTGGGTAAAGCGGAGCCGGATGCCCGGGGCCTCCTCGTGCACGACGCGGGCGAGTTCGGTCCCGAAGACGGCGACGGCGTAGTCCGACGCGACCAGCCTGAACTCGCGCCGCTCGCTGGCCGGGTCGAAGTCGGCCTGGCTGGCGAAGAGGCGTTCCAGCACGTCGTAGGCGGTGGAGGTGCGGTCCAGGAGGACCTGGCCGAGGGCGGTGAGTTCGTAGTGGCCGCCGACGCGGGCGAGCAGATCGTCGTCGAAGTGGCGGCGGAGGCGGGCGAGGGCGGCGCTCATGGCGGGCTGGCTGAGGCCGACGCGCTGTCCGGCGCGGGTGACGTTGCGCTCCTCCAGGAGGGCGCGCAGCGCGACGACGAGGTTGAGGTCCAGGCGGGCCAGGTTCACGGGACTCCCCTTGCGGTACGGCGCCGACCGGGGAGGGATAAACGCGCTGGATGCCGATCATCCACACAATCTATTTCCCCGATTGCGGGTGCGGGGTCCAGATTAGTCACACCGCAATCAGGAGGACATGTTCGTGAAACCTGAAGCCGCGTCCGCGCTCTTCGCCGGCCCGTTCGCCCTCGGCACTCTCTCGGCCCCGGACGGGCCCGCCTTCCCCGCCCTCGTCACCCCGGACGGCCAGGCGCTCGATCTCCGCACCCCCTTCGGCGGGGAATCGCTGACCGTCCGGGATCTGCTGGACGACTGGGAGACGACCCTGCCGCGACTGCGCGCGCTGGCGGCCGACACCTCGCTCCCCCGCACCCCGCTCGCCGGGCTGCGGGTGCACGCGCCGGTCGAGCCGCGCCAGGTGTTCCAGTCGGGCGCCAACTACCGGCAGCACGTCATCGACCTGCACGTGGCCCACCGCGCCCCCGGCGACGACCGGCCCGAGGGCGAACGGCGCGCCGAGGCGGCGGAGATCATGGACCGCCGGGCGGCGGAGGACCTGCCGTACGTGTTCATCGGCCTGCCGAGCGCGATCACGGGTCCGGGCGACGACGTCGTGCTGCCGGCCTGGACCGAGCAGCCGGACTGGGAGCTGGAGCTGGCGGCCGTGATCGGCCGGCCCGCCCACCGGGTGTCCGTGGAGGAGGCGCTGGAGTACGTCGCCGGGTACACCATCGCCAACGACCTGACCGACCGCGCCACCGTCTTCCGCCGGGACATGCCGCAGATCGGCACCGACTGGCTGCGCAGCAAGAACGCCCCCGGCTTCACCCCGCTCGGCCCCTGGATCGTGCCGACCGAGTCGATCGCCGAACCGAACGACCTGCGGCTGGTGCTGAAGCTGAACGGCGAGACCATGCAGGACGAGTCCACCAAGGACATGATCTTCGACGTGGCGCGCATGGTGGCGTACGCCTCCCAGACCGCCCGTCTGCTCCCCGGCGACCTGGTGCTGACCGGCTCCCCGGCCGGCAACGGCATGCACTGGGGCCGGCTGCTGCGCGACGGCGACGTCATGGAGAGCTCGATCACCGGGCTCGGCGTCCAGCGCACCCGCTGTCGGGCGGAGGAGACGTCGTGACCCTGGACCGCCACGACCCCGAGGGCGCGATCGCGAGCGCCGCGAAGGCGTACTCCAACTGGGGCCGCTGGGGCGAGGACGACGTGCTCGGCACCCTCAACTTCCTCGACGAGGCCAAGCGGCGCGAGGGCGCGGCCCTGATCCGGCGCGGGGTGAGCTTCTCCCTCTCCCAGCGGTTCGACATGGACGGCCCGCAGAAGGGCTGGCGCCGGCGCACCAACCCGGTGCACACCATGCTGGACACCGGCACCGACGCCGCCCTCGGCAACCAGGGCTTCCCGCACGGCATCGGCGGCGCCGACGACGTGATCGCGATGCCGTTGCAGTGCTCCACCCAGTGGGACGGGCTCGGGCACATCTTCGACCACGGAAAGGCGTGGAACGGGCGTCCGGCCGAGAAGGTCGTCACCTCCGACGGCGACCTGGTCACGGGCATCGAGCACATGGCCCCGCACGTCGCCGGACGCGGTGTGCTGCTCGACGTGGGCCGCGTGATCGGCGAGGACGGTGAGCTGCCGGACGGCTTCCCGGTCACCGAGGAGCACCTGACGGCGACCGCCGAGGCGCACGGGGTGACCGTCGGCCGGGGCGACATCGTGCTGGTGCGCACCGGTCAGCTCGCCCGCGTCCGCCGCGACGGCTGGGGCGACTACGCGGGCGGTCCCGCGCCCGGCCTGTCCTTCACCACGGCCGGCTGGCTGCACGGCACCGAGATCGCCGCGATCGCCACCGACACCTGGGGCTTCGAGGTGCGGCCCAACGAGTTCGAGCACGCCTTCCAGCCGCTGCACCAGGTCGTCATCCCCAACACCGGGCTGCTCATCGGTGAGATGTGGGACCTGGAGGCGCTGGCCGAGGACTGCGCGGCCGACGGCCGGTACGACTTCTGGCTGACCGCCGCGCCCCTGCCCATCACCGGCGCCGTCGGCTCCCCCGTCAACCCGATCGCCGTCAAGTAACCAGAGGAGCAAGGGAGTTCCCCATGAGCAATGCCCGTACGGTCCTGGTGATCGGCGGTGGCGCGGCCGGCAACGCCGTGACGATCCTGCTGCGCCGGGCCGGCCTGACGGTGGACCTCGTCGAGGCGAAGGACGACTGGAACGCCACCGCCGGCTCCGGCATCACCCTCCAGGGCAACGCCCTGCGGGTCCTGCGCGAACTGGGCGTGTGGAAGCAGGTCGAGGCGTCCGGCTTCGGCTTCGGCTCGGTCGGCATCACCGCCCCCGACGGGACCGTCCTGCACGTCCAGGACGACCTGCGCACCGGCGGCGACGACCTGCCCGCCACCGTCGGCATGCAGCGCCCGCAGCTCCAGCGCATCCTCATCGACGCCGTCCGGGACAGCGGCGCCCGGGTGCGGCTGGGCACCCGGGCCGAGTCCCTGGACCAGGACGCCGACGGTGTGAGCGTGCGCTTCACCGACGGCACCGAGGGCCGGTACGACCTGGTGATCGCGGCCGACGGCCTCGGCTCCGCCACCCGCGCCGCCATCGGCGTCCCGGACCGGCCCGAGCCGACCGGGATGGCCATCTGGCGCATCGCCGCGCCCCGCCCGGCCGGGGTGACCCGCACCGACCTCGCCTACGGCGGCCCCGCCTACATCGCCGGCTACTGCCCCACCAGCGAGACCACGATCTACGCGTACGTCGTCGAGGCCAACCGCGACCGGGCGGCCATACCGGCGGAGTCCTACGCCGACGAGATGCGCCGCCTGGCCTCCGCGTACGGCGGTGTCTGGCCGGAGATCACCGAGCACATCACCGATCCCGCGCAGGTCAACTACACCTGGTTCGACCGGATGCTGGTCGGGGGGTCCTGGCACCGCGGCCGCGTCGTGCTGATCGGTGACGCCGCCCACTGCTGCCCGCCCACCCTCGCCCAGGGCGCCGCGCTGTCCCTGGAGGACGCGTGGGTGCTGGCGCAGCTGCTGACCGGCGCCGACACCTGGGACGACGCGCTGCTCCAGGCGTTCTACGAGCGGCGGATCAACCGCGTCCGGCCGGTCGTCGAGGCGTCCGTGCAGATCGGGCAGTGGCAGCTGGACGGAGTGCGCGACGCCGATGTCCCGGGCCTGATGGCCCGCACCATGACGATGCTCCGGGAGCTGCCGTGACCACGCCGACCGTGGACGTGCACGCCCACGTCCTGCTGCCCGAGATCGAGGCGCTCGTGGCGGGCCTGCCCGGCCACGCCGAGGCCAAGGCGCTGGACGCCCGCCGCAACGGCCCCGCCGCCCTCGCCGTCAACGGCCCCATGGTGGGCGCGCGCATCCCGAAGCTGACCGACGTCGCCGTGCGCCTGGCGTCGATGGACGCGCAGGGCGTGGACGTGCAGCTGGTCAGCCCCTCCCCGTCGCACTACCACTACTGGGCGGACGAGGACACGGCCGAGAAGGTGTACCGGCTGGCCAACGAGGCCACGGCCGCGCACTGCGCCGCCGCACCCGACCGGCTGCGCGGGCTCGGCCTGGTGCCGCTCCAGCACCCCGACCTCGCGGTCGCGGCCCTGGACCACGCCCTGGAGCAGGGGCTGCTGGGCGTGGAGATCTCCAGCCACGCCCCGGGCCGTGAGCTGTCCGACCCCGCCTACGAGCCGTTGTGGGCGCGGGCGGAGGAGACCGGGGCGATCCTGTTCCTGCACCCGTTCGGCTGCACGCTCGACGAGCGCCTGGACCGGTGGTACCTGTCCAACACCGTCGGCCAGCCCACCGAGAACGCCGTCGCCCTCTCCCATCTGATCTTCTCGGGCGTCCTGGACCGGCATCCGGGGCTGAAGCTGATCGCCGCGCACGGCGGCGGCTACCTGCCCACCCACATCGGCCGCTCCGACCACGCCTGGTCGGCCCGCTCCGACGCGGGCGCGGGCTGCGCCCACCTGCCCAGCAGCTACCTGAAGCGCCTGTACTTCGACTCCCTGGTCCACGACCCGCACGTGCTGCGGGAACTGGTCCGCGCCGCCGGGGCCGACCGGGTGCTCCTCGGCTCCGACTTCCCCTTCGACATGGGCAGCGAGGACCCGGTCGGCGCCCTGCGCGCCGCGCGGCTGTCCGACGCCGATGTCGAGGCCGTACGGGGCGGCAACGCGGCCGCCCTCCTCCGGAAGGACTGACACCATGCGCCTGCTCACCCACCTGCGGCACGTCGACCTCGCCGTGCCCGACTACGACAAACAGCTGGACTTCTACGCCGGCGTCTGGGGCCTGACCAAGGTCGCCGAGGACTCCGGTGTCTCCTTCCTGGCCGCCGAGGGCTCCCCCGAGCAGTACGTCGTCCGGCTGCGCAAGGCCGACGAGAAGCGCCTCGACCTCGTCTCCTACGGCGCCGCGTCCGCCGCCGACGTCGACACGCTCGCCGAGCGGCTGCTGGCCGGCGGCGTGCAGCTGATCTCGCAGCCCGGCAAGATCGACACCCCCGGCGGCGGCTACGGCTTCCGCTTCTTCGACGTCGACGGACGCACCATCGAGGTCTCCGCCGACGTGGAGGTGCGGCAGCACCGCAAGATAGAGGAGAAGGAGTCGATCCCGGTCAAGCTGTCGCACGTCGTCCTCAACTCGCCCGACCTGAACCGGACCCGCGAGTGGTACGAGCGCCACCTCGGCTTCGCCCTCTCGGACACCCTCAGCTCGCCCCACATGGGCGAGGTCATGCACTTCATGCGGATCAGCAACCAGCACCACTCGATGGCGCTGGCCAAGGGCCCGCACACCTCGCTGCACCACATCTCATTCGAGATGCGCGGCATCGACGAGTACATGCGCGGCTCCGGCCGTGTCATCCGCGCCGGGTTCCAGAAGATCTGGGGCCCCGGCCGGCACATGGCCGGGGACAACACCTTCACGTACTTCCTCGACCCGCACGGCAACACCGTCGAGTACACCACCGAGCTGGAGCTCCTCGACGAGGACACCTGGCACCCCCACGTCTACGACTTCTCCCAGCCCGAGGTCACCGACCAGTGGGGCACGGCGAACCCGATGAACGAACTCGTCGCCAAGGAGTCCTTCAACGACCCCGACCGCGGCGTGTTCGTCGCCCCGCCGGTCTGATCCTCCCCGCCGACTCCGGGGGCGCGGCACGTCCTGCCATGCCCTGACTGCCCGCCGCGCCCCCGGTCCGCAAGCCTTCCGTCACCCCTCCCCCTCCCAGGAGCCGCACCATGCGTTTCGCCGCCTACGAGCACCGGCAGCGCCGCCGCGTGGCCGTCGTCGAGGAGGACGGCACGCTCCTCCCGCTGCCCGGCGTGCAGTCCCTCACCGCGCTGCTCGCGGAGACCGACGGGCTGCCCGGACTGCTCGCCGCCGGCGCGGCGGCCCTCGACGTGCCGCCGGGTCCGCACGTCTCCCAGGTGCGGCTGCTGCCGCCCCTCCAGCCCGTCTCGGTCAGGGACTTCGTCACCTTCGAGGAACACGTCGAAGGGGTACGCCGCTCCGTCGACGGCGCCTCAGGAGTGCCCGACCAGTGGTACGCGGCGCCGACCTTCTACTTCACCAACCCGCACGCCGTCTACGGCCACCTCGACGACATCCCGGTGCCGCCCGGGTCGTCGGTGCTCGACTTCGAGCTCGAGGTGGGCGTCGTCATCGGCCGCGAGGGCCGCGACCTGACGCCCGAGGCGGCCCGGGACCACATCGTCGGCTACACCGTCTTCAACGACTGGTCCGCCCGCGACCTCCAGTCCGCCGAGATGAAGGTCGGCCTCGGCCCCTGCAAGGGCAAGGACACCGCCACCACCCTCGGCCCCTACCTGGTCACGGCCGACGAGCTGGAACCGCACCGGGACGCCGACGGCTTCCTGCGCCTGGCGCTGACCGCCGAGATCAACGGCGAGGTGGTCGGCGAGGACCTGCTGTCCAACATGAGCTGGACCTTCGAGGAGATGGTCGCCTACGCCTCGCGCGGCACCCGCGTCGTGCCGGGTGACGTGCTCGGCTCCGGCACCTGCGGCAACGGCGGCTGCCTCGCCGAGCTGTGGGGCCTGCGCGGCGAGCAGTCACCGCCGCCGCTGAAGCCCGGCGACACCGTCACCCTCACCGTCGAGGGCATCGGCACGCTCACCAACACCGTCGTCCCCGGCATCCAGCCCGTGCCGCTGCCGGCCGGCCGGCGCCGCTCGCGGGAGCGGCCGTGACCGCCCCGCACCCGGGGCGGCTCCTGGGCAAGGTCGTGGTGGTCACCGGCGCGGCCCGCGGCCAGGGCGCCGCCGAGGCGGAGGCGCTCACCCGGGAGGGCGCCCGCGTCATCGCCACCGACGTCGACCCCGGGGACGGCTGCCGCCGGCTCGACGTCACCAGCGAGCAGGACTGGGCCGACCTCGCGGCCGACCTGCGCGAGGCGTACGGGGAGGTGCACGGCCTGGTGAACAACGCGGGCGTCACCTGGCGCGCCCGCCTCGGCGACGTGCGCCCCGAGGACATGGCGCGCGTCCACGCGGTCAACGTCACCGGCCCCCTGCTGGGCATCCAGCACCTCGCGCCCCTCATGCCCGCCGGCGCCTCCGTGGTGAACGTGGGCTCCTCCGCCGCCCTCACCGCCCACTACCCGATCGCCTACACGACCAGCAAGTGGGCGCTGCGCGGCCTGTCCCGGACCGCTGCCCTGGAGCTCGGCCCGCGCGGCATCCGCGTCAACACCGTCCACCCCGGCTACATCGAGACCGACATGACCGCTTCCGCCGCCCCGGCCTTCCGCGAGGCCAACGTCCGCGAGACCCCGCTGGGCCGCACCGGCACCGTCGACGAGGTCACCGGCCTGGTCGTCTTCCTGCTGTCCGACGAGGCGTCCTTCGTCACCGGCGCCGAGATCCCGGTGGACGGCGGGCTCACCGCGCACGGCGGCGTCAAGTCCGTCTCCGACGCCCTGCGCGCGGAGGTGACCGGATGAAGCGGCTCGAAGGGAAGGTCGCACTGATCTCCGGCACCGCGCGCGGCCAGGGCCGGGCGGCGGCCCTGCGGTTCGCGGCCGAGGGCGCGCTCGTCGTCGGCGGCGACCTGCTGCACGAGGAGGCCGTCGAGACCCAGCGGCTCATCGCCCGCGAGGGCGGCACCGCCCTCACCCCTCACCCGCTGGACGTCACCGACGAGGACTGTGTCCGCTCCTGGGTGGCGGAGGCCGTCGACGCGTTCGGCGGTGTCGACATCGTCTACGCCAACGCCGGCGCCGTCCGCTTCGGGGCGATCGACAGCCAGCCGTACGCGGACTTCGCGTTCACGATGCGCGCCGAGCTGGACTCGGTCTGGCTGACCGTGCGCGCGGCCTGGCCGCACCTGGTCGCCGCCCGCGGCTGCGTCCTCACCATCGGCTCGACGGCCGGGCTGACCGGCTCGCTCACCAACGCGCGCACCGCGCACAGCGCCTCCAAGGGCGCGGTGATCGCGCTGACCCGCCAGCTGGCCGCGGAGGGTGCCCCGCACGGCATCCGGGTCAACTGCGTGAGCCCCGGAATGATCGACACCGACGGCTCCCGCGGCAACCTTCTCGCCGACGACCACCCGATGCGCTCCATCGCCCGGCACATCCCGCTGGGGCGGCTCGGCGCGGCCGACGACGTCGTCAACGCGGCCGTGTTCCTGGCCTGCGACGAGGCCGCGTACATCACGGGCGCCAACCTCGTCGTGGACGGCGGCTGGTCCGCCGTGCTGCCCGGCGCCACCACCTGAAAGGACTCCCCCTGTGAACAAGGTCCGCGGCAGCGCCGCCGAGGCCGTCGCCGACATCCCCGACGGCGCGTCACTGGCCGTCGGCGGCTTCGGCCTCAGCGGCGTACCCGAGGCACTGATCCGTGCCCTGCACACCCAGGGGGCGACCGGTCTGCGGGTCGTCTCCAACAACTGCGGCGTGGACGGCCGCGGCCTCGGCGTCCTGCTCGCCGCCGGCCGCATCGCCCGGGTCACCGGCTCCTACGTGGGCGAGAACAAGGAGTTCGCCCGCCAGTACCTCTCCGGCGAACTGGAGGTCGAGCTCACCCCCCAGGGCACGCTCGCCGAACGCCTGCGCGCCGGCGGCGCCGGCATCCCCGCCTTCTACACCCCGGCCGGCGTCGGCACCCAGGTCGCGAACGGCGGCCTGCCCTGGCGCTACGCCGCCGACGGCTCCGTCGCCGTGGCCTCCCCGGCCAAGGAGACCCGCGACTTCGCGGGCCGCCCGCATGTACTGGAGGAGGGCATCACCACCGACTTCGCCCTCGTACGGGCCTGGCGCGGCGACCGCCACGGCAACCTGTGCTTCCGCCTCGCGGCCGCCAACCTCAACCCGCTCGCCGCGATGGCCGGCCGGATCACCGTCGCCGAGGTCGAGGAACTCGTCGAGCCGGGCGAGCTGCGCCCCGACGAGGTGCACCTGCCCGGCATCTACGTGCAGAGGGTCGTCCGGCTCAGCGCCGAAGAGGCCGCCGACAAGCGGATCGAGCGCCTCACTGTTTCCGCGTCTTCGACATCTTCGACATCTTCGACCCGAGGGACGGTGCGTTCCTGATGGCCTGGACCCGCGACCAGATGGCGGCCCGCGCCGCCGCCGAGCTCACCGACGGCTCCTACGTCAACCTGGGCATCGGCCTGCCGACCCTGATCCCCGGCCACCTCCCGCCCGGGGTGCACGTGGTGCTGCACTCCGAGAACGGCATCCTGGGCACCGGCCCGTACCCGACGGAGGATCAGGTCGACCCGGACCTGATCAACGCCGGCAAGGAGACCGTGACCGTCCTGCCCGGGGCGAGCTTCTTCGACTCCGCGCTCTCCTTCGGCATGATCCGCGGCGGCCACATCGACACCGCGGTCCTCGGCGCCATGCAGGTGTCGGCCGCCGGCGACCTGGCCAACTGGATGATCCCGGGGAAGATGGTCAAGGGCATGGGCGGTGCCATGGACCTCGTGCACGGCGCACGCCGGGTCATCGTCCTGATGGAGCACACCGCCAAGGACGGCAGCCCGAAGATCCTGAAGGACTGCACCCTGCCGCTCACGGGCGAGCGGTGCGTGCACCGCGTCATCACCGACCTGGGTGTCCTGGACGTCACCGACGACGGCCTCGCCCTGGTCGAGACGGCTCCGGGCGTCACGGTCGAGGACATCACGTCCCGCACCGACGCCCCGGTCCGCCTGGGCAGCCACTCGGCCGCCTGCTGACCGGCCCCACACCGTACGGGCGAACGGTCAGTCCAGCAGAGCGGCCGTGAACCCGTCGCGGTGGTCCCCGAGCCACTCCTGCACTCGGTCCCACCGACGCCAGCCACCGCGCTCGGCCAGCGTCCGGGTGTAGACGGGATCGCCGTCGGCCACGCGGTCGGCGACGAAGGCCCGGCAGGACGCGGTCGCCTGTTCGACGACCGCGGGCAGTTCGGCGCGCTCGTGCCGGGAGAGGCCGTAGCTGTCGGCGAGGATCCGCAGCCGTGTCGGGGCGTGCAGCCCGGCGGGGTAGAGGGCCGCCGCGGACACGGGGTCGAGCAGGGGGACCCAGTAGCGGGCGGCCATGGCGACGTCCCACAGGGGCCGGCCGGGCGCCGCCAGGTCGAAGTCGATGAGGGCCACGGCACGGCCGTCGCGGAACACCACGTTGTCCGGGCACACGTCGTTGTGGCACAGCATCGTCCCTCCCTCCGGGTCGGCCAGTGCCCGGGGCCATGCGGCGGAGGTGTCGACCGCGACGGCCGCGCAGGCCTCGTGCAGCCGCCGCAGCAGACCGCCCACCGACCTCAGCGCGCCTTCGGTCATCGCCCAGCGCGGAAATGGCGGCAGCGGGACGTCGCCCGGGACGTAGGTCAGCTGTTCACGGCCGTCCGGGGTGAGCCGGACCGGCCTCGGAGCCGCGTCAAAGCCGTGCTCCTCGAGCGCCCGGAGGTGGGCGTGGAGGGCGCGCGCGGTACACGGCGCCGGGCGGTCCACCAGGCCGCCGCGGCGGAACACCGCACCCGCGTTCACCATGCCGCCGGTCAGCACTTCACCGTCTCCCGCCCCGCCCTCGGCCGTCATACGGGTGACGTTACCGCCCGCCGTGATCCAATGGTGACGGCTCGGGACGCCCCGCGCCGGTCAAGGGTCAGCCGGGCGAAGGGGGACGCACCATGGACGCCGTCGCGGAAGCCGTGGGCTCGCAGATCTTCAGCGCGGTGGTGGCCGCCGCACTCACTGCTGTCATGGGCATGGTCCACTGGCCGGCGGTCCGCCGACTGCCCGCACGTCGCACATGGCGCTACGCGGGCGGAGGCGCTGCCCATCCACTTGCGCGGGGACGCCATCACCTGGGGAGACACCGCCTGCACCGGTGAGGTCACGGACGGCGATGTGAGCCGGGTCAGTGGCTACGTCGTCAGGGCACCGAACCCCCTCAACCCGGCCAAGCGGGTCGTACTGGTCGGGGGCTGGTCGACCTACGGCACCGTGGCCGCCGCCCGTTGGCTCGTGGAAAGCGGTGACGGCCGTTCCCTGGGGGCTGATGTCGCCGTGCTCGTGGAGGCCTCGGTTCTCCGCGACGGCCATGTCTGCGCACCGCGGCTCCTGCGCCAGGAGAACCTCGGCGGGTGAGGGGCCGGGGGGCGGCACGCCCGGCCGGACGCCGACGGGCGCCCCGGCCTGAGCCGGGGCGCCCGAGGTGACGCGGGCGGCGGAGCGACCGTCAGTGGTCGGTCGCCAGGTGGAGCTTGAGCAGGTCCACGCCGTAGTCGTTGCCGTTGGGGGTGCGGATGATGGTGTGGATGTGCTGCTGGGTGGGGGTTCCGCCGGGACCGCCACCGCCGGGGGCGCCGCCCGGGCTCGCCGAGGTGGAGGGGGAAGCGGAGGCGGAGGCGGACGGCGTGGCCGAGGCCGAACTGCCGTCCTCGTCCTCGTGGTACGCGAGCGGGGACTCGGCGTCGTACTCGATCAGCACGACCGGGCTGTGGACGCGGTAGTAGAACGCCGAGTCGTCCTCGTACTCGCCGATCCAGTAGAAGTACGTGTCGTCGAGGTGCTTCTCGATCTCCCGCAGCCGCACCCGCGCATGGCCCTCGTCCTGGTAGCCGACGTAGACCTCGACCAGGTCGAGCAGCAGCTGCTGCTGCTTGCGGTCGAGCTCGGAGCCCTTGAGGCCCGCGTACGGGATGACGGCGTTGTCCTGGCCGGCTCCGGCGATCAGGTCGGTACCGGTCTTCGCGGCGGTGGAGACCGCGGTGGCGAGCTGAGTGCTGTCCAGCGAGCGCAGCAGCTTGAGGCCGGCGGCGGTCTCCTCGCGGAAGAGGTGGTAGTCCACACCGTCGTAGGTGATCTTCGTCGGCTCGGAGCCCATGAAGGTCGGGGTCATCACGACCTGGTCGCCCAGGACGAAGTAGTTGATGACGAGGTGGTGGCCCTCGAACTGGAAGCCCCAGGCGTCCTTCGCCGACGGGGTGCCCATGACGGTGAACCAGTAGGCGTCCTCGTTGAGCGCCTTGGAGGTGTCGCCCGAGTACTCGCCGAGGAAGTGGTTGAGCTTGCGGATGCTGTTGGCCTGCTTGAGGCCGCGGGCCGACAGCGAGGACTTCAGCAGCTTCAGGGCGAGCGCGTACTGCTTCTCGGTGAGGTCGCGCAGGGCGACGCCCTCGCGGTCGTTGGAGTCGACGTTGGTCCAGTCCAGCCACTGGTCGGCGTCGACATCGAAGAGCGTGGCCGACTTCTGGTCGTCGGTGAGCGAGTCGACGAAGGCCTGCGCGGCGCGGATCACCGGGGTGGTGGAGACGCCGGTGGAGTGGATCGCGTACAGGTCGTCCAGGACGGTTCCGTCCGTGGTGACGCCGACGAAGTCGTCGTAGGCGATCGTCTGGCCGAAGCCGCCGCCGGCCGGCGGGCCCGAGGGCGACGCGCTCGCCGTCGCGTCGGTCGTCGACGTCGTCTCGGCGCCGGCCGTGGTGGCGGCGTAGCCGCCCATGACCGCGACGGCGGAGACGCCGCCGGCGAGCAGGGCCTTGTTCATGAACCACCGGCGTGAGCGGTGGGTTCCCGGGGTGCGGGGCTTGTGTCCATGGTTGGTGTCGTTCACATCGTCGACAATTTCGTCGATGATTAAAGGGAGCCTGGCAGCAACCTGTGTGCAGGATAGGAATTGTCGTGTCGGGTGTACACCAACGACCCGTGTCCGTAAGGGAATTGACGTGGCGCAGCGGCGAGGGCCTCCGCGGACGCCCCGGCGCCCGCCCCCCGCCGTGGCCGCAACACGGCGCGCCGTACGGCGACCTGACGGGCGCCACCGGGAACCAGCCCTGTCGTTCGATCACCCGTGGTTGACTGAGCCGCACCACCGTGCGGCCACCGCTCAGCTTCCTGTGCGGGGACCTGCCCACGGCGCCGGCGAGGGGAGATGACGGGCGTGAGGCTGCGCGGCGTCGGCAAACGCTACCGACGGCAGACGTGGGTTCTCACCGACGTGGACGTGGACCTGCCGCCCGGCGAGCTGATCGCGTTCAGCGGCGGCAACGGGTCGGGGAAGTCGACGCTCCTGCGGATCCTGGTCGGTGTGACGCGGCCGACCACGGGTCGGATACTGGACCGGCCTGCCCGGGTCGGCTACGTGCCCGACCGGTTCCCGCCCGACGAGCGGATGTCGGCGCACGGCTACCTGACCCACATGGGACGTGTCAGCGGCCTGCGGAGCGCGGCGGCGAGCCGACGCGCGGAAGAGTTGCTGGAGCGGCTCGCGCTCGTCGGCGGCGACGACACGCCTCTCGGCACGTTGTCCAAGGGAAACGCGCAGAAGGTCGCCCTGGCACAGGCGCTGATGGTTCCACCGCACCTGCTCGTCCTGGACGAGCCCTGGTCCGGGCTGGACAGCTCGGCGCACGGCGTCCTGGCGGAGATCATGAGAGAGACGACCGGAGCGGGCGGCACCGTCGTGTTCACCGACCACCGCGAGTCGGTGGTCCGGGCGAACGCCACACGGATCCACCGTGTCGCCGGGGGGAGGGTGACCCTCGACGAGGCTTCCGCGCGTGCGGCGCGGCCGAGCAGGACCCGGATCGTGTTCAAGGCACCCGTCGACGCGTACGGGATTCCCCGCACCGCGGACTGGCACGCCTTCACCGGCGTGGTCACCGCGCACACGGACGGCGCGTACGCCACGATCCATGCCACCAGCGCCCATGCCGACGACCTGGTCCTGGCCGCGCTGCGCGACGGATGGTCCCTGATCGAGGCGGGACCGGTGAGCATCCCTCGGGCCACGGTCCACGGCGGTACTCCGTGATCGCGCTGTTCCGCTACACGATGGCGGTCATGCTGCATTCCCAGCGCTACGTCCCGCCGCTGTTCCTCTTCGTCGCCGCGGCGTTCGTCTTCACCGGAAGTTCCGAGTCGGTGCCGGTGGTGGCGATCTACGGGCCCGTCGCGGGGGTGCTCTTCGTCACCTCGACCTGGCTGACCGTCGCGCTGGTCAACGCCGAGGAGCCCGTGCGGCGCGTCATCGCGGTGGTCCACGCCGGCCGGTCCACTCCGGTGCTCGTCGCGACCGTGCTGGTGGCCCTGGCCACGAGCCTGCTCGTGGCCGGCCTGCTGCTGTTCCTGCCGACGGTGTTGGGCGACCACGCGGTCACCACGGAAGACATCCTGGTCGGCGTGCTGGCCCAGCTGACGGGTGCGAGCACCGGCGTGGCGATCGGTCTGGTCGTCTCCCGCCTGGTGATGCGCCGCACCGGCTACTCGCTCGTCGCGGCCCTGGTGCTCATGTCGGTCCTCAGCTTCCCCCGGGGCCTCCCTCCGATCAACCGGCTGATCCGCCTGCTGTCGTACTCGCCGGACGCCCCCGACCTGCTGTCCTCGACGGCGGGGTGCGCGGCCGTCGCAGTGGCCCTGCTGATCGCGAGCGCCTGCGTCACCGGTGCCGTCGCCGATCGCCGGGACTGAACCTCTGGAGTTGCTCAAGACGTGCTTGGCGCACCTGCCCCGCCGGGCATGCCCCCCGCACCGGCGAACGGACAGTGACGGGGTGGAGACCATGGAATACCTGATCGTCGTGGGGATCGTCGTGCTCGCGGTGTGCGCGGCGGCGGCACGGACGGGCCGGGGCGGCGGGTCGTCGCGGGGACGGTCCCGGGGAGGCGACGGGGGAGGCGACGGGGGCGGGTGCGGGGGCGGCTGGTCCTGCGGGGGTGGCTCCTCCTGCGGAGGCGGCGGGGGCGACTGACCCCCGGGGCGGGCGCCGCACGAGGGTGCCGGCGTCGGTCGTGCGCCGACCGGCGTACGGCCCGCGCAACACGAAGAAGACCTCGCGCAGAAAGATCGGATAATTCGGCGACCTGTGGGGTAGGAAGGGTTCTGGGACGCCGCCCATGCTCGTGGAAGGCTCCCACATTCCACTCCAGCCGGGTGACCGGCGAGAACGAAGGACACAACAGCATGGCCAGCGGCACCGTGAAGTGGTTCAACGCCGAGAAGGGCTTCGGATTCATCGCCCAGGACGGCGGGGGGCCGGACGTCTTCGCGCACTACTCCAACATCTCCGGCAACGGCTACCGGGAGCTGGTAGAGGGGGAGGCGGTCACCTTCGACGTGACCCAGGGCCAGAAGGGCCCCCAGGCCGAGAACATCGTCCGCGGCTGACAGGGATCCCGGGCCCGGGGCTCTCACCCACGAGAGCCCGGGTTCGGCTCCCGTCCCGCGACAGGACGCCCAGGATGTGAAGGGGTCCGGCAGCAGCCGGGCCCCTTGATCGCGTTCCGCCCCGTGCCGGTGCCGTCCCGTCCGACGCCCATGCCGGGAGACGATCAGCCGGTCACGGTGGACGCGGGTGTCGACGTACCCGTACCCGCGGACGGGGAGCTCCGGACCGTCGGCGCGGTGATCCTGGACGACCGGGGCGAGGCCTTCGCCCGGAGACGCAGCGCCGGCCGGCGCCTCTTCCCCGACACCTGGGCACGGGGGCCTCGGCCTACGTCGGTGACGGCGCCAACCGCTGGCCCGCGGTGCACCGGCTCGACGCCGCTCCCCTGTTCCGGCTGGCCCTGGAGACCGCGCCCGCCGGCAGCCGGCTGCACGCCGTCGCCGACGAGGGCGTCCCCTTCCGTGACATCGCCACCGTCATCGGACGCCACCTGGACCTCCCGGTGGTCGGCCTGTCCGGCGACGAGGCCGACGCGCACTTCGGCCGGCTCCGCCACTTCGCCGGAATCGACCTCCCCGCGTCCAGCGCCCTGACCCGGCAGCGGACGGGATGGCAGCCGGTCCGTCCCGGCCTCGTGACGGACCTCGAGGAGGGCCACTACTTCACGGCCTGACGCCACCTGCCCTCCCCGCCGGCGCCGCCCGGCGGGGAGACCGGCCCACCACCGCGTCCGGGGCGGTCCCGTTCAGGCGCGGTCCGACGACCGCGCCTCACGGTTCCTGACCGGTCTGGTCACCTGCTTCGCCACGCACGACGGGATCCCTTCCGTCCCGCTCGCCGCCAGGCGCCGGTAGGCGCTGGGGGACATGCCGACCAGTTCGCTGAAGCGCGTGCTGAAGGTGCCCAGCGACGCGCAGCCGACCGCGAAGCAGACCTCGGTGACGCTGAGTTCGCCCCGGCGCAGCAACGCCATCGCCCGCTCGATCCGGCGCGTCATCAGGTAGGAGTACGGCGATTCCCCGTAGGCGAGGCGGAACTCGCGGCTGAGATGGCCCGCCGACATGTTCACGCCGCGGGCCAGTGCCTCGACGTCCAGCGGCTGCGCGTACTCCCGGTCGATGCGGTCGCGGACGCGGCGCAGCAGCGCGAGGGTGCGCAGGTGCGGAGCCGCGGCGGGTCTGCTGGTCACCCACGCGATCCTGCCACACACGACGGTGGGGCAGCAGGGCCGCGGCCACCCTGCTCTCCCACCGTCGCGGGGCCTGTCCCCCAGCCGTCGCGGACGCCTGTCCCCCAGCCGTCGGGGGCGGCTGTCGCCCAGCCGTCGGGGGCGGCTGTCGCCCAGCCGTCGGGGGCGGCTGTCGCCTACCGTCGCGGGTGCCCCGGTCAGGCGCCCACGTAGGCCGCGAGGTGCTCGCCGGTGAGGGTGGAGCGGGCGGCGACGAGGTCGGCGGGGGCGCCCTCGAAGACGATCCGGCCGCCGTCGTGGCCGGCGCCGGGACCGAGGTCGATGATCCAGTCCGCGTGTGCCATGACCGCCTGGTGGTGTTCGATGACGATGACCGACTTGCCCGAGTCGACCAGCCGGTCCAGCAGTCCGAGCAACTGCTCGACGTCGGCGAGGTGGAGGCCGGTGGTCGGCTCGTCGAGGACGTAGATGCCGCCCTTCTCACCCATGTGCGTGGCCAGCTTGAGCCGCTGCCGCTCGCCGCCGGACAGCGTGGTGAGCGGCTGGCCGAGGGTGAGGTAGCCGAGCCCGACGTCGGCGAGCCGTTCGAGGACGCGGTGCGCGGCCGGAGTACGCGCCTCGCCGGTGGCGAAGAACTCCTCCGCCTCCGTCACCGGCATCGCCAGCACCTCGCTGATGTCACGGCCGCCGAGGCGGTACTCCAGCACCGAGGCCTGGAACCGCCTCCCGTCGCACTCCTCGCAGGTGGTGGCGACGCCGGCCATCATCGCCAGGTCGGTGTAGATGACGCCCGCGCCGTTGCAGTTCGGGCAGGCTCCCTCGGAGTTGGCGCTGAACAGCGCCGGCTTCACGCCGTTGGCCTTGGCGAACGCCTTGCGGATCGGGTCGAGGAGCCCGGTGTACGTCGCCGGGTTGGAGCGGCGCGAGCCGCGGATCGGGGCCTGGTCCACCGAGACCACGCCCGCCGAGGCCGGCACGGAGCCGCGGACGAGCGAGCTCTTGCCCGAGCCGGCCACGCCCGTGACCACGCACAGCACGCCGAGCGGGATGTCGACGTCGACGTCGCGCAGGTTGTGCGTCGACGCGCCGCGGATCTCCAGTGCGCCGGTGGGCTCGCGCACCGTCTTCTTCAGCGCCGCCCGGTCGTCGAGGTGGCGGCCGGTGACCGTGCCGCTCGCCCGCAGCCCTTCGACGGTGCCCTCGAAACAGACGGTGCCGCCCGCCGTACCCGCCCCGGGCCCGAGGTCCACCACGTGGTCGGCGATCGCGATCGCCTCCGGCTTGTGCTCCACGACGAGCACCGTGTTCCCCTTGTCCCGCAGGCGCAGCAGCAGGCCGTTCATCCGCTGGATGTCGTGCGGGTGCAAGCCGATGGTGGGCTCGTCGAAGACGTAGGTGACGTCGGTGAGCGAGGACCCGAGGTGGCGGATCATCTTCACCCGCTGTGCCTCGCCGCCCGACAGCGTGCCCGACGGCCGGTCCAGCGAGAGGTAGCCGAGGCCGATCTCCGTGAACGAGTCGAGGGTGTGCTGGAGCGCCGTGAGCAGCGGCGCCACCGACGGATCCGACAGGCCGCGGACCCAGTCGGCCAGGTCGCTGATCTGGAGGGCGCAGGCGTCGGCGATGTTGAGCTCCCCGATCCGCGACGAGCGGGCGAGTTCGCTCAGCCGGGTGCCGTCGCACTCGGGACAGTCGGCGAAGGTCACCGCCCGGTCCACGAACGCCCGGATGTGCGGCTGCATCGCCTCCCGGTCCTTGGAGAGCATCGACTTCTGGAGCTTGGGGATCAGCCCCTCGTAGGTGAGGTTGACGCCGTTGATCTTCACCTTGGTCGGCTCGCGGTAGAGGAAGTCGTGCCGCTCCCTCTTGGTGTACTCGCGGATCGGCTTGCGCCGGTCGAAGAAGCCCGACTCGGTGATGACCCGCACCACCCAGCCGTCCCCGGTGTAGGTGGGGATGGTGAACGGGTCCTCGGAGAGCGACTTGGAGTCGTCGAAGAGCTGGGTGAGGTCGATGTCGGTGACCGTTCCCCGGCCTTCGCAGTGCGTGCACATGCCGCCGGTCCGGCTGAAGGTCACCTTCTCGGTCCGGGTCTTCTCGGATCCGCGGTCGACCGTGTACCCACCGCTCGCGGAGACCGAGGCGACGTTGAAGGAGTACGCGCCGGGCGGGCCGATGTGCGGCGTGCCGAGCCGGCTGAAGAGGATGCGCAGCATCGCGTTGGCGTCGGTGACGGTGCCGACCGTGGAGCGGGGGTCGGCGCCCAGCCGCTGCTGGTCGACGATGATCGCGGTCGTCAGCCCTTCGAGGACGTCGACCTCGGGCCGCGCCGGCGTGGGCATGAAGCCCTGGACGAAGGCGCTGTAGGTCTCGTTGATCAGCCGCTGGGACTCGGCGGCGATCGTGTCGAACACCAGCGAGCTCTTGCCCGAGCCGGAGACACCGGTGAACACCGTCAGCCGGCGTTTGGGGATCTCGACGTCGACGTCCTTGAGGTTGTTCTCACGGGCCCCGTGGACGCGGATCAGTTCGTGGCTGTCGGCGGCGTGCGGCGCGGGCGACTGCTGGTTCGCCGTCGTGGCCTTGCTCATCGTGGTCTTCTCCCTCTGTCGGGCGGGGCCGTCGTCGCGGCCTCGCCCCGGCTCGCCCGGTTCCGTCCGCGGTCATGCTAGGTGGGGCGCGACTCCGGCTGCTTCTCGATTCCTGACCGGTCCGCTCCTCCCGGTCCGCTCCTCCCTCTCCGCTCCACCCGGTCCGGTCCTCCCGGTCCGCTCTCCTCCCTCTCCGCTCCACCCGGTCCACTCCACCCGGTCCGCTCTCCTCCCGGTCCGCTCCTGCCGGTCCGCTCCACCCGGTCCGCGCGGTGCGGCGGCCGCGTCGCGCCGGGTGTGGCTCGCGCCGGTCGGTGCCGGGCGGTGCCGGGCGGCCCCCGGGTGTCAGACCGGTGTGCCGCCGCCCGCCGTGCGCAACCGGTCCAGCAGCGCCTTCTCGGCGACGCTCGTGTCGCCGTCGTTCCACATCCCGGTGAACGGGACGGTCCGCAGCCGCCGCCCCTCCGGGTCGAGGATGTGCCCGGCGTGCTTGAGCCGCCACAGGGTGACCGCCCGGTCGGCGACGGTGAGGTCGGGGAAGCGCTGCACGAGCGCCGCCTCGAACGGCTGGATGTCGCCCACCGACCGCAGCCACACGGTGAACAGCAGATTGTGCGGACCGGTCAGCGTGGCGCACAGACGTGTCTCCCGCATCCCGGAGAGCTGCGCCGTGACGCGCGCCGTCTCGGCAGCCGGGACGGCGCCCCACAGGGTGGCGCTCACCGGCCAGCCCGAGACCGAGCGCGCCGCCTCGCAGCGGTACGCGATGGCGTTCGCCGCCTCCAGCCTCGCCAGCCGCCGCCGTACGGTGGCGGCGCTCAGGCCGCTTCGTTCGGCGAGGCGGCTGACGCTCTGCCGGCAGTCCTCCCCGAGCAGCAGGACGAGGTCGAGGTCGGCCGGGCCGAGGGTCGCGGCGGGGGCGGCGGGGCGGGCCCGCGGGCCGTCCGGTCTGCCGCTCTCCTTCAGCCGGTCCAGACGCCATCGGCTGCCCTCGGTGTGCAGGGCGGTCGCGATCTGGGTGCGGGTCGCGGCGATGCCCGGCAGTGCTCCGAGGCGGAAGCCGACGTAGCGGGCCAGTTGGGTCTGGCTGCGGAACACCGCCGTCAGCAGGAGGTCGCGGGAGCCCGTGGCGTGTTCGATGTTGAACAGGGCTGCGTCGTCCACCAAGTGCTCGCAGACCGTGTGCAGCCGGCCGGGCTCGCAGTCGACCTCGATGAACGCCACGATCAGCTCTCCCGTGGCGGCCGGGGACGGATGGCAGCCGAGCCAGGCCAGTCCCGCGTCGGTGAGCCGGGCCCAGCGCCGCGCCGCCGTCGTGGCGTCCACGTCCAGCAGGGCGCCGATCCGCTGCCAGTCGGCCCGGGGCTCGTGCTGGAGGGCGGTGATCAGCAGGTAGTCGATCTCGTCGAGCACACCGTCCCCCTTCTCACGCCGGGCCGGAGCGGCCCATGAACCGGCCACGGCCGATTCCTGCGAATGATCTTGGTGAATTGCCTCATCACTGCGTTGCCGGCCGAGCGTGCGGGCGGTGAGCGCACGATACACGCCATGTTCCAGCATGCTGACGCCACCGCCCTCGCCGACGAGCTGACCGAACTGCGCCGCCGGCTGCACCGTGACCCCGAACTCGGCCTCGACCTTCCCCGTACGCAGGGCAGGGTCCTCGAAGCCCTGGAAGGCCTGCCCCTGGAGATCACGACCGGCCGGGGACTGACTTCCGTCACGGCCGTCCTGCGCGGCGGGCGGCCCGGTCCCGCCGTACTGCTGCGCGCCGACATGGACGCGCTGCCGGTCACCGAGGACACCGGTCTGCCGTACGCCTCCGAGAACCCCGGGGTCATGCACGCCTGCGGTCACGACCTGCACACCGCCGGGCTCGTCGGTGCGGCCCGCCTGCTGGCCGCGCACCGCGAGGAGCTGGCGGGCGACGTGGTCTTCATGTTCCAGCCCGGCGAGGAGGGCGACGGCGGGGCCCGGATCATGATCGAGGAGGGGGTCCTGGACGCGGCCGGCTCCCGCGTCGTCGCGGCCTACGGCCTGCACGTGTTCTCCACCCAGGTCCCCAAGGGCATCGTCGCCACCCGCCCCGGCACCCTGCTGGCCGCCAGCGACACCTTCGACGTCACCGTCACCGGCCGCGGCGGCCACGGATCCATGCCGCATCTGACCCGTGACCCGGTCGTCGCCGCCTGCGACATGGTCACCGCGCTCCAGACCCGGATCGCCCGCGAGATCGACGTGCACGACCCGGCCGTGATCACCGTGGGCGTCTTCCACGCGGGCACCGCCCGCAACGTGGTGCCCGGCACCGCCGAGTTCAGCGCCACCGTACGGACCTACTCGGACGCCGTCCGGGACCAGGTCCAGGCCCTGGTGGAGCGCACGCTGCGGGGTGTGGCCGCCGCCCACGACGTCGACGTGCGCGTCGACTACAGCCGTCAGTACCCGGCCACGGTCAACCCTCCCGCCGAGGCGGCGTTCGCGCTCGGCACGGCGCTCGACCTGTTCGGGCCGACCCGCGTCTTCGAAGCGCCCCGGCCCGTCTCCGGGTCGGAGGACTTCTCCTTCGTGCTGCAACAGGTCCCCGGCGCCTTCCTCGCCGTCGGCGCCTGCCCGCCCGACCGCGACCCGGCCACCGCGCCCGTCAACCACTCACCGCAGGCCGTGTACGACGACGGCGTACTGCCCGACCAGGCGCTGCTGCTGGCCACCCTCGCCGCCCGGCGCCTGGCCCTGCACCGGCCGGGGACAGCCGCCGACCCGGCCGCCCCCGGTGCCACCGCGCTGCTACCCGCCCCGCCGGCCACCGGCACCGCCGCGGCCACGACCACCGCCGGGGAGGGCGCGTGACCGACACCGCCGCCGCGCCGGGCGGACCGGCGGCGGCCCCTCCCGCCGGGCCCGCGGCCTCCGCCCGGACGGTCGTGGGGCTGCTCGTCCTGTTCGAGCTCATGAGCGGGTTCCTGCAGACCGGCATCGCCCCCCTGCTGCCCGACCTCGGCGACCACCACGGGGTCGGCGACTCCGCCGTCAACTGGGTGATCTCCGTGCAGCTGCTCTCCGGAGCGGTCCTCGTGCCGGTCTTCGGCCGGCTCGGCGACCTCCACGGCCACCGCCGGATGCTGCGCGTCGCCCTCGTCTCGGTCGCGGCCGGCACCCTGCTGCTCGCCCTGGCCCCGAACTTCACCGCCCTGCTGCTCGCGCGCGTCCTCCAGGGAGCGCTCGTCGCGCTGCTCCCGCTGGAGATCGCGCTCGTCAGGAACCGGCTCCCGGTCGAGCAGGCCCGGGCCGCCATCGCCCGCCTGGTCGGCGCCCTCACCCTCGGCAGCCTCGTCGGCGCCGTCGCGATGGGCGCGATCAGCCAGGCCGTGGCCGACCTCCGGCTGGTGCTGCTGGTGCCCGCGCTCCTGGCGCTGGCGTGCGTGCCCGTGGCGTTCTGGCGCATCCCCGAGAGCGTGCCGCGCACGGCCGGCGGCCCCGACTGGCCCGGCGCGTGCCTGCTCGGCGCCGCGCTGGTCACCCTGCTCGCGGGGGTGTCGCGCGCCGAGCACGGCGGCTGGCTCTCGGCGCAGGTCCTGCTGCCGCTCCTGGCCTGCGCGGTCCTGGCCGGTGTCTGGGTACGGGTCGAACTGCGCACCGAGGACCCGCTGGTGGACCTGCGGGCCCTGCGCGGACGCGCCGTGGCGCCCTTCTACCTGACCTCGTTCTTCTTCGGCGTCCTGTACTTCGGCAGCCAGTCCCCGAACGCCACCTTCCTCGCCGCCGACGCCGGCACCGACGGCTACGGCTTCGGTCTGCACGCCCTGGCCATCTCCCTGGTCGGTCTGCCCGCCACGCTCGCCGCTCTCGCCACCTCCAGCTGCACCGCCCTGATCGCCCGGCGCATCGGCTACCGCCCCACCCTGATCGCCGCGTTCTCCCTGATCACCGCCGGGTTCGTGGCCCTGGCGGTCCTGCACGACGCGCTCTGGCAGGTCGTGGCCGCCCTGCTGCTGTGCGGTACGGGCACCGGCGCGGCGCTCGGCGCCATGCCCACGGTCATCGTCGAGGCCACGCCCGTGGACCGCACGGGGGTCGCCTCCGCGCTGTACAACAACGCCAAGACCGTCGGCGGCGCGGTCGCGGGCGGTGCCATCGCCTCCCTGCTGGCCTCGGCGACGCCCCTCGGCGGGGCCACGCCGAGCGAGGGCGGCTACACCGCGGTCTGGGCGATGTGCGCCGTCTTCGGCCTGGCGGCGGTGATCGCGGTGGCCCTGGGGCGTGTATCGAATGTGCTGGTCACAACCACTCGTTGAGGGCCGCGACAAGGACGGTCGCCTCGTAGCGGACCGCGAGCGCTTGTCGTGTCTCGTGGCGACGGCACGGTGCCTTCTGAGGCGATTGACGCCACACTCGACCGCGTGCCGGGCCTTGTGGTCCTCGGCCTCGGACTTGGGTGGCCGGCCGCCGCCCGGGCCATGCTTCGTGCGGTTGCGGGCCTGGTCGGCCTTGTCCGGGATGGTGCAGCGGATGCCGCGTCGGCGCAGGTAGGCACGGTTCCTGCGGGAGGCGTACGCCTTGTCGGCGCGAGCCCGGTCAGGCCGGGCCCGCGGCCGCCCCGAACCTCGGCGGGCGACGCGGACCTTGTTCAGGACGGGCTCGAACTGCGGGGAGTCGCCTCACTGTCCGGCGGTGATCACGACGGACATGGGCCGCCGGCCCTGCTCGGCGGCGAGATGGAGCTTGGTGGTCAAGCCACCGCGCGACCGTCCGAGGCCGTGGCCGTCCGGCTCGACGGTGATGCCGCCGGGCGGCTCTTTCTGCAGGTCCCCTTCTTCCGCGCCCCGGCGGCATGGCGACTCCGTCAGGAACGATGCTGGGGAGCAGTGGGCTGGGCCGCCAACCGATGAGTCAGGAGACCGCTCATGGCGCGCACACCGTGGCCGATCGCGCGCTCGTCGGCCGCGAACTCAGGAGAGTGCGGCGCACCGTTGATCCCCGAATCGGCGTCTGCGACGCCGAGGTAGAGCTGCGCGCCTGGAGCCTCGTTGAGGAACAGCGCGAAGTCCTCACAGTTGTAGGGCCACGATGCACGGGCCCACAGGACGGACTCCGGCCCCATCGCCGTGCTCAGGTGGTCGCCGGCCGCCGTGCTGAGCTCCGCGGAGTTCACCAGGGCGGGGAACGGGACGTCCTGGAACTCGGTGTGTCCGCCGGCGGCCACCGCAAGCTGCTCGACCTGCGCGCGTACTTCCGGCAGTCGTTCCTGCGGCCAGACGCGCAGCAGGATGCCGACGACCGGCTGCCCGCCAGACCCTGGTTCGATCCACGTGGCGACGGACACGGATTCTTGCTTGTACGCGGCCACTTCGGGATCCAGCAGGGCATGGAAGCCCGCGTGGTACTCGGCGAGGTTCTGCGGGAAGCCGACCGTGCCGAGTTCCGCGACCTCGGCTGCGACGGCGGCCGCCGCGTCCTCGCCACCCGGAAGTAGGATCCGGATCTGGTCGAGCCCGGGCAGCCCATGGCCCGGGGACACCGCGATGGTGCCCGTGGGGAACGGGCTGCAGTGCAGTGCGTAGAACTCGCGCGGCGCGAGCCGCTGCACCAGCCCCGTGTCCAGCATCGCGCGTGCGCCCTGCAGGGGCTCCTCGGCCGGCTGGAACACGAACACCACCCGCCCACGTACCTGCTCGGAGCACTGGGCCAGCTTCCTCGCCACGCCGACACCGATCGCGGTGTGCAGGTCGTGCCCGCACAGGTGCGCGACACCAGGGACGCGCGAGGCGAAGCCCTCGTCATGCATCCGGCCCGAGAGCGGGAACGGCAGGATATTCCTCGTCACGTCCACGGCGTCCATGTCCGCCCGGTACGCCACCGTCGGGCCGTCCGCAGAACCGTCGAGCACGGCGACGACCCCGTGCCCGCCGACGCCGGTCGTCACTTCCAGCCCCGCCGCACGCAACTGCTCCGCGACCAGCCCGGCTGTCTCCCGCTCCTCGCCCGCGAGTTCGGGTCGGCGATGGATCTCCCGGCGGAGCTCGATCAGTTCCTCATCCAATGGCATGAAGACAAGATCGTGAAGCTGAGCACCGGCAGGCAACCGATTTGTCGGAGCGCAGTCGCGGGAGGACACCAGCGACCGCCGAAGTGGGGCGGGGGCTCGTCGGACGTCGAGGACAGGGCTCGGAGCGCAACTGCGTGCAGCTGTGCATCCCGTCCTGGCACGCGCTCGACTCCCGCCACTGGGGCGAGGCCGGGCAGCTGGCGCCGGCGGACCTCGCCCGGCTCCTGGGCGTGTACGCGTCGAGGGTGAAAGGAGATCGCCGCTGAGGCGCTCAAGGAGGTGTACTTCCAGGACGACGGCCGCCGTGCCGGGGAGCTGGAAGAGGTGCGTTTCACGGACATCGAGCACTTGGAGTTCGACCTGTAGGCGCTGCTCCCCGAACAGCCTGTGAGCCCGGACTGGTGACTGAGCGCTTCAGTCGGCCGGTGGGTGCGATACCTGGCCAGTTGTGCAACATCACGTGCGCAGTCAGGAAGGGCGAGACGTCGAGGGCTTGCGGTGACGCCCTCAGCGATCAGCGGGACAGTCCGGGGCGACGAGGCGGCGTACGGCATCAGTGATCGTTGCGCGCTGACGTGCGGGTGGGACCAGGACGTTGACGTCCTCCGTCTGGTGCTGCCACATGTTCGCGAGCGCCAGAACGAGCGCCAGGATCTCCGCGGCCGGCTTGTCCCGCCGGACGCTGCCGCGTTGCTGGGCGGCCTCGATAGAGGCGATCTTGTCCTGCATCGAGCGGGCCACGATGTCGGGCGCCGGCCGTTCAGCGCTTTCCAGTGCGTACCACGTGAGGAAGCGCATGACCTGGGGGTGCTGCTGCCCGGCGTCGTGCAGGCGGCCGGCGTATTCGGCCAGGTCGTCGGCGTCGACAGGGACCGCGTTCACAGTCTGCTCGGCGATCGCTTCGTAGACGGCCTCGAACAGGCCCTCCTTGCCGGCGGCGAAGGAGTACACCAGGCCAGGGCTGATGCCGGCCCGTTTTGCGAGCCGGTCCACGCGGGCTCCTGCCACGCCGAACTCGGCGAACTCGGCGAGAGCGGCTTCCATCAGCTGCCGGCGCTTGCGGTCGGGGTCACGTGTTGCCATGCACTCAGCCTTTCTAATGAACGTTCATTTGACAACTCGGATCGACGTCCGCATGCTGACTGAAGTAAATGAACATTCATTCAGGAAGGCCGCTCATGGTCACCTCACACTGGACCCCAGCCGACATCCCGGATCTCAAGGGCCGGACCGCACTGATCACCGGCGCCAACAGCGGCATCGGCTACCGCACCGCCCAGGTGCTGGCGGAGCACGGTGCCCGCGTCCTGCTGGCGGGCCGGCGCCCTGAATCCCTGGCGGATGCCGCCCGCCGCCTGCGCGCGGACGTGCCCGGTGCCCGCCTGGAGACAGTGGAACTCGACCTCGGCGACCTTGCCGCGATCCGTGAGGCGGCCGCCCCGCTCGCCGCGGGCGAGACCCTCGACCTCCTCGTCAACAACGCCGGCGTGATGGACATCCCGGAGCGACGACTGACCCGCGATGGACTGGAACTCACGGTGGGCACCAACCACCTCGGCCATTTCGCGCTGACAGCGCACCTGATGCCGGCCCTTGAGCGCTCCGCGGCTGCCCGCGTCGTCACGGTCAGCGCCGTCGCCGCCGCCTGGCGCTCCGGTGATCTCGCAGATCTGATGAGCGAGCACGGCTACCGCCCGATGAGCGCGTACGCGAAGTCCAAGCGGGCCAACGTCGTCTTCACCCAGGAACTCGCCCGCCGCCTTGTCGGCAGTGCGCACCGCGCTGTAGTCGTCCACCCGGGCTCGGCCGTCACCAACCTGCAGCGCCACACCTCCACCAGCCGAATGGGGCGCCTGCTCGTGGCCCTCGCCTCCCGCACACTGATGGGCTCCCCCGACGGCGCAGCCTGGCCGTCCCTGTATGCCGCGACCCACCCCGAGGTCGTCGGCGGGGCCTACCTCGGCCCGGCCGGACGCGACCAGACCTCCGGCACGCCCAAGCCGGTCCGGCTGCCCGCCGGGGCTGACGACCCCGACCTGGGAGCCTGGCTGTGGCGCGAGAGCGAACGGCTGGCCGGCGTCACCTTTCCGGTCCTGCAGACCTGACCTTGCCGTGAAAGGAAAAAGGTCCATGACCAGCTCTGACGGATTCGTCCCGAACCCCGGAACCGCTCCTGAATGACAGCCTGTTCATGGCCGCCCGCAGGCAGGCAGCGGGCTACCACGCAGACCTCGACGTCTGGTTTGACGGCGGCTACGGCTTCAACAACCAGACTGGCCAACCGACGCGCTGTCGGCAGGACAGGGCACCGGCCGGACGCACACCGGCAGTACACCTGTGAACGGCCGTGACGCGACCGCCGACGCGGCCGGAAACCACCCCGCCGCCCACGAGGGCGGTCCGTGCCGTGGCGCACCGCGCCTTGGCCGTGCGCACAACCCGCTCCCCTCATGTTTCGTCCGAGCCGACAAGGGCCGCCGTACCGTGCGCGGCCTAGGTTCCGGGGCACACCCTGTCCCGTTCAGTTCGGAGAACGCCTTCGATGTCCGTCGGCCCCCGGCCCCCGCGCCCCTCCCCCTCGGTCTCCCCCGCCGGCTCCGCCGTGCTGCTGGGCCAGGTGCTGCCCGCCCTGTCCGGGCCCCTGGCCGATCTGCTCGCCGCGCCGCACGGCCTGGACCGGGTGGTGGCCGGGGTGGTCATCGCCGAACCGGACGGCGAGCCGGAGCCGGAGCACCGGGACTGCCTGGTGCTGCTCATCGGGGCGCGCGGCCGGGCGGCGCTGGGGCCGTTGATCGCGGCGGCCCGGTCGGGGCCACCGCCGTCGCCGTACGGGCCGGGACGGACGCGGACGCGGTGGAGGCGCTGCGGCAGGCGGCCGCCGAGTCGGGGACCGCGCTCCTGGGGGTGCGGGACGACGTGCGGTGGGAGCGGGTCGACTCGGTGGCGCGGACCGTCGTGGACAGCGTGCGGCAGGCGCCGGGCCTGGGGCGGGCGTAGGCGCACGGGGACCTGTTCTCGCTGGTGCAGACCCTGGCTGCGCTGACCGGCGGCGCGGTCTCGGTGGAGGATCCGGCGCACCGGGTCCTGGCCTACTCCCGCTCCGACGGCCAGGTCGACGAGGTGCGGCGGCTGTCCATCCTCGGGCAGTCCTGTCCGCCGTCGTACCTGGAAGTGCTCCACGAGGCCGGGGTCTACCAGCGGCTGCGCACCGAGGAGGTCGTGGAGGTGGGGGCCCGGCCCGATCTGGGGACACGGCGGCGGCTCGCGGCCGGCATCACGGCGGGCGGGCGCCTGCTGGGCACGATCTGGGTGCAGGAGGCCGGCGCACCGCTCACCGAGGGGGCGTTGCAGGCGCTGCGCGGCGCGGCCCGGCTGGCCGCGCCGATGCTGATCCGGCAGCCGGGCGGCGCGGGCTCCGACGGCGGGGTGCGCCAGGAACTGGCGGCGGGGCTGCTGGCGGGCCGGCTGCTGGCCACGTCGCTCGCCGGGCACCTGGGCATCGCGGCCCGCACCTGCGCCACGGCCATCGCGGTCGAGCTGAACGAGCCCGCCGGTGACGGCGGCCCCGAGGCGGAGCTGCGCCGGACCCGTGCGGTGGACACGATCGCGCTGCACGCGGCCGCACACCGGCGCACGGCGGTGGCGACCCGGCTGGACGGCCGTCTGTACGTGCTGGTGCCGGACGCGGCGCCGCACCCGGCGGACGCTCCCGCCCCGGCCGGCCGGGCCACTCCGGCGGGCTGGACGACCGACCTCGTCACGACGCTGCGCCGGCATCTGGGCACCCCGGTGCAGGCGGCGGTGTCCCCGCCGAGGCGGCTGGCCGACGCCCCGGCCGCCCGCGCCGAGGCGGACCGCATCCTGGACGTCGTCGCGCACGACCCGGGCCGCGAGGTGGCGACGTACCAGGACGCCCGTACCCGGCCCTGATGATCAGTCAACTCATTTCAATGGCAACCGACTTGCCACCTGACGCGGGTGCTACCGCCCGTTGTCCTGCCGGACAATCGGCGGCCCCGGAAATCTGCCGCCAGGACAAGCGGCGGGGCGTCGCCGCGGATCTAGGTTTCAGCCACTGCGCGAAGCCCAGCCCGCCCCGCCGTACGGCGGCCCGTCTCGGCTGCGGCATGCGGATCCGTCCGGGGAGGAACCTGTGCACCACGTCCGTACGTCCCACACCACCAGCACCACCCGAAGGGCCGGGCGCCGTCGTCCGGTCGCCGTCGCCGCGTCCGTCCTGGCCTCGGCGCTCCTGCTCGCCGCCTGCGGCTCCCGTGACGAGGGGACCGGGGGCGGCGCGTCCGGCGACGGCACCACGACCGTCACCATCGGGTTCGACGCGCCGCTGTCGAAGGACCTCGCAGCCGTCGGCCTGGGCATGAAGAACTCGGCGGAGCTGGCGGTGAAGAAGGCCAATCAGGACAAGACCGTGCCCGGTGTCACGTTCGAGCTGGTCGCCAAGGACGACCAGGCGACGCCGAACATCGGCCAGCAGAACGCGGCGGCGTTCGTCGCCGACGAGAGCGTGATCGGCGTGGTGGGCGCCTACAACTCCTCCGTCTCCGCGGCCATGGTGTCCACCCTGCGCGACGCGGGGATGGCGCAGATCTCCGGCGCCAACACGGCCGCGGCGCTCACCCAGGGCGCCGACTACGAGACGGCCCCCCGGCGCGAGTACGACAACTACTTCCGCACCATCAGCACCGACGCGGTCGCCGCCCCGGTGATGGCGGAGTACTTCTTCGACGACCTGAAGGTCGAGAAGCTGGCGACGGTCGACGACAAGAAGACCTACGGCGTCGGCATCGTGGACAGCTTCACCGACGCGTACGAGAAGCTCGGCGGCAAGGTCGTCGTCCACCAGTCGCTCAACCCCGACGAGTCCGACTACGCCGCGGTCGTCAACAGCGTCAAGTCCTCGGGCGCGCAGGGCGTGTTCTACGGGGGCGAGTACCCGCAGGCCGGCTCGCTGAAGAAGCAGCTGGTCGCGGCCGGCTTCGACGGCCCGCTGGGCGGCGGCGACGCGGTGAAGGACGACGAGCTGGTGTCGATCGCCGGCGCCGCGGCCGCGAACGGCACCTACGCGCACTCCGACGGGGCCCCGATCGACAAGCTGGACTCGGCGAAGGACTTCATCTCCGCTTACGAGGCGGCCGGTTACGAGCAGCCCTACGGCGTCTTCGGCGCCTACGTGTACGACGCCACCACCGCGCTCGTCCAGGCCGTGAAGGCCGCGGTGGAGGGGAACGGCGGCAAGGCCGGCAAGGTCACGGAGCTGCGGCCGAAGGTCGTCGACGCCCTCCAGGACGTCACCTTCGACGGCGCCACCCGCAAGGTCGGCTTCGACGAGTACGGCGACAGCGTCAACCAGGTCATCAGCGTCAACGGCGTCCAGGACGGCACGTGGGTCAACGGCATCGACGTCGTCACCGTCAAGGACTGACCTGACCCGAGGACCGGTTCCGCACCCGCCCGGCCGCGCCCCGCGGCGCCCGCCCGATCGACCGGGCCGGAACCGGTCCGCCCTCCCCGGCCGCACCACCGAAGGGCCCGAGGTGACCCTCCCCGACCTCCTCCAGCTGCTGACCGACGGCATCGTCCTCGGCACCATGTACGGCCTGATCGCCGTGGGCTACACGATGGTCTACGGCATCCTCCAGATCATCAACTTCGCGCACGGCGAGATCTTCATGCTCGGCGGTTTCGGCGCCCTCTTCGTCTACGTGTGGGTACCGGCGCTGCACGAGATCCCGCTGTGGGCGGCGCTGCCGGTGATGCTGCTCGCCGGCGTGCTCGTCTCCGTCTCCGCAGCGGTGGCCGCCGAACGGCTCGCCTACCGGCCGCTGCGCACCGCGCCCCGCCTCGCCCCGCTGATCACCGCGATCGGCCTGTCGCTCCTCCTCCAGCAGATCGTGTTCAACTTCTTCACCCGGCCCGGCAGGTCGATGGGCGTCAGCGCCCCCGTGCCCTTCCCCCAACTGCCCGGCGAACCGCTGCACATCGGCTCGGTCAGCGTGTCGTACGCGGCGGTCCTCACGGTCGTGGTGGCCGCGGCGGCGATGGTCGGACTGACCTGGTTCGTCCGGCGGACCCGCACCGGGCGGGCGATGCAGGCGACCGCGCAGGACCCGAAGACGGCGCGGCTGATGGGCATCGACACCGACCGGATCATCGTGATCGCGTTCGCGGTGGGGGCCGCGCTGGCCGCCGTGGCCTGCCTGACCCAGGGCCTCAGGCTCGGCACGGTCTCCTACAACATGGGTTTCATCGCCGGCCTGAAGGGCTTCACCGCCGCGGTGCTGGGCGGCATCGGCAACATCCAGGGCGCGATGCTCGGCGGTGTGGTGCTCGGCGTCGCCGAGTCGCTGGCCTCCGGCGCGCTGCCGCACCTGCCCGCGCTGGACATGTTCGGCGGCTCGGTGTGGAAGGACGTGTGGGCCTTCGTGATCCTGATCCTGGTGCTGCTGGTGCGACCACAGGGCCTGCTCGGCGAACGCGTGGCGGACCGGGCGTGAGGAGCCGACGACGATGAAGACGACGAAGCAGACACCCGCTGTCCCCTTCCGCATCCCCGTCCCCGTCGCCCGGGTGCTGACCGTGCTCGGCGCGGCCCTGACGGTCGTGGCCCCCTTCCTGCCCTGGACCTGGACCTCCGCCTACCCCGGCAACCTGACGCTCACCGGGTGTCCCGGCGGCAGCCAGGTCGTCACCCTGGTGTGCGGGGTGGCCGCCGCGGTGTTCGCGGCCGCCGTCCTGCGGGCGCCCGGCGCCCGGCGGGTGGCGCCGGCCGGCGCGGTGCGGGCGCTGCGCGCCGCCGCCCTGGCCGCGCTCACCGCGACCTGGGTCACCGTGGTCGCCATCGCCGTCACCCTCGGCGGAGCGGTCAACCTGGAACCGGGCGACTGGCTGGCCGGCGTCGGCGTGCTGCTCCTCGCGGCCGGCGCGCACGCCCTGCCCGACGACACCGCCCCGGACCCGCGTCCGGACCGTCCGCTGGCCCGGCCGCTCGAGGTCGCCGTCATCACCGTGGTGTTCCTGGCCGCGATGTCCGTGCTGGCGTACGGCATCACGACCGAGTCGGCACAGGACTTCCTGGCGTTCCTGCCGGCCGCCGGGTTCGGCGCCCGTGCCCTGGCCGCGGCCGGGCTGACCCGCCGGATCACGGCGATGAACGCCCGCAACCGCACCGCCGTCGCGGTGGCCGCGTTCGCCGCCGCGCTGGTCTTCCCCTTCACCCAGACCGGCGAGCAGTACACGGCGATCGCCGACAACATCCTCGTCTTCGCGACCGTCGCGCTCGGTCTGAACATCGTCGTCGGCCTGGTGGGGCTGCTCGACCTGGGGTACGTGGCCTTCCTCGGCACCGGCGCCTACACCGCCGCCCTGGTGTCCGGGTCGACGTTCTCCACGCTCGACGTCGGGCCGTGGCCGTTCTGGGCGACGGCGTTGCTCGGCATGGCCGTCTCGCTGGTGGCGGGCCTGGTCATCGGCGCTCCGACGCTGCGGCTGCACGGCGACTACCTCGCCATCGTCACCCTCGGCTTCGGCGAGATCTTCCGCATCACCGTCAACAACCTCGACGGCACGTCCGGACCGCTGGTCACAGGCGGCCCCAACGGCATCAACTCGGTGCCGAACCTGCGGCTGTTCGGCTTCGACCTGGGTGAGCCGCACACCGTCCTCGGCGTCCAGTTCGGCCGGTTCGCCAACTACTACGTGCTGCTGCTGGCGGTGGTCGCGCTGGTGGTGTTCGTCTACGCGCGGATGGGCGACTCCCGGATCGGGCGGGCCTGGATCGCGTTGCGCGAGGACGAGAAGGCCGCCACCGCGATGGGCATCGAGGGCTTCCGGTACAAGCTGCTCGCCTTCGGTCTCGGCGCCTCGCTGGCCGGACTGGCCGGCACGGTGATGGCACACCTGCAGACCAACGCCGTGCCGGACAACTACAAGTTCGCCGACACCGCCCCGCCCAACTCGGCCTTCCTGCTGGCCGCGGTGGTCCTCGGCGGCATGGGCACGGTCTCCGGTCCGCTGGTCGGCGCGGCCCTGCTCTATCTGATCCCGGCGAAGTTCGAGTTCTTCAGCAAGTACCAGATGATGCTGTTCGGCCTGGCGCTGGTCCTCATGATGCGGTTCCGGCCCGAGGGGCTGGTCCCCGACCGCAGGCACCAGCTGGAGTTCCACCACGAACAGGCGGCGCGCGCCGAGGCGCGGTCGGCCGCAGCGGAGGCGAACGCCGTATGACCGCCACACCCGTACCCGTCCTGGAAGCCCGCGGGGTCACCATGCGGTTCGGCGGCCTGACCGCCGTCGACGGCGTGGGACTGACCGTCGGGCCGAACGAGATCGTCGGCCTGATCGGCCCCAACGGCGCCGGCAAGACCACCTTCTTCAACTGTCTGACCGGCCTGTACGTCCCCACCGAGGGCGAGGTGCGGCTCGACGGCGCCGTCCTGCCGCCGAGGCCGGCCAGGGTGACCCGGGCCGGGGTGGCCCGTACCTTCCAGAACATCCGGCTGTTCGCGAACATGTCGGCGCTGGAGAACGTGATCGTCGGCCGCCACACCCGCACCCGGGCCGGTGTCCTGGCCGCCCTCGGCCGGGGCCCGCGCTACCGGCGTGAGGAGCGGGAGTCCCGCGAACGCGCCCGGGAGCTGCTGGAGTTCGTCGGCCTGCCCGACGAGGCCCCGCTGCTCGCCCGCAACCTGCCCTACGGCGCCCAGCGGCGGCTGGAGATCGCCCGGGCGCTGGCCAGCGAACCGAAGCTGCTGCTGCTGGACGAGCCCACGGCGGGCATGAACCCCCGGGAGACCCGGGAGACCGAGGCGCTGGTGCGCGCCGTCCGGGACCTGGGCATCGCGGTCCTGGTCATCGAGCACGACATGCGCTTCATCATGAACCTGTGCGACCGGGTGGCGGTCCTCGTGCAGGGCGCCAAGCTCACCGAGGGCGCCCCCGCGGACGTACAGGCCGACGCACGGGTCGTGGAGGCCTATCTCGGCGCGCCCGACAACGCCGACCCCGTCGGCACCGACCGGGAGAGGACCGTATGAGCGCCCTGCTGGAAGTGGAGGACCTGCGGGTCGCCTACGGGAAGGTGGAGGCCGTCAAGGGCGTCTCCTTCACCGTGGAGGAGGGCCAGGTGGTGACGCTGATCGGCGTCAACGGCGCCGGGAAGACCACCACGTTGCACACCCTCAGCGGGCTGCTGACGCCCTCGGCGGGGCGGGTGCGGTTCGCCGGTCGGGACCTGACCGGCATGCCCGCGCACCGCGTCGTGGCGCTCGGGCTGGCGCACTCCCCCGAGGGGCGGCACATCTTCCCCCGGCTGACGGTGGGGGAGAACCTGCTGCTCGGCGCCTACCTGCGCAAGAACGACCCCGCCGTCGCGGACGACCTGGAGCGGGTCCACACCCTCTTCGAGCGGCTGCGCGAGCGCCGGGACCAGCCGGCGGGCACGCTCTCGGGCGGTGAGCAGCAGATGCTCGCCATGGGGCGGGCGCTGATGTGCCGGCCGCGCTTGCTGATGCTCGACGAGCCGTCGATGGGCCTGTCCCCGCTGATGATGAAGAAGATCATGGCCACGGTCGCGGAGCTGAAGGCGGCCGGGACGACGATCCTCCTCGTCGAGCAGAACGCCCGGGCCGCCCTCGCCCTCGCCGACCAGGGCCATGTCATGGAGACCGGCCGGATCGTCCTGTCGGGCACCGGTGCGGACCTGCTGCACGACGACAGCGTGCGCAGGGCGTACCTGGGCGAGGACTGATCCGCCGTCGGCGAGGGACGGGGTCGCGGCCCTCCGGCCCGGTGAGCACCTCCGGCCGGCCCGGCCGGCCCAGGTCGCGCCGGGTCGGGCCAGGAGAGCGGTCGGGAACCGTGGTGGGAGGCGGCGCGTCAGACACGATCATGAGGGAAGAGAGCAAGGGATGTGCCGCCGTCCTGCTGGCGGCGCTGGGCGCCGCGGTCGCGGTGCTGGCCTGGGCGCCGAAGGCGCGGGTCAACATCGACGGCGGGTTCGAGGACATGCACCGTGATCTGAGCGTCCTCTACGTCGACCTCCCCCTGATCGCCCTGGGCGGGGCCCTGCTGCCGCTCGTCACCTGGCTACTGACCCTGCGGTGGTGCGAGCGCCCGTGGGCGGCGGCCGTGGCCGGCGTCGCGGTGCTCGCCCTGGGCGTGTGGGGGCTGACCAGCTGGTGGACGCCCTACGAGAAGCCGGAGGCCGTGTACTGACCACGGCGCGCCGGCCGGGCCCGCCGTCCCGGGCGCCGTCGCGGGGCGCCCGGGACGTACGACGGGACCGGGCCGCCGGGTGGTCGCCGGTCAGCCGAGACCGAGGACCGCGATCGCCTCCTCGGCCATGCGCTTCTCCCCGAACGCGTTGGGGTGGACGGGAACGACGCTGGTGCCGAAGAGCAGGGGTTCGATCCACCGGGTGCCGGCGGCGGCGCAGGCGTCGTGGCCGTCGGAGGACCGGGCGAAGTCCACGTAGACGGCGCCCGCCTCCTCGGCGGCCCGCTGGACGACCGCGTTGAGGTGGTCCTGGAGGGCGCGCAGATAAGGCACGTCGCCGGAGGCGACCGGCAGCTTGGCGAAGCACGAGGGGGCGGCGGTGGCCGGCATGATCCACGGATAGCCCAGGACCGCGACGCGCGCGTTCGGCGCCTTGGCGCGCACGCTTGCGAGGGCGGCCTTGAGCGCGGGATAGGTGTTCGTGTCGATCTGGTCGTCGAAGGTCGTGCCGTTGGCGTCCTCGCAGGGGCTGCCCTTGCCCCCGCTGAGGACGCCCGCGGTGGCGCAGGCCGTCACGGCGTTGATGAAGGTGCCGTTGTCGTTGCCCCCGATCGTCAGCGTCACCAGGTCGGTGCCCGCGTCGAGGGCGTTCACCTGGGGGGCGACACCCGGGTACTGGGCCTGGGTGAAGTGCTTGGTCTCGGCGGCGCCGCAGGTCACGTCCTTGAGGTGGGCGCCCGTTCTGGAGGCGATGACGTGGGGGTAGTTCACCGTGGAGCGCAGACAGAGCAGGTTGGAGGTGTCGATGGGGAGGACACCGGAACCGGCGCTGTAGCTGTCGCCGAGGGCGACGTAGTCCAGGGGCGTGGCGGCTTGCGCCTGGGCGCCGGTGAGGGTGAGGGCCAGCGCGCCGGCGGCAGCTGCTGACGCGATCATGACATGACGGGGAGCGTGCTTCGGCATGTGCTCTCGATTCTCGGGAGTGCGGACGCTGGGCGGGCGGGCACACGGCCGGCCATGGGGACGCCTGCGGGCGTACTGGTCACGAGGTTCGGCGGCTCGGAGCGGAGGAGGGTGCCGACGGCCGCGCGTGCGCGGGAGCCCACGCGTGCGCGGCCGTGAGAGGAATGCGGGAAGGGCGTGACGTACGTGAAGTGCCTGTAGTCCCTGTAGTGCCTGTAGTGCCTGTAGTGCCTGATGGTCGGTTACCGCATGGTTCTACCGATAAGTAATGTGCAGTCACCAGGCAGTGGAGTCAACATGGCTGACCGAAGTGCTCCTACCGGGCGCGAGACCGTCCGCTCGCGTCAGAGCCGGGTGCCGAAGGCCTGGGTCCACCACGGGCCACCGCCGTCCTCGTGGATGCCCACGCCTATCTCCTCGAAGGCGCAGTTGAGGATGTTCGCGCGGTGGCCCTCGCTGTTCATCCAGGAGGTCATCACCGCTTCGGCGGTCTGCTGGCCCATGGCTATGTTCTCCCCGTACGTGGCCCATCGGTAGCCCGCGGCCGTGATCCGCTCGCCGGGACCGTCCCCGTCGGGGTTGGTGTGGTCGAAGAAGTCGCGGGCGGCCATGTCGTCGGAGTGGCCCTGGGCGGCCGCGCGCAGCTTGGAGTTCTCGCTGACGGGGTCGCAACCGGCGGCCGCTCGTTCCTCGTTGACCAGGGCGATCACCTGGGCCGCGGTGCCGGTGGCGGCCGTCTCGGCCTCCGGTGTGCTCGACGCCGGCCGCTGCGTCGTCGTCGCTTCCTTCGCAGCCGTCGTACGAGTGGAGGGGCGAGGACTCGGGGAGGCACTCGCGCTCCGCGACGCCGATGCCGACGGCGACGACGTCGGGGACGCGGACGCGGATGGGGACGGGGAAGCGGACGCGGAGCTCTCCCGGGCGGTGTCGGGGGTCGGCCGTCCCGTGACCCGGGAATCGTCGGCGACCTGGGCCGCGGTCGTTCCCCCGGCCCCGGATTCCGGCCGTGTGACGACGTGGTACAGGCCGCCGCCGGCCACGCACACCACCACGACGGCCGCGCCGATCACGCGCCGTCTGGTGCGCCGCCGACGGCGGGCCGCACCGCGGGACGGACCCTGCCGGCCCGGGCCGCGGTGGCCACCCAGCCGCACCGCCTCGTCGGCGCCGTCCGCACCGCCGGCCCCGGACTCGTCGTCGGCACCGGACCTGTCGTCGGCGCCGGACCCGTCGTCCCCGAGCCGGGACGCCGAAGCCGTCGCGGCGAGCGCGACGGAACCGGAGCCGGAGCCGAACCTCGCCAGCAGCGCGGGCGAGACCGCCACCAGCGCCAAGCCGGCCAGCAACCCCTCCGCGGGCATCAAGCCGTTCCACAGACCGGAGCAGCGGACACAGCCCCGAGCGTGCCGGGCCGTCCGCTTGCGCCACAGCGAGGAGGGAACTCCGTCCCAGTCGGCGAGCACGCCGCGCAGTTCCTCGCACGGCGGCTGCGCGTCGAGTGCCCGCACCACCACGCGTGCCGCCTCCAACTGGGCCTTCATCCGCTGCACGCGGACCGCCGTGTGCTGCGGGGACAGCCCCAGGGCCGCGGCGACCTCCGTCCGGCTCAGCTCGCCCGCGCACTCCAGCCACCACAGGGACAGCAGCCCCCGGTCGTCGGGCTCCAGCCAGCGCGTCGCCCTCGCGGTCTCCTGGCGCTGGCCCGACAACTGGAGCTGCACCATGGTCAGGTCCACGAAGTCCGCGCCCGGATCGGCGACGTCGAAGGCCTGCTCGACGGGGCCCGGGGCGGACTGCCGGTCCCGCCAGTACACCCGGACCTGGTTCATGGTGATGGCCACCAGCCAGGACCGGAAGCTGGCCGGGTCGCGGAGGTCGTGCAGTGAGCCGAGGGCCCGCAGCAAGGTGTCCTGCACCACGTCGTCGACGTCCACCGACCCGTTCAGGGCCCGGCCCACGACGTTGTAGACCAGCGGCAGATGGATCCCGACCAGGGCGTCCTGGGCCTGTGTGTCACCCGCTCGGGCGGCGGTCACCAGTGCCGCCGTCCCCACCTCGTGCCGTGTACTCATTGCAGCTTCCCTGTCGTCGACGCCGAACGGTGCTGTCCGTCACAGGGGGAGATCCCGAAGGAAGCCCTGGATAACAGTTATTCGGAAAATCGTGCGAGGAGAGGGTCGCCGTACCGGACCGGTCACCGCAATGGGAGCGGTCACATTCGTCGGGTCGGGAGTGAAAAGCGGGGGGCGACACAGGAGTTACGGTCCGTCGGAAGCCGTCACGACGGACCGGAGACGCCGGGCCGGCCGCCGCCGAACCGGTCACCAAGCCGGTCACCGAACCGGTCACCAAGCCAGTCACCGAGCCGGTCACCGAGCCGGCTGTGGAGCCGCCCATGCGAGCCGCCCTCCGCGTCGTCGCGCGGGAGGGCGGCATCCTGTCGGTGCGGCCGGGCGCCCGGCCGCACCGGGGTTCAGGCCTCGGCCAGCAGCGGGTCGTAATCGGTCGAGCGCCGCCGGCCGGACATGAAGGAGAGGAAGTCCTGGACGAACGCGCCCCGCGCGTACGTGCCGTCGGCGTCGGTCATCTCGCGCCGGAACGCGGTACGGAACAGGGCGCGGTACTCGTCGGCGTCGATGGACAGGTTGCCGTCCGCGTCCGTCACGTCGAAGAGGACCTCGGCGACCCTGATCAGGGCGGGACCGGCGAGGGACGGAACGGCGGCCGCGTACTCGTGGCGGCTGACGCGGCCGTCGCCGTCGCCGTCGAGTGCCGCCTGGAGCTCCCGCCACCAGTCGGCGTACGCGTCGTAGAGCCTGGTCTCCTCCGGTTCGTCCAGGTCGAGGCGGCCGGAGATCTCGCGGGCCATGGCCGCCAGGTCGGGCCAGTCCAGGTAGCCGTCCCCGGTCTGGTCGAGCACCTCGTCGAAGAACTCCTCGGCGGTGCGCCGCGCGGGTCCGCCGTCCTCGGCCGGATCGGCCGGATCGGCGGGATCGGCCGGATCGGCGGGATCGGCCGGATCGGCCGGATCGGCGGGATCGGCGGGATCGGTGAGGGGCGTGATCAGCCTGAGCAGGGCGCCGGCCCGTTTCATCCGCTCGCCCAGGGCCGCCAGGGTCCTGGCCCGGGGATCGTCGCTGTCGGGCGAGAGCGAGAGCAGGTCGGACACGGCTCGGACCTGGAGCCAGCCGTCGGGGAGGAAGCGCGCCAGGCCGACCGTCAGGTAGGCGCCCTGGGTGAGGGTCCGGGCGCCGGGGATCTCGGGCAGCCCCGCCCGGCGGCGGAAGGACTCCGGGAGGGACGCCACGGTGATGGCGCCGATCACGGGGCCGGCGAGCGCACGGCCGGCCGCCCAGAGCGTGGGCAGGTTGCCCAGCAGGGGCGGCGCCGGGAGGTGGTCGAAGAGCCGGTAGAGGATGATGCGCAGGGCCTCCGTGTTCTCCAGCTCCTCCTCGACGACCCGGTCGTAGTACGGCCAGAACTCGCGTACGGTGGCGGGCAGTCGGCCGGGATCGTCGCCGAGGGCCGCGTGGAACGCCCGGAACTCGGTGTAGAGCCGTTCCATGGTGGCCTGTTCGAGGGGCTGCCCGCTCAACCGGCACATGGTGACGGTGCTTTCGAAGAGCGTGGCCACCACCCAGGCGCGGGCCCCGGGGTCCAGGGCGTCGTAGGGCCGGTTCTGCTCGTCGACGCCGTTCAGCCGGGCGTGCAGCCGGTTGAGCCGTGCCGCCTCCCGCTGCCGGACGTCCTCCTCGGCGCCGAACATGCGCTGGAGGCTGAGCAGGGTGTTGCGCAACCGCCGCCACGGATGCGTCACGAACGTCGAACTGTCCATCAGGGCCGCGCCGACCTGCGGGTGGGCGGCCTCCAGCACCGTCGCCCGGACCACCGCCAGCGCCCAGCGCGGGTCGTCGAAGAACTCGTGGAACTGCGAGCCCGGGCCGAACAGCGGTAAACCGGCGCCGCGGGAGCCCTCGTCGTGGGACTCATTGCTGTGGGACTCATTGCTGTGGGACTCACTGCGGGGGGACTCGCTGCGGGGGGTGGCGTCGTCGTCGGGGTCGCCGGTCGTCGTGCGGTCGGTCATGGCCTCTCCGTTCACGGTCGGGGTTCCTGGTTCACCTGCGGCGCCACGCCGCCGAAACGGCGCCGTCGCCGCTGGTAGGTCCGCAGACACTCCAGGAAGTCCGTCGCCCGGAAGTCGGGCCAGAGGACCTCCGGGAAGATCCATTCGGCGTAGGCGACGTGCCACAGCATGAAGTTGGAGATGCGCTGTTCACCGGAGGTCCGGATGACGAGGTCGACGTCCGGTGTGTCGGGGAGGGGGAGGTGGGCGGCGAAGCTGTCCTCGGTCACGTCGTCGGCCGGCACGCCGCGCCGGATGAGCGCGCGTGCCGCCTCGACGATGTCACCGCGTCCGCCGTGATCGAACGCGACGGTCAGGGTCATCCCCCGGTTCCCGCCGGTCAGGGTCGCCAGGTCCGCGAAGTCCCGGGTCAGCGGCGCCGGGATACGGGGGTCGGCGACGCCCAGGAAGCGGCAGCGGATTCCCCGCGCGTGCAGCAGCGGAGCGTGTTTGCGCACCACGCGGCGCACCAGCCGCATCAGGTAGTCGACCTCGTGGCCGGGGCGGCGCCAGTTCTCGGTGGAGAAGGCGTACAAGGTCAGCCACTCCACGCCGGCCGCGCGCGCCGCCTCGATGACGTCGATCACCGTCCTCTCCGCCGCGCGGTGGCCCGACGTCCGGGGCAGGGATCGCTGTGCCGCCCAGCGGCCGTTGCCGTCCATCACGCAGGCGACGTGCCGCGGGGCCTTCGCCCGCCCGCCCCGGCCTTCGCCGTCCCCGCCCTCGCCGTCCGCGCCAGGGCGGGGACCGGGGACCGCCCGGCCGGCCGGAGCGCCGCCGGCCCGTTCGTCAGTCACACGTGCTCCTCATGACCGTCACGGCGCCCTCCGTCCGCCTCGCGCGTTCCCCCACCGCCGGTCAGCAGAGTGCCGGGAGCACGTCGCCGGGTCGGGGCGATCAGCCCGTATTCACCCGTACGCGATCGCCGGCGTACGGCCGCCCGACGAACACGCGTGCACGCGCACCCGTCCCCGCACGGTCGCGTCCGTCCGGGTGGCGTCGGCCGGCCGGCGCACCGACTTCGGCCCGACCGACGTTGTGCAGGACCCATCCGTCATCATCAGGAAAGGTTTCTCCATGCGACGCACGCTTCTGTTCTCCGTCTGCGCCCTCATCACCGCCGCCGCCACCGGGTTCTTCGCCACCACCGCCATCCGGAGCCGCTGAGGCTCCACGGCACCTCGGCCGCGCCGAAGCATCCGCAGCCGCAGCCGCACGCGGCACCGCGGCACCGCGGCGGCATCGCGCCACCCGCGGCGGCCGGTCGGCTCCGAAGGCGGCTCCCTCTCCGGCTCTCTCCGGCTCTCCTCCCTCGTCCACGCCGTTCGTCCCCTCCCCGGCACCCGCCCGTCCCGGCCGGCTGCACCGGAGGAGCGGAGGCCCGTCCCCGACCAGTACGTACGGACCGGACGCCCGTAGGCACTCGGCGCCGACCTGCACCCCGGCTCCGGCTCCGGCTCCGGCTCCGGCTCCGGCTCCGGCTCCGGCGAGTGGATCACCGAACGCGGCCCACGACACGAGCGGGTCCCGCGCGGTGTGCGGCTCCGCCCACCGGCGCACGGGCCACCGTCGCCCGGGCGCCCTCTTCACCGTCCCTGTCCCGGTCCCCGTCCCACCCGGTCAGCGTCCCGCACAGCGGCTGGGGAGCGGCACTCGCCGACGGGCCTGCCGACGAGTGCCGCTCCCCAGCCGTGCGGCCGGACGGAGGCCCCTCCCCGTCGTCCCGGGGCGCTGTCCGCGCGTGTCGGTCAGCCCGCGTGCCGGCGCGGGCCGCCGGCGGCCCGGATCACCGAGTCGTCCGGTTCGCCGTGCCCCTCCCAGGGCCGGGCGAGACCGGCCAGGGCGGCCGCGGCGGCGGCCACGGCGATCAGCATGACCAGTGCCATCGGGAGGGAGCTGTGCTCCCCGAACAGACCGACGAGGGGGGAGGCCAGCGCTCCGAAGAGGAACTGGAGCCCGCCCAGGAGCGCGGAAGCCGCGCCCGGGGCCGACCGGCCCACCGCCTGGCCGATGCTCATGCCGGCCGGGAAGACCAGGCCGATGCCGGCGGCGGTCACGAACAGGGTGATCCATGTGCCGGCGAGGGTCTCTCCGACGGTCACGACCAGCAGGACCTGGGCCAGCGCGCCCAGCAGGCAGACACCGACACCGGCCGAGAGGAGGGTGTTGAGCCGCAGCCTTCCCGCAAGGCGGGAGAAGACGGCACCGCTGAGCAGCATGCCCACCGCGTTGGTGGCGAAGATCAGGGAGTACGTCGTCGCGGAGACCCCGTGGAGGCTCTCGAAGACGAAGCTGGAGCCGCTGATGTAGGCGAACAGCGCCGCCGACACGAAGGCGATGACGAGGACGTAGCCCATGAAGGAGCGGCGGCCGAGCAGCGCGCCCATGGCGCGGAAGGTGCTCGTGAAGCCGCCGCCGTGGCGCCGCTCCGGCGGCAGGGACTCGGGGACGGCGCGCACCACGGCGAACAGCAGCAGGGCGCCCAGCACGGCGAGCACGGCGAACACGGCGCGCCAGGTGGAGAGGCCGAGGACCACCCCGCCGAGGACCGGAGCGGCGACCGGGGCCACGCCCATGACCTGGGAGAGGACCGCGAAGTAGCGCGGGAGTTCGGCACCGTGGAAACGGTCGGTGAGCACGGCCCGGGCCAGTACCATCCCGGCCGCTCCGGCCACGCCCTGGAGGAAGCGGGCGCCGGTGAGCACGGTGACGTCCGGCGCGACGGCGCAGACGACGGAGAAGAGGACGAACCCGGCGGCTCCGGACAGCAGCAGCCGGCGCCGCCCCAGCCCGTCGCTCAGCGGGCCGATCAGCAACTGGCCGACGACCAGGCCGGCCAGGAAGGCGGTCATCGTCAGCTGCACCGCCGACGAGCTCGTACCGAGCGCCTCCCCCATGGCGGGGAAGCCGGGGACGTACATGTCGGTCGCGAGCGGGGCGACCGCGGTGAGGGCGCCCAGCACGGCGACCAGGGCGACGGCGGCCCGCCGGGGCAGCGGAGCGGGGACGGTCGGGTCGGCCTCCGTGGAGCGGTGCGAGGCGGGCTGTCGGGTCGAGGGCGGCGATACCATGCCCACAAAGGTATCCGATAGTTCACCCGTTAACAATTCCGGAAGGCCGAGCCGCATGCCTCCCTCCCCTGCCGAAGTCCGCACCCAGTGGGCCCGGGGCAACCCGGACCTGGACACCTCCCCGATGGAGCTGGTGGCGCTCCTCAAACGCGCCACCGGCCTGCTCGACCGAGCCGTCGAGCCCCTCTACGAGGGTGCCCCCCTCACGGCACCCGAGGTCGACATGCTCGTCCCGCTCCGCCATGCCACCGACCCGCTGATCGCCCGCCGCCTCGCCGCCGACCTTGGTCTGTCCCGCGCGGGCGTCAGCAAGACCCTCGCCAAGCTGGAGAGACGCGGCTTCGTCACCCGCACGCCGCACCCGGCCGACCGCCGTGCCGCCCTGGTCACCATCACGGAGGCCGGCGCCCTGGCCGTCGACGACCTCTTCCCCCGCCAGCTCGCCGCCGAGGTCGCCCTGCTGGCGAGTCTCGGGGAGGACCGGGAGTGGGTCCTCAAGGCGCTGGTGCGCCTGGTCGAGGCGATGAGGATCGGTCACGCCGCGACCGAGTGACCCGCGGGTGCCGCACGGTTAACGTGACCGGTATGTCCGATACGTCACATCCCGGTCACGGTACGTCACCGACGCCCGCGCAGCGGCGGGCCCGGCTCAAGGAGTCACCGCTGCTGCCCGCGGCGGTGCTCGTGCTGATCCTGACGGCTGCCGCGGCCCTGTTCGCCGGCTCCTACACCTACTCCATGGCCGATCCGACGCCGCGCTCCATCCCCACCGCGGTCACCCGCGACTACGGGCAGGCCGCTGTGGGCCGGCGGTTCCTCGACGGGCTGGAGGAGTCGCTGAACGCGGCGGTGAAGGTCCATGTCTACGACACGGCGGCCGAGGCCAGGACGGCGGTGGAGGAGCAACGGGTCTTCGCGATCCTCGACGTGCGGGACGACGACCGGGTGACGCTCGACCTCTCCGCGGCGTCCGGGGCCTCGGTCGCCGAGGTGCTGGCCGAGACGGCCCCCGCCGTGGGCCGGCGGACCGGGATCTCCGTCACCGTCCAGGACATCAACCCCCTCCAGGAGGGCGACCCGCGAGGGCTGGCGATCTTCTACATCTCGCTCGCCGCCGTGATCATCGGCTTCGTCGGCGCGATCCAGCTGAGCGTGCACGCGCGGGCCCTCACGCCGTTCGAGCGCATCGCCTTCACCGCCCTGTACGCGCTGCTGGGCGGGTTCGCCATCGCCGCGACCGTGGACTGGCTGCTGGGCGCGCTGGACCTGCCGTTCGTCGAGTCGTGGCTGATCCTGGCGTTCACTCTGTTCACGAGCGGAATGGTCTTCACCATGTTCAACACGCTGGTGGGCCGCTGGGCGATGCTGCCGACCTGGGGGCTGATGGTCCTGCTGGGCAATCCCTCGTCGGGCGGTGCGGTGTCGTGGCCCCTGCTCCCCTCACCCCTGGGCCTGATCGGCCGCTGGCTGCCGCCCGGCGCCTCGGTGAACGCCCAGCACACGGCGGTGTACTTCGCCGGGTACCAGCACGCGTTCCCGTTCCTCGTGCTGGCCGGATGGGCGCTGGTGTCGTGCGCGGTCTTCTGGACCTGGCGCCACCGCCACCCCGGCGGCCGGGAGACCCGCCCGGCACACGCCGCGATCTGACGCCACCCGCCGAGTCCTGGCGACGGCACCGCCGTGTCCCGCCGGCGACGGCACCGCCGTGTCCTGCTGGCGACGGCACCGCCGTGTCCTGGTGACGACGGCACCGCCGTGTCCTGGTGACGGCACCCGCCGAGCCCAGCCGACGGCACCCGCCGTGTCCTGGCGACGACACCCACCCGTCCTGATGACCGGCACCCACCCTGGCCTGATGACGGCTCCCCGACGTGTCAGCACGCGGCGGGTCCGGTCCGATCGCCGGCCGGGGCACGGCGCGTCCTGCGCATGAGCCGCCCTCCGGCGGGGAACCCGGGGGCCGCTGTCCCGTGTCCGGTCAACCGTTGTCTGGAGAGGACCATGAGTCTGCTGCGTCTGCTGGGTCGCCCCCTGCTGGCCTCGATGTTCGTCTCGGGCGGCCTGCACTCCCTGCGAGCGCCCGGGCAGCTTGCGCCGGCCGCCGAGTCCGTCGTACGGCCCGTCACCGAACGGGTGGCGGCGCTTCCCGACCGCACCGAGGACGTCGTGCGGCTCAACGGGGCGGCGCAGGTGGCGGCAGGCCTGCTGCTCGCCACCGGCCGCGTCCCGCGGGTGGCCGCGCTCGCCCTGGCCGCCACCCTGGTGCCCACGACCCTCGCGGCCCACCGGTTCTGGGAGATCGAGGACGCCGACGAGCGCGCCCAGCAGCGCATCCACTTCCTGAAGAACGCCTCGATGCTGGGCGGACTGATGATCGCGTCCGCTGACACCGCCGGCCACCCGTCCCTGGCGTGGCGCGGACGGCACGCGGCGCGGGAGGTCCGGCGCGAGGCCCGGCTGGTGCGGCGGTCGGTGCGGGCCACCGCCCGTCCGGCGGCCACCGCCGGCGCGGTCCGCGCCAAGCTGACCGGCTGACCGGCCCGCCCGCCGCTCCACCCGCACCCACCGGCCGCTCCACGGGCGCCCGCCCACCGGCCGCTCCACGGGCGCCCGCCCGCCGCTCCACCGGCGCCGGTCCAGCCGGTGCGGGCCCGCCAGCCGGTGCGGGCCCGCCCGACGCGCCGTTCACCTCACGGCCGACTCACGGCCGGGCGGCCGCCTCGAGTTCCCGCTTCAGGTTGCGCAGGGTGACGTCGATGTTGCGGGTCTGGAAGTCGGCGAAGGTGCGGCCGCCGGTGACCGCCCGGTCGAAGGCGTGGGCCAGCACGGTCGGCCAGGCCCGCCGGTCGTCCGTCCAGGACTCCGTCACCCGCACCCCCTGTCCCTCCGGCTCGAACCGGTACTCCCAGGTGGCGATCGGTCCCCGCAGCCGGGGGCGGTCCAGCCCGATGGCATGGACCCGGAACGCGAACCGGCGCCCGGGGTCGGCCGCCGTCACCGTGCACAGCGTGGTCCAGCGGAACGGCCCCCGTTTGTTGCGGCCCTCGAACCTGGTCCCCGCCACCGCCCGCTCCCTGGGCGTCCGCTCCGACGTGCCGAGGTTCTCCGGGCTCCACCGGCCCATGTCGGCCGGTTGGCTGACCGCCTCGTACGCCGTCCGCGGCGGGACGTCGATCAGGATGCTGCGGGTCACGGTGAAGATGCGGGCCGCCACGGGGCTCCTCCGGTGGACGCACGAACTTACTCACGGGTAGCCCCGATGGTACGTGCCGCCCGGACCGGCGGAACGCCCCCGTACCCCAGCCCCCGTGAGGTGCGGACAGCCCTGCCCTCAGTCCCGCAGCAGCAGTTGCATGAGCGTGAGGTCGAACCACTTCCCGAACTTGCGGCCCGCCTCGGGCACCCTGCCCACCTCGGTGAAGCCGAACCGCTCGTGCAGCCGGACCGACGGCGCGTTGCCGGACTCGATTCCGGCGATCATGCTGTGGTGGCCCGCGTCGCGCGCCGCGTCGATCAGCGCGGACAGCAGCGCGCCGCCGATGCCCAGACCCTGGCTGCCCGCACGGACGTAGACGGAGTTCTCGACGGTGTCGCGGTACCCGTCGAGCGGGCGCCAGGGGCCGTAGACCGCGAAGCCGACGACCTGGCCGCCGGCCTCGGCCACGAGCGCCGAGCCGCGCGCGAGGTGAGGGGCGAGCCAGGCCCGCGCGTCGGCCGGGGACTGCTGGGTCTGGGTCCACAGCGCCGTGGAGGTCGCCACCGCGTGGTTGCGGATGGCGCGGACGGCCTCACCGTCGGCTTCGGACGCCCGGCGGACCCGCACCGCCTCGCCCTTCTCATATATTGTCGCCATGTCCAACATAGTAGATCCCCTGGTGGAGCGGATCGCCGCCCGTGTCCGCGCCGAGCGGGAGCGGCGGGGCTGGACCCTCACCCAGCTGGCCGAGGCCTCCGGTGTCTCGCGGGCCATGATCAACCGGATCGAGCGGGGCGACAGCAGCCCCACGGCCGTCGTGCTCGGCAAGCTGTCCGCCGCCTTCCGGCTCAGCGTCTCCTCCCTGCTGGCGCTCGCCGAGGGCGAGACGCGGCCGGCCTCCGGTGGGCCGGGGGGCGTGCGCCGCCACGAGGACACCGCCGAGTGGCGCGACCCCGGCACCGGCTACCGGCGGCGCCAGATCACCGGCCCTGGCTTTCCCGCCGAGACGGCGGAGATCCGGCTGCCCGCCGGGGCGCGCGTGGCCTACCCGGCGGCCTCCTTCGCCTTCGCCCGGCAGGTCGTCTGGGTCCTGGAGGGCCGCCTGACCTTCCACGAGGGAGACACCGCGCACGCGCTCGGTCCCGGCGACACCGTGGAACTCGGCGAGCCCGCGCCGTGCACCTTCGCCAACGACGGCGACGCCGAGTGCCGGTACGTGGTCATCCGCGCGCAGGCCGACCGGCCGTGAGCGGCCAGGCCCTGCCCCGCCACGGCACCCTGCTGCTCGCCGCGACGGCGGCGACGGCGATCGCCAACAACTACGCCCTCCAGCCCGCCCTGACCGACGTGGCGGCCGACCTCGGGCTGTCGGCCGCGGTGACGGGGCTGGTGCCGACGGCCGCCCTCCTCGGCTGCACGGCCGGGTTCGCGCTGCTGCTGCCGCTCACCGACCGGGTCGCCCCGCACCGGCTGGTCGGCGTCCAGCTGTGCGCCCTCGCCGGGGCCCTCACCCTCGCCGCCACCGCCCGGCACGCCGCGGTCCTGCTCACCGCCTACCTGCTCATCGGCGCGACGGCCGGGGTCGCGGCCCAGTGCGGTGCCCTCGCGGGCCGGTACGCCGCGCCCGGCCGGCGCGGCACGGCCATGGCCACCGTCGCCACCGGGCTGTCCGCCGGCATCCTGCTGAGCCGCTGGGCCGGAGGCACCCTCGCCGACCTCCTCGGCTGGCGGCGCATGCTGCTGGTCTTCGCCGGCCTCGTCCTGCTCGGGGCGCTCGCCACCGTCCGGCTCCTGCCCCGCGAGCGCCCGCGTGCGCGGGGCGGCTACCTGGCGACGCTCGCGGGACTCGCTCCCCTGCTGCGCCGTCACCGCCCGCTGCGCCACGCCGTGCTCACCGGCGGACTGTGGTACTTCGCCTTCAACGTCGTCTGGGTGGGCCTCGCCCTCGCGCTCGCGCGCCCGCCCTACGCGCTCGACGCCACCGCCATCGGCCTGTACGGGCTGGCCGGACTCCTGGGGTTCGTCGCGCTGCCGTTCACCGGGCGCCTGGTCGACCGGTACGCGCCGCACCGGGTCATGGCCGCGTCGATGCCGGTCGCGGCGGCCGGCACGGCCCTGCTGGCCACCGGTCTGCACCACCCCGTGGTCACCGTGCTCGGGCTGGCCCTGTTCGACGCCGGCTGCTTCGCCGCCCAGGCGGCCAACCAGAGCCGGATCGTCGCCGTCGACCCCGACCGCGCCGGCGGCCTCACCGGCGTCTACCTGGTGCTGTACTTCGCCGTCGGCGCACTGGGCACGGCCGCCACCGCCCCGCTGCTCTCCGCGCTCGGCTGGTCCGGCACGGCCCTCGTGGCCGCGGTCGCCCTCCTCGGCGCCGGGGCCCTCGCCGCCCCTGGCGCCCGGCACACCGCGCCGGCGGACGCCGCCGCCGTTCCCCGCTGACGGGCCGCCCGGGCCGCCGGGCGGCCCGGTCCGCAACCGCCGGTGGCCGGTCCGCGGCCACCGGCGGTGGGGCACTCCGGGCCGGCCGGGCGGCCTCCTGGACGGCGGACGTGCGGACGGCGACGCGCTGGTGACCGGCCCGTTCCAGGAGGCCACCTCCGTCCGCGGAGCAGACCGGACGTCTCGGCATTACAGTGAACTGGTCGAGGGCCTTCCGATCACACTCGAGAGCCGGCGATGACAGGTCACGCGAGCTCCCACCGCCCCGGCCAAGGACCTGCCCACGGTCTCGGACCCGGCTCTCTCCTGACCGGGCGGGCGACGGCCGTACTGGACGCCCGATTCCGGTTCGTCGGATGGAGCCCCGAAGCGGAGACCCTTCTGGGGTACCGGCCGGAGGAGGTGCTGGGGCGGACCGCCGACGACGTCCTCGGGGAGGACCTCACCCGAGCGACGCCGCGCGCGGTCGACGGCCGGGAGGCACCGGGCCCGACCGGGGCGTACGGGATCCGGTCGATACGCCACCGGGACGGCCGTGCCCTGCCGGTCGCGCTCAGCCTCGGCCCGCTCCCCCGGGACCTGTGGCTGATACTTCCGTCTGCACGACGACGCCGGACGGACGATCGGGGTGTGCGAGGTCGGCCTCGACATCACCGACCGCTACGCGGCACGGGGCCGTCTGTCCCTGCTGAGCCGGGCGAGCGGGGGCATCGGCACGACCCTGGACGTTCGGCGTACGGGCGAGGACCTGGCGGGGCTGGTCGTTCCCGAGTTCGCGGACGCGATCACCGTGGACGTGCTGGAGCCCGTGCTGAGCGGCCAGGAGCCGCCTTCCGTCGGCCTCGGCACCGCCCCGGAGCTGCGGCGAGTGGCGCATCGCGCGCACGACGAGGCGGCAGGCGGTGTCGCGGACGCCGTGCACGACGCGCGCCTGCGCTGCCTGTCGGGCGCCGCGTCGCTCGTCGACCCCGCGACCGGCGCGCTCGTCGTACCGCTGACGGCGCGGGGCGTCGTGCTCGGCGTGGCCGTCCTCGTACGGACCGCGCCGCGCGATCCCTTCGACACCGATGACATGGCGGTCGCCGGGGAGCTGGTCTCCCGCACCGCGGTGTGCCTGGACAACGCGCGCCGTTACACACGCGAACACGCCACCGCGCTGACGTTGCAACGCGACCTGCTGCCGCACGGTCTGCCCCGGCCGACGGGGGTGGAGATCGCGCACCGTACCTGCCCGCGGCGGGACCGGCCGGCGTCGGTGGGGACTGGTACGACGTAATTCCGCTCTCCGGCGCCCGGGTGGGACTGGTCGTGGGGGACGTGGCGGGGCACGGTCTGGGGGCCGCGGCCACCATGGGCCGTCTGCGCACCACGGTCGCCGCCCTGGCGGCACTCGACCTGGAGCCCGACGAACTGCTCGCCCGCCTCAACGACCTCGTGGCCCGCGCCGGGGCACCGCCCTCGGCGGACCTCGCGGACGAGGACCGGGCGCTGCGCGTGACCTGCCTGTACGCCGTCTACGACGCCGTCTCCCGGCGCTGCGTCATGGCGCGGGCAGGTCATCCGCCCCCGGCACTCGTCACGGCCGACGGCCGCACGGAGTTCATGGACCTTTCCTCCGGACCACCGCTGGGCCTGGGCGGCCTCCCCTTCGAGAGCACCGAGTTCGACCTGTCCGAGGGCAGCGTGCCGGCTCTCTTCACCAACGGGCTCGTCGAATGCCGGCGGCGGGACATCGACACCGGCATCAGTGCCCTGTGCGACACGCTGGCCGAGGTCGGGTCCGGCTCTCTGGAAGAAGCCTGCGAGGGTGTCGTCGGTGCACTGCTGTCCCGGTCGCCCGAGGACGACGCGGCACTGCTGCTCGTGCGCGTTCACGCGCTGGCCGAGGACCTGGTGGCGACGTGGGACATCCCCGCCGACTCGGAGGAGGTGGCCCGAGCCCGGTCATGGACCCGGGACCGGCTCGCCCGGTGGGGCCTGCCGGACGAGACGTCGTCCGTCCTCGAACTCGTCGTCAGCGAACTGGTCACCAACGCGATCAGGTACGGCGGCACCCCCGTCCGCCTGCGGCTGATCAGGGACCGGGGGCTGATCGTCGAGGTGTCGGACGGTGGCCACACCTCCCCGCACCTGCGCAGGGCCGCCACGGAGGACGAAGGGGGCAGGGGCCTGTTCCTCGTGGCGCAGATGACCGATCACTGGGGAACGCGCTACACGTCGACCGGTAAGACGATCTGGACGCGAATGCCGTCGGCACCGCGCGGGCTGCCCGCCGCGGCTTACGGCCTCTGACCGACCCGCGCGGAGTCGCGCGGAGCCGCACGGAGCCGCACGAAATCGCGCGCGGGCGGCTGCGCGGCTCCGCCCGTCTCACGGACGGCGGCCGGCTGGTCCCGCCGCGCCTTCCGGGGGGAGGGCGGGCGCGTCGTGGTCCCCCGTCCACGCCCGGTGCCGGCGGGCGCCGGCGGGGCGTGGACGGGGCCGTGGTTCACCCGACGAGCCGCTGGATCCAGCTCAGGGTGCGGCCGAAGACGTCCTCGACCTCGTCGTCGGACAGCCCGTACCAGACGTGGTCCGCGCCCGGGACCGTCCACAGCTCCACCGGGACCCCTGCCTCACCGAGGCGGGCGGCGAACAGACGGCTGTGGTCGCAGTCGACCATGGAGTCCTTCTCGCCGTGCACCAGGAGGAAGGGCGGAGCGTCCGGGCCGACGTGGGCGACGGGACTGGCCTCCCGCGCGCGGTCGGGCACGTCGGCGGGGGCCCCGCCGAGCAGGAGCGCCTCGGGGGTGCGGGGGTCGTCGCCGTACCGGGTGAGGTCGCTCGGCGCGTACCAGGCGACGGCACCGTGCACCGGCGGCGCGTCCGCGGACAGGGCGAGCATCGAGGCGAGGTGCCCGCCGGCCGACTCGCCCCACACCACGGTGCGGCCGGTGTCCGTACCGAGTTCGGGGGCGCGCCGGACGAGCCAGCGCAGGGCGCCGGTCAGGTCGTCCAGCTGGGCGGGGAAGACCGCCTCGCCGCTGAGCCGGTAGTCCACGGAGGCGACCGCCAGGCCGGCGGCGGCGAGCCTGGCGAACGGGCCGGGCTCCCACTGGCGCATCCGGTACCCCATCTCCTCGCGCCGGCCCCGGCGCCAGCCGCCGCCGTGCACGAAGAGCACCAGGGGCGAGGGCCGCCCGTCGGGGCGTTCCGCCGGCAGCCACAGGTCCAGCTCCGGCGGGCGGACACCCGGCACGTCCGCGTAGGGGACCCCGCGCAGGAGGCGGACGCCGTCGGCGAGGACCGCGGCGGGCGGCAGCGGGGCCTCGTCGGGGTGGGGCGCCGCGATCAGGGACCGCAGGTCCGGCTCAGGACTCATGGGTGCGCCACTTGTGGCCGGGGAGGAAGTTCACGTCGTACCGCTGGGGCACGGTGCCGAACTTCTGCGGCTCGGGGACGTACGGCTTCTGGGGCAGGCCCAGCTCCTCGGTGGGCGTGCCGAGGTTCTCGAAGAACCGCTCGAACGTGCCGCCCGGGCCCGCGGCCACACCGACGATCCGGCTGTGGTGGCGCTCGATGCGGTAGGCGTGCGGGCAGTTCTTCGGGACGAAACCGAAGTCGCCGGCCGTCAGCAGCTTCTCGTACTGCTCGCCCTCCAGGTCCTCCACGAACAGCCGCACCGCGCCGTCGGTGATGAAGAAGACCTCGTAGGTGTCCGGGTGGGAGTGGGCCGGGATGATGTCGCCCTTGGGGCCCTCACAGGTGAAGAAGTTGAACGTGTTCTCCGTCTGCTCCCCGCCCGCGTAGACGGTGAACAGGTCCGTGAACAGGTGGGCACGGTCGCCCATGCCCCGCTCGATGAAGTACGGCTTGCCCGGCTCTGGGGGAATCTGCGAGGCACGGCGGTAGGGCGTCGCGTACTCGAAGGTCATGGGTCTCCTCGATTCGGCTCGAATGTCAGTGAGGCTGACATACGAGTCGGGGGATGTGCAAGACTTCGCTGACGTTTTCCCTTCCCCTTCCGATGCCGAGGAGCTCATGGACGCCGGACGCCGCAGCCTGCCGCAACTGCTGGGCGAGGCACGCAGATGGTTGGAGGACGCCCTGCTCGCGGCCCTGGAGGCGGCCGGAGCGGAGCAGGTGTCATCGACCCAGTTGCAGCTGTTCGCCGCCCTGGACGAGCGGGGCACGACGGTGTCCGAGCTGGCGCGGCGCATGGGGGTCACCCGGCAGACCGCGCACAAGACCGCGCACACCCTGATCGCCATGGGCCTGCTGGAGCAGGCACCGCACCCCGCGTCGGCGCGCCAGGTGCTGATCCGCCGCACACCGAAGGGCCGGCGCGCCCATGAGCGGGCGACGGGCGTCCTGGAGAGCCTGGAGCGCGTCCTGGCCGAGCGAATAGGCGAACGGTCCGTCGCGGAACTGCGGGCCGTGCTGGAGATGCCCTGGGGCGCACCGCCCGACCCCTCGACCCCCGAGGGGTGACCGACGGACCTTCGACTCACGAGGGGGGAGACCGACGGACCTCCGACTCCCGGGGAGTGACCGACGGATCGCCTCGGCTCCCGGACTGGAGTGACCGACGG